>CABQWP010000027.1 GCA_902467875.1 uncultured Collinsella sp. | reverse complement strand
GCTCGAGACAAATTCACCCGGGCCCCAAAGGCCACCGGAGGGGAGCCGTATCACAAATAGGTCGGCAATACGAAACAATGGCGTGGGACAATACCTTTCGTTTTGAGGAATGTGTCTGAAAGGACTATGCGATATGAAGATTGGATTTGTCGGTTTTGGCAATATGGCGAGCGCTATGGCCGATGGCTGGATCGCTGCCGGTGTAGCTGCGAGCGACATGTGCGCCTGCGCGGGTCGCTACGACGCACTGGTTGAGCGCTGCGAGGCGCGCGGCATGGTCGCCTGCCACGATGCCGCCGAGGTTGTCGCCGCATCCGATATCGTGGTCGCTGCGGTCAAACCGTACATGATCGAGAAGGTATTCGTCCCGCTCAAGGATGCTCTTGCCAAAAAGGTCGTTCTGTCGGTTGCCTGGACCTGGGACAGTGCCAAGTGGGAGCAGGTCCTGCCGGGTGTCGCGCACATCTCGACGGTGCCCAACACGCCGGTTTCGGTGGGCGAGGGCGTCATCGCCTGCGAGAAATCCTCTACGCTCAGCGACGAGCAGCGTGCTGTTGTGCTCGACCTGCTCGGTAAGCTTGGCACCGTCGTCGAGCTCGATACGAGCCTGCTGTTTGTGGGCGGCACGGTGGGTGGTTGCGCTCCGGCATTTGTCGCCATGGCAATCGAGGCCCTGGGCGATGCAGCGGTCAAGCACGGTATCCCGCGTGCCGATGCCTATCGCATTGTGAGCCAGATGGTGCTGGGTACGGCAAAGCTGCAGCTTGCAACTGGCCAGCATCCTGCGGCGGTGAAGGATGCCGTATGCTCGCCCGGTGGTGCCACCATCAAGGGCGTCGTTGCGCTCGAGGACGCCGGCATGCGCAGTGCCCTGGTCAAGGCAATCGACGCAACTCTCCAGTAAAACCTGCCATTTAGGGACAGGTTTATTTTGGCAGGTTTTTCCTGCGGTTTTGTCGTATGTGCGAAAAGCGCCCCGCAACTGGCTCAATTCCAGTTGCGGGGCGCTTGCGTTTGCCCAGATAAAACCGACCAAAATAAACCTGTCCCTTTTTGGCAGGTTAGTCCCAGAAGCTGTCTTCCTCATCCTCGGACTTGGGTCCGCGGTCGACGTACATCTTATGGGTACGCTTCTCCATTACAAAGGCAAGAATCGCAAATAACAGGATGCCGCCGGCGAAAAGGATGGCAAAACCGGTGCGGGTGCCAAACAAAAAGGAAAAAACTGCGTCCATTGGGTGCCTTCTTGCGTAGTTGAGTTGGGTCGTAAACGCTCATAAGTATATACTTGCCCATACATGTACAAGGTTGCAACCTAAATGGAATGTATATCGCCGGAGGATCTAATGCTTGATATCAAGTTTGTTCGCGAGAACCCCGATGCCATCGATGTCGCCATGGCTAACCGCCAGACGTCTTGGGATCGCGAGAAGTTCTTTGAGCTCGACGACGAGCGTCGTGCCGTCATCACCGAGGTCGAGGAGCTCCAGGCTACGCGCAATGCCGAGTCCAAGAAGATCGGCGCCCTGATGAAGGAGGGCAAGAAGGACGAGGCCGAGGCCGCCAAGGAGGCCGTGCGCGCCGTCAACGAGAAGATTGACGGTCTGGCCGAGCGCCGTACTGCTCTCGAGCAGGAGCAGTACGACTTCATGGCTCACCTGCCCAACATTCCTTGCGAGGCCACGCCGTACGGCAAAGACGAGGACGAGAACGTTGAGCGCCGTCGTTGGGGCACCCCGCGCGAGTTCGACTTCGACTTTAAGCCGCACTGGGATCTGGGCACCGATCTGGACATCCTCGACTTCGAGCGCGGCAACAAGCTCTCCGGCAGCCGTTTCACCGTTCTCGGTGGCGCCGGCGCCCGCCTGGAGCGTGCCCTCATCAACTTCTTCCTCGATACGCACACCAGCCGTGGTTTTAAGGAGTGGTGGCCGCCCATCGTCGTCAAGCGTCAGACCATGTTTGGCACGGGTCAGCTGCCCAAGTTCGAGGACGACGCCTATCACGTCTCGGGTGACAACTTCCTGATCCCCACCGCCGAGGTCGTGCTCACCAACCTGCACGCCGGCGAGGTCCTCGATGCCGACACCCTGCCGCGCCGCTACACCGCCTTCACCCCCTGCTTCCGTGAGGAGGCCGGTTCCGCCGGTCGCGACACCCGCGGCATCATCCGTCAGCACGAGTTCGACAAGGTCGAGATGGTCAAGTTTGCCAAGCCTGAGGAGTCCGACGAGGAGCTCGAGAGCATGACCGCCGAGGCCGAGTACCTGCTGCAGCAGCTGGGCCTTCCGTATCGCGTGATTAGCCTGTGCACCGGCGACTTGGGCTTCTCTGCCCGTCAGACCTACGACGTCGAGGTCTGGCTGCCGAGCTACAACGCCTACAAGGAGATCAGCTCCTGCTCCAACTGCGGTGACTTCCAGGCTCGCCGCGCCAACATCAAGTATCGCGACCCCGAGAACTTCAAGGGTTCGCGCTACCTGCACACTCTCAACGGTTCCGGCCTGCCGGCCGGCCGCACCATGGCCGCCATTCTGGAGAACTACCAGAACGCCGACGGCACCATCACGATCCCCAAGGTCCTGCGTCCTTACATGGGTGGTCTCGAGAAGATCGAGCCGGTCGCGTAAGTTGGCTGCATAGGGGATATGCAAGGGCGCTCCTTCGGGGGCGCCCTATTTCGTGCGCAGGTCCATACCATGCCGTGCGGACAGCTCAATAGAAAACACACGAACAACTGTTCTGTATACAGCCATCTACCTGCTATGCTTTTGCTAAATAAGAGCGAGAGAAAGGGGACGCGATGGAGCTGTTTGATGATCGGGTGGTTTTGTTTGAGAGCGACGAGGGCGGGGAGTACCTGCTTGTAACGTGTGAGCCGTCTGGCATGGGTGGCCTAGTGGTTCGACAGACGAGCGAGGGACCGTTGACCCAATGGTGCTTTGAGGAGTCGCCGCATGTGGTCGAGACCTTTGTGACGCACGAGGGACTTGTGGCGCTGGAGCACTTCTATGGAGTTGGGACTTCCAACCAGGTCGCGCGCATGCTGAGCATCTCGTTTGCCGATTATGATTGTGCCCAGCGGGTGAGATCGCTCCTGAGGGAACTTGATGCTAAGTTTGACGTGATCGAAAAGCCAATCGATCGTACGGGGAACGGCGGTATATGCGGAGCAGCATGACAAAACTGCGTTCCACAAAAAAGTTTGAGATTGTGCTTGACTCCAATAAGCTAAAGTGGTTTTATATGTCTTGCGCTGCGGCGTTACCTCAGCTGGATAGAGGGTCTGACTACGAATCAGAACGTCATAGGTTCGAATCCTATACGCCGCACCAACTGAACTTTAAAGCCTCCGGTAACGGAGGCTTTTCTTATATGTCGATATACTTGAGAAGTTGCTTTTGCCGTGTTTGAAAGTATCGAGTCGATTGACTGCGTCAAATGAGTAAAAATCAAATTTGATAACTTTTTTCGAAAAATGCTTGACATTTATTCAGTCGATGTGCATAATAATCAACAAGTCGCGGCGTTACCTCAGCTGGATAGAGGGTCTGACTACGAATCAGAACGTCATAGGTTCGAATCCTATACGCCGCACCAATCGAAATTGAAAGCCTCCGGCAACGGGGGCTTTTCTTTTACGTAAACACCGCATGGATTCGAACCTCGGTCAAAGGGGACTATTTCTCATCGACTCGTGTAAGATTTCGAGTATGCGCCTCGGTGAGCCCGTGGCGCGCTCTTTCTTTAGACGACCGATCAGGGTGATATTTCGTGGCAGAGCGTCCGACATACAAGCTCAGGTTTCTTGATCCCAAAAAGCGCTTTCCGGCCATGCCCGAGCAGCCTGCGGGACGCTCGTATGGCGTGGTTTGGAAGCTCTTTGGCGAGGACCCGCATGAATCATGCTATGTCGTCGAATTCGTCGGCAAAAGCCATGTGTCGCTTTTGGGCTACGTGAGCGTTTCGGGTGAGGTCTATAAGGTGGACCGTCCCGTTAACGAAGTATCGCTGCCCGACGATCCCGACATGCAGCTGATTCTTGACGAGTCCGATTCCAACATCGGTGAGATTGCAGTCAGGGGTACCGATGGGACGATGCGCTCCCGGGCGCGAGTCATCGGCTCTCCCGAAGGAACCATGCGCGAACAATCCGATCGCGAGACGTGGAATTCGACGCGCAGCCTTCGCTACGGCGAGTTCATGGCCTCGATGTTCTTGCGTTACGTGATATTCGCCGATTCTGAAAACTCCATCTCAAGCACGGCAAACGGTGACGGCCTCGACGAGGGCATGAAAAATGCCGTCGACAAGATCAAACTTGTAAAACTCCCCGAGCCGGTTGAGGTACTGCTGGGTTTTGATTCCACGCCGCTGCCCGATGCAATTGAAACGTTGCTCTACCGCATTGACCATACAGATAATCCAAGTGGCATTGAGCGCTATGCCGCCGCTTTGATGGGCGAAGTTAATCTGCCACGCCTGCGCACCATAGCGGCTAAAACCGAAATGAGCCTGGCGCGCATCGATCGCTCGAGGCTCTTCTATCTCAATTTTGACCGTAGCCTGCTGGACCAGGACGAGATCGATACCCTGCTTGCCGTCGAGTGCCGCCTGAACCGCCTATCGGGCATCCTTGAGCGTATTGGAGCAGGGTTGGGCCCCGTTGCCTCGTCGCCAAGCTTTGAGGGCTGCTCGCTCTTCGACCTATGGCATATCAGCAAGACGACAAACGACGTTCCTCGCTTGCTCGAAACGCTGTCGAATGACAACCCGTGGGCCAAGCCGGGGACGGTTGCGTGCCAGCCGGGTGGAGAGTGGGACGTTCGCACCCGCTTTGCACGTATCGTAGAAGCGCTCAACGTGGTCACGCGGCTCGATTACACCTATCGAGCGAACGTCGCCGAGGGCATCATGCTGGTGCGATTTGGCCGCACGGTTGTCGATGCTATGCCGCGGCGCGAATACGATGCTCAAGATGACGCCTGGCGCGAGGTAGATGAGTCTAAGCGCGCAGCATGGGCCACCGAGCACGATGCGCGTATTGCGCTTACACTCGCGGCGGCTTGCTTTGCTTCGGGTGCTTGCATCACGCGCTGCTACGTGCAGATTGCGGCTCCCGACGGCGAGCAGGGCGAGCGCGTTGTTAAAACGTACTCCTTTGGCCGTGCGGCTTATCTGGCCGATTGCGTTTCTGTCGCCAAGGATCTTGAGAGCATGGATATGGACGACATGCCCTGCAAGCATTTGCTCGAGGCATATGAGGCAGATGCGCCGGACATGATTGAGCCTGCAGAGGTTCACGCCCGACCACGCGATGACCATCGTCCATTGCCGCCTGCGCTTCGCGATCTGCTGCTCGCTGATACGGCTGACGAGCTTGAGGTCATGGAGGAGGACAACGATCCGTATGTCGCCCGTGTCGTCGAGCTGCGCGAGCAATCCAAAGTTGACCGAGCCGGTGCTTTCGAGGGCTTTTCTCGCCTTGTCGAGGAGCTGGAAGCCAAGTGTACTGTTGCTGAGCTTTTGGCGACGGGCCCAGTGCAGACCCAGTTCTGCGACAACCAGCTGGTGCGCATGGTGCTGCCGGTGATGGAGGAGGACCGTTCCGTGCGTATCCTTCGCGCTCCCGATGCGCTGTATTTTGCCCAGCACGAGATTTGCAGCTTTTACGCCGAACAAGAGGACTTTGAGCGTGCGCTGCCCGAGGTGCGCCGTCTCTACGACTTGGCGCGCTCGTCCATGCAGTCTCACTTTGCCCTGATTAACGTGCTAACACGCCTGGAGCGTTATGACGAGATTATCGAGGTAGCGCGTCACGGCCTGCGCATTGCCAGCGACCGGCCTTCGATCGGTTACCTGTTCTATCGCCTGGCATTCGCCTACTGGAACTGCGACCAGCTCGAGCTGGCGCTGGCATGTTATCGCCTGGTGCCGCGCGGCGAGGAGTCGGGCGGCAGTGCGCAGGAGGAAATGCAGGGCCTTATGAACGAGATGGGCGTCATCAAACCGCCCACGTTTGAGGAGGCTGTCGAGACCATCCGCAAGGCAGGTCTTGAGCTGCCGCCGGTGCCCGCCGTGACCAATCAACTCGCGGATGCCGCCGTGCAACTCGTCGACAACGGCTTCTTTTTCTTGGCGCGCGGCTGCATCTATCAAATGTGGCGCACCATGGGTAACGATGAGCTCGGCTCCCTCAACCGCTCGCTGGGGTAGGGGCAGCATAGAAGGGCTGGACCGCGCTTGTCATCCCATTTGCTCACCATGCCGACAAAACGAAGGGGCTACTGCTGCCGGCGTACCGGGAACATTTGCGTATAGATAAGGTATAACGAATTAAGTCGTAGCGAATTAAAGTACGAATTACTGTATCGAGCAGGTTGCCGACAAATTGAATGGAGCCATTTGTATTTGCTCAAGTGGGTGGCTCCAGCAGGACCGGTAAGGTCAAAAGCGGCTAGGTCTGCTAAACCTGTTAAACTCTGCTAAAGTTGCTAAACTTTGTTAAAGTTGTTAAAACTAGCAGAGGAGGGTCGAATGTCGAAAGCCATTAATCCCTTTAAGCCAACGGCGGGCATGAATCCGCCTGAGCTTATCGGACGTGACGCTGTTTTGGATGATTTTGCCGAGGCCCTTGAGAATGGTCCTGGTGCTCCCGATCGACTCATGCGCATCTCGGGCGTCCGAGGCACAGGTAAAACGGTGCTTCTCAATGCATTGGGTGATCTTGCGCGAAAAAAAGGATTCGAGGTTGTTGACGTCGCCTCGAATGCCGGTTTTTGCAGTAGAATCCTCGAGGCTCTACAGCGAAATGTTCGTCTTGAGTCAATGTCGATTTCCCCATCAATTCTAGGAGTCAGCCTTGGCTCCGTTGAGGTATCGAAGTCGGCATCTCATCTGGGCGAGGCAATGTACGATGCCGCGAAGCGCGGAGGTCTGCTCATTACGCTCGACGAGATTCAGGATGCCTCAACTGAGGAAATGCGCGAGCTGGGCAATGAGATGCAGCTTTTGATTCGCCAAGGGGCGAATGTCGCTTTTGCATTCGCCGGCTTGCCAACATCGGTGGATGGCGTGGTGGTTGATGATACCCTTACCTTCCTTCAGCGGGCAAAACATATCGAACTCACTCGTCTCTCCGATTTTGAAGTCGGTGGATCGCTTGAGGATACAATGAGACGAGCGGGCAAGGAGCTCGATGAAGACGCCGCTGAGCTATTAACAAAGGCTTCAGCAGGCTATCCCTTTATGGTCCAGTTGGTCGGATATTACGCTTGGCAGGTTGCTGCGCGCAGCGGGGCGGAGAGCGTGAACGAAGGGTCCGCGCGTAAAGGTATCCAAGCGGCTCTTGATAGCTTTAATGCTATGGTGATTGCCCCGGCGCTGCGCAGGGTTTCAGAGCGACAGTTTCAGTATCTCGCGGCAATGGCTCAATGCGAGGGTGATGAGATTGCCAACGGTGATATCGCCAAGAAGATGGGGTTGCCGGCGAACAAGGTCGGCTCGTATCGTAAACGTCTCATCGATGCGGGGTTGATTGAGCCTGCGGGCTATGGCTGTGTTTCGTTTGCAATTCCGTATATGCGCGACTATTTGTTGGAGGCGGTGCGGGAAAGGTAAAAATGGAATCGCTCCAAATTCCCTCTTGCCCATCCTCGACTGTTTGGTTACTATAGAACGGCTGTTACGGAGAGCTGACCGAGAGGCCGAAGGTGCTCGCCTGCTAAGCGAGTATGCCCCAAAAGGGCATCTGGGGTTCGAATCCCCAGCTCTCCGCCAGTTTAACTTTAAAGAAGGGTCCCATCGGGGGCCCTTTTTTATTATCGAGAAAGGGCGCTGGGGATTCGAACCCGAGAGGGCACGGGCGTTAAGCAAACGCGAAAGCGTTTGTAGCCCGTGGGCGAAAAGCCGCCAGGCTTTGAAGCCGGAGGGCATGCGTAGCATGCCCGGACATCCCCAGCTCTCCGCCAGTATGAATTGAAAGAAGGGTCCCATTCAGGGCCCTTTTTTGATTAGGAGAATGTTAACTGGGGATTCGAACCCTCAAAAAATGAGGCGCCCCGTTGGACGCCTCCTTTCAGCGAGTGTATTGTTCTTCGACCTTACACCTCGGGTGCCTTGGCTACGGTCTCGCTCTCGGCTGTGAGCGGGCGGTTGTCGATGCGGCGGCCCAAGCGATCGAGCTTCACGAGCAGCCATTCAATGGGATTCGGCCCTGCACCTTCCTCGTCGGCAACCAGGTCCATAACGGCGATTTTGGTGCCGTCCTGCTTGAGAGTAACGCTGCCCACCTTGTCGCCCACATGCACCGTGCCCGAAAGATCGTCGTAGCTAACCTTTTCGGTCACCTCGCCGGCAAGGGAAAACACGGTCGCTTGCGCCGTAGGATCGGCGAGTGTGGCGTCGATTGTCTTATCCGTCCAGTCGGTTTGGCCAATGCGCGCCATAAGCGGGTTGCCGTTGGCGGTCTTTTCCTGCGTGTTGGCGATTGCGACCGTCACCTTGTGGCCGTAGTACCAGTTGGCAAGGGTGGCGGTATCGGTAAAGCGCTGATCGGTGGTGGTGGAGTTCAAAATAACGGTGTAGATCTCGTCGCCGTCGCGGTTGTAGGCGCTCGTAAAGCAATAGCCCGCGTCGTCGGTGGTGCCGGTCTTGCCACCGATGTTGCCATCTTGGCCCAGCAAATAGTTATGCGTGTCCATGGAATGCGAATGGTCGGTGCCGTCGGCGCCCGTGACTTCGATCCAGGAATCCTCGCTCGCTACGACCTCGCGGATCGTGTCGTTTTTCATGGCCTCCTGCATCATCAGCGCTACGTCGTGTGCGGTTGAGTGCATATCGCCAGCCCACTCATCAAAGTCCAGACCATGCGGGTTTTCAAAAAGCGTACCGGTGCAGCCGAGCTTCTTAGCGCGCTCGTTCATGGCCTTCACAAATGTGGCCTCGGCGTCTTTGGTCTTAGGGTCGATTTTCTTGCCCACATATTCGGCGAGCACGATGGCGGCGTCGTTGCCCGAGGGAATCATCAGGCCGCGCAGTGCCTGCTCCACGGTAAGCTCGTCGCCTTCGAGCAAGCCGGCGGTCGAATTACCCACGGTGGCTGCGGCGTTGCTCACCGTGACCTTCTCGTCCATCTTGCAATTCTCGACGGTTAGGATTGCGGTCATGACCTTGGTGATCGAGGCAATCTTGACCTGCTCATCGGCGCCGCGCCCATAGTAGACGGTGCCGTCTTTGCCCATGACGAGGGCATTGGTCGCATCGATATCGGGCAGGTTTTCGGCCGTGATGCCGCGCGCATCGGCGGTTTTGCCGCAAACATTGTCGGTCGTGAGCACTTGGGCGCCGGCGACGGTGGGCGCGCCAGCGGCAAGGGCGATAGCGCAGACAAAGCCGGCGGCAAGCTGGGCTGAGCGCTTTGCAAAAGAGGTGAGGGACTTCACAGATTTCGCTTTCGACGGGATGGTCTCTTCTGAAACTAGAGTATATCGTTTGCCGGCGTCGGCGATCATCGCGTGCGCGCTTGGCCCACATCCGCACCCGAACGGGCACAAGGGTGCTTAAGGCCGACTTAATCACCCACGCTTGTTGTGTGTGGCGTGCGTCGCCTCAGGCATAATGGAGCGCGAGAGGAGCACGCATGAACGAGCGCATTTTGGTAGTTGATGACGAAAAGGCCATCGCCGACTTGGTTGGCATCTACCTTACAAAAGAGGGCTTTGATGTCCAGATTGCCTATAGCGGGGCCGATGCTGCCAAGGCGATTTTGGAGCAGGAGTTCGATCTGGCGCTGCTTGATGTCATGCTGCCCGATATCGATGGGTTTGAGCTGCTGCGTACGATCCGTTCCAGCCATACCTATCCTGTGATCATGCTGACGGCGCGCGATGCCCAGCAAGACAAGATCGAGGGCCTTTCGCTTGGCGCGGACGATTACGTGGTTAAGCCGTTTCGTCCGCTGGAGCTCGTCGCGCGCGTGCACGCTCAGCTTCGCCGCTACACCAGCTACGGTAGCCGTGCACAGGCGGCCGAGTCGCCGACCATTCAGCTCGACGGCTTGGAGATCAACCGCGACGCTCGTTCCGTGACGGTGGACGGTGCACCGGTACGCCTCACACCCACCGAGTATTCAATCTTGCTGTATCTGGTCGAGCATCGCGGCAGCGTGGTGGCCGTGGAGGACCTGTTCCGTGCGGTGTGGAACGAGGATTTTATGCCCGGCTCCAACAATACGGTGATGGTGCACATTCGCCACTTGCGCGAAAAGATTGGCGACGACGCACAAAAGCCGCGCTTTATCAAAAACGTCTGGGGCGTCGGCTACATCATCGAATAACGCTTTTCGCTTGTGAGGATCTTGATATGACAAAAGACGATAGGCAAGCGTTCGAGGTGCCCGATCGGCTCTTTGAATACGTGAGGTCGGTCGTCGACAACCGCGCGCTTGCAACGGTGCTGCTCTTTTTGCTGAGCCTGCTGCTGATTGGCATCGACAACATCGTCGGAATCTTGGCGGTGCTGCTTGTCGGCTTTTTGCTGATCGATCGATTTGAGATCGTGTGCCGCTGCGTGGTGATTGGCGGCGCCGCGTGGGCCATGACGTTGGCGATTGGCGCCATGGCGCTCGGCGGCATCGAAGGGCCGGTGCTGTTCGATGCCGGCTTTGTATTCAACATGCTTGGCTTTGTGCTGGCGCTTGCCGCGTGCGTGCTGTTCTTGTGTGGCCGCGCCCTGTACTACCAGGGCTACGAGCAGGGCGAGCAGCATGCCGATTGTGTGCTGGCCGCTCGTATTCAAGATCGCCTGATCGATCACCCCGACACCTGGGATAACATCGACGGCGACTTCTTGGAGGTCGAGGGCGCCCTTAACCGCGTGCGTGACCGTGAGCGCAAGGTGCAGCAAGCTCTGCGTGACGAGTCGCATCGCAAGGACGATTTGGTCACGTACTTGGCACATGACCTACGCACCCCGCTTGCGAGCGTAGTGGGCTATCTTTCGCTGCTGCAAGAGGCTCCCGAGCTGCCGGTTGAGCAACGTGCGCACTTTACGGGCGTGGCGCTCGACAAGGCGCACCGGCTCGATACGCTCATCGAAGAGTTCTTCGATATCACGCGCTTTGACTTCCACGATATCGTGCTCACGCGCGGCTATGTTGATCTGGGGTTGCTGCTGGCTCAGGTGACTGACGAGTTCTATCCCATCCTCAACGAGCAGCATAAGGAAGTCCAAGTTGATATTCGCGAGGACCTGACGGTGCTCGTGGATGGCGACAAAATGGCTCGCGTGTTCAACAACATCATGAAAAACGCTATTGCCTATAGCTATGAGGGCTCGACCATCACGATCGAGGCCAGACGCCGGGACGGCGGTGGCGTGCGCGTGCGCTTTATCAATCAGGGCGATCCCATCCCTGAGGCAAAGCTCAAGGTGATCTTTGAGAAGTTCTATCGCCTGGATGCGGCGCGTGCGACCAATCGCGGCGGCGCTGGACTGGGGCTTGCCATCGCCAAGGAGATCGTATGCGCGCACGGCGGTACCGTTGCATGTGAATCGACGCCCGAACACACGATATTCACCATCGAGCTGCCCGCCGCATAGCCAGTGTGCCCTTACAAACACTTGACAATGCGCTCACGTGCATATGAGCCGCGATTCCTACTATCGATACTGCTGAATTGATATCGATGTGGAGGTATGCGGTATGACGGCTGCTGCGGCTGTGGAGCCCACGGAGCTTGAAGAACTCATGAAAGCGCAGGCCGAGGCCGCGCACGAGCGCGAGGTTGGGGATGCGACTCGCCCCACGGCAGAAGATCTTGCCGCCTCGCCGACGCGAATCGATGTTGAGGGCCTCGACCTGTTCTATGGCGACCACCATGCGCTCAAGGACGTGAATATCAAGATCCGCGACAAGCAGATTACCTCGTTCATCGGGCCTTCGGGCTGCGGAAAGTCCACGTTGCTGCGCTGCTTTAACCGCATGAACGACGGCATCAAGGACTGCCGAATCGAGGGCAAGATTGCGCTCGATGGTCAAGATATCCTGGGCGACTACGACATCTGCCGCCTTCGCCAGCGCGTGGGCATGGTGTTCCAGCGCCCCAACCCGTTTCCCATGAGCATCTACGACAACGTCGCCTATGGGCCGCGCGGTATGGGTGTGCGCGATCGCGTCGTGCTCGACGAGCTGGTCGAAGACTCCCTGCGACGCGCCGCCCTGTGGGACGAGGCCAAGGACAAGCTCAAAGAGTCGGGTCTGGGTCTTTCGGGCGGCCAGCAGCAGCGTCTGTGCATCGCCCGCGCACTTGCCGTGCAGCCCGACATTCTGCTGATGGACGAGCCGACCTCGGCACTCGACCCTGTGTCGACGCTGGTGGTGGAGCAGCTGGCCTGCGAGCTCAAAGAGACCTGCACGCTCGTGGTCGTTACGCACAATATGCAGCAGGCGGCGCGTATCTCCGATTCGGTCGCATTCTTTTTGCTGGGTGAGCTGGTGGAGCACGCGCCCACCGCGCAACTCTTCAAGAATCCGACCGATCCGCGCACGGCGGATTATTTGACGGGGCGTTTTGGCTGATACCATCTAGTAAAGGTACCTTTAGGGTTAAGATGCGGTCATGCCGGCCGCAAAGGGGTTCAACATGATCTATTACGTCGAGGACGATGACAACATCAGGGATTTGACGGTCTATGCGCTGCGCAAGCAGGGGATTGAGGCCGAAGGCTTTTCGTGCGACGGTGAGTTTAAGGCTGCCGTGGCGCGACGGGTACCCGATGCCGTCCTGCTCGACATCATGCTGCCCGATACCGATGGCTTGGCGATTATGCGTCGACTGCGTGCCGATCGCCTGACGGCGACGGTGCCCATCATGATGCTTACCGCCAAGGATACCGAGCTCGACAAGGTGATGGCGCTCGATGGCGGTGCCGACGATTACCTGACTAAGCCGTTTTCGCTCATGGAGCTCGCCAGCCGCTGCCGCGCACTGCTGCGTCGCGGCGGCATGGTCAAACAGGCAAGCGATGTGCTCAGCGTGGGCGACATCGTGCTCTCGCCCAGCCATCGTGAGGTGACTGTTGCCGGCGAGTCGCTTAAGCTCACCCTGCGCGAGTTCGACCTGCTCGAGTACCTCATGCGCAAGCCCGGCGTGGTCTTTACCCGCGAGTCGTTGCTGCAGAGCGTGTGGGGCTGGGACTTCGACGGCGGTTCGCGCACTGTTGACGTGCACGTGCAGACGCTTCGCCAAAAACTGGGCGAGCATGCCAGCGCCATCGAGACCGTGCGCGGCGTGGGCTACCGCTTGGCCGAGCCTTCTGCCGGTGATGGTGCCGAAGGTGACGACACCGCGGCCACCGCATCGGAGGAGTAACCCGTGGTCTTCGCCCCCCAGGGAAAACATACGCTGTCGCACCGCGTTTTTGTGACGATCTTTGTCTGCGCCATGGCGGTTATCGTGGCGTTTACGGTGCTGGGTGCGTTCTTTGTGCAAAACACCTTGGCGGATGCCACGAGTGCCAACCTGGCGCAAGAAACCGAGCTCATTGCTGCCGCCCTCGACGAGCAGCAGGAGCCCATCCCGTTCTTGCGTAGCCTCGATCGAGAGGACTTGCGCATCACGCTGATTAACAAGGATGGATCGGTTGCCTACGACAACGAGGCGTCGCCTTCCACACTGCCCAACCATGGCGATCGCCCCGAGGTCATCGAGGCCTTTGAGAGTGGTTCGGGTTCCGCGGAGCGCGCAAGCTCTACGCTCGACGAGATTATGCTGTATCGCGCCGTCGCCCTTGATAACGGCCAGGTTGTCCGCTTGGCGCAGGCCCAGCCTGGCGTTGCGGCGATTTTGCTGTCGATGGTGGCGCCGATGCTGCTTATCGCAGCAGCGGGTGCGGTACTCTCGTTTTTTATGGCGCGCCGCGAGTCCCGTGCCATCATCGCGCCTTTGCAAGAGGTGGATTTGGACCACCCACGCCGTAGCTATGAGCACGCCTATGCCGAGATGGTCCCCATGCTTGAGCGTATTGAGTCGCAGCGCCAGGAGCTCAAGCGCCAAATGGCGGTGCTGGCGGACAACGACCGTATGCGCCGCGAGTTCACGGCGAATATCACCCATGAGCTCAAGACGCCGCTTACGGCGATTTCGGGCTATGCCGAGCTCATCGCAAACGGCATGGTCGAGGGCGAGGGCGACCTGCGCAACTTTGGCGGTCGCATCTATCGTGAGGCGGGCCGCTTGGCAGCGCTTGTCAACGATATCCTTACGCTGTCTAACTTGGACGAGGCCGAGCGTGCAGCTGAGGGCGAGGCGGTGCCCATTGGGTCCACGGAGCCTATTGAGCTCTCGCGTGCCATCTACGCGGTCGAGCAGCGCCTTGAACAGGTCGCCCGTCAGGCGAATGTGACGATAAGTCATGAGACCAAGCCTGTGGTCATCGAGGGCGTGTCGCGCTTGATTGACGAGCTCATCTATAATCTGGCAAGCAACGCCATCCGCTACAATCGACCCGGCGGTACGGTTACGCTGCAGTGCGGCACCAACGACGAAGGCCATCCGTTCCTTGCGGTCGCCGACACGGGAATCGGTATCGCGCCTGAAGAACAGGGCAAGGTATTTGAGCGGTTCTATCGCGTGGACAAGAGTAGGTCCAAGGCACGCGGCGGAACCGGTCTGGGGCTTGCCATTGTCAAGCATGCGGCCCTGTATCATCACGCCACGCTCGATCTGTCGAGCGAGTTGGGCGTGGGAACCACCATTACGGTGACGTTTCCCATACAGCAGGACGAGCCATTCGCATAGCGATATAACATAGATATTGATGCAGACGCCGCATTTGACTTTCGGGTGCGGCGTTGTTGTGCAATTTTACGATTGCTTCCGACATTTTTACAGGAGAGCCTGTTTCTTATGTATAGAGTTTGGTCTCGGTAAAAAGATGCGATAACATACGGACAGTTTTGTCAATCCGAACTGGGGAAATGAAAGGCAAGCTGCATGACCCTTCTCGAACTGTTCCAGCTGCTGAAGAAGCACCTTCAGCTGGTCATCACCCTTCCGGTGGTCTGCGCGATCGCCATGGGCATCGTGTCCTTCGTTGCGATGGACAACACCTATACCGCGACGACGAGCATGTACATTCTCGCCAAGACCGACGATAGCGGTCAGATGAGCTACAACGATCTCTCGGCGAGTCAGATGCTTTCCAACGATATCGCCACGCTGCTGGATAGCGATAGCGTTAAGAGCGGCGCAGCCAATGAACTGGGCCTCACCGATCTGGATGACTACAAGGTGTCTGTTTCCTCCGAGACCACCACGCGTGTCATTACGCTTTCGGTTACCGGCACCGATGCCAAGGAGACGGCTAAGGTCGCAAAGGCCATGGCCAGCTCGGTGAGTACGGTCGCTCAGAACGTCGGCGCTGCCCAGAGCATCAACGTTATCGACGAGGCTAAGACCCCCGAAGCCCCCAGCGGTCCCAAGCGTATGCTGTACGTTGCTGTCGCGTTCCTCGCCGGTATCTTTATCGCAGTTGCCTATGTCGTTTTGGCAGACATGCTCAATACCCGCATCCGCGGTGCCGAAGAGGCAGAAGAGCTCCTGGGCATTCCCGTTGTTGGCCGAATTCCGGCTATGAAAGGTGGTAAATAGGCATGGCTAAGGCAAAGAACACCGATAAGCTCGTTGTACAGAATGCCGCCAAGACCCTTCTGGCCAACATCCGCTTTGCGAGCGTGGACGACCCCATTCGCACCATTACCGTCACGTCCTCGATTCCCAACGAGGGCAAGTCTACGGTTTCCATCAACCTTGCCCAGGCTATCGCCACGAGCGGCAAGTCCGTGCTCCTGGTCGAGGCCGATATGCGCCGCAGGTCCCTTTCCGATATGCTCGGCGTTCGTTCGCGCGGCGGACTCTATGCGGTCCTTTCCGAGCAGATCTCCATTGACCAGGCAATTGTCGAGACGGGTCAGAAGAACTTCTACTTCCTCGATGCCGAGCCGCACATTCCCAATCCTGCCGACATCATCGTTTCTCACCGCTTTGCCAAGCTGGTCAAGGCGCTGTCTGCCAAGTTCCAGTACGTCATCTTCGACGCTCCTCCGGTCGGCACCTTCATCGATGCTGCCGAGATTGCCAGCCTGACCGACGGCACGCTGTTCGTGGTGCGCGAGGACTTCACCAAGCGCGAGGAGGCACTCAACGCCATCGGCCAGCTTAAGAAGTCCGAAAAGGTCAAGCTCATCGGTACCGTCATGAATTACTGTGAGACCGAGACCAGCGAGTACTACTATTCTTACTACACCAAGGACGGTAAGAAGGTTAAGAAGGGCTCCGACGATCAGGGGACTTCCAAAAAGGGCATCTTCACCAACCGAGCAAACGTTTAGTTGATAAGGCTGACCTATGCGTGACATTCATTGCCATATCTTGCCGGGTGTAGACGACGGCGCCGCCGATCTCGATGAGAGCTTGGCGATGCTCGAGGCTGCCAAGCGGGCCGGTGTAACCAGAATCGTTTGCACTCCTCACTGTCGTGATCCCTATTTTGATTACGACAAGATGTGGGATGCCTTTGAGCTGCTGCGTGATAACGCTGACGGTTTTCCGCTCCAGATGGGCTTCGAGGTCAACCATCGAAAGCTCGTTGAGCTTGGTATCGATGCTGCGGAGCACTTGCATTTCGATGGGACCAACGAGTTTCTGCTCGAGCTTTCGACGCATGCCGATGCGTATGCGTTTAGAGAGTACGAGAACACGATTTACGATTTGCAGTGCCGTGGCTACCAGGTGATCATCGCTCATCCTGAGCGCTATCGTGCGGTTCAAAAGGATGTAAGCGTGGCGGAGCGCCTGGTCGATATGGGCTGCAAGCTGCAGGCTTCGGCGGACTTTATTGCCGGCGGTCGCTTTGGTCGCGAGAAAAAGCCGGCACAGCGCCTGTTCGATCAGAACCTGTACAGCTTCATCGCGAGCGATGCCCATAACGTGGGTCATTACGACTGCCTGGCGAAGGCTCGCGCGAAGTTTAGCGTGCGCGGAGCTCATTTTCGCTAATATCTGTCCCTAACGTTCGCATTGAATGAAAGGGCAGCCATGGATATCCAACTTAAGACGGGATGTTTTGATGACGCGGCGTTGGTGCGCCGCGTCGTTTTTATGGACGAGCAGGGCTACGAGAATGAGTTCGACGCTATCGACGAGGATCCGAACTGCATTCATGTGACGCTCTATGTAGACGACGAGCTTGCCGGTTGCTCGCGCGTGTTTCCCGAAGAGCTTGAACGCGTGGCTGACGCAGGGGCCCCGGTGTTGCCGGCATGCGACATGGACGAAGACGTTGCGGCGGGGGAGACCTACATTATGGGGCGCGTCGCCGTGCTGCCGGCTAGGCGTCGTCGCGGACTGGCGAGTGCGATCGTCGAGACCAGTGCTTCGTGTGCACGCGATGCCGGCGCTAAGCTTATTAAGCTGCATGCGCAGGAATACGTGCTGCCGCTCTATGCAAAGGCGGGCTACACGCAAATTGCCCCGGTAGATTACGAAGACGAGGGCCAACCCCATGTCTGGATGGCCAAGCGCGTAGATGGCAGATAGGGACGTTCCTTTTCTGCCGGCAGTTGGGGACACTCCTTGGCAATTGACGCATTGGAGCGCTCGGACATACAGTTTTTCGATTCCGTATGTATATATGCGCGTTAATGGGTTATAAAATCTAAGTCTGAACATAGCAGGTCTGCGATGCGGCTCGGGCGACCGGGCCGTTTTTGCGGACAGGGGTAGCGCGAAAGGACTGCACATGCGTCAATTTAAGACCGAGAGCAAAAAACTGCTCGACCTCATGATCAACTCCATCTACACCAATAAGGAAATCTTCCTGCGCGAGCTTATCTCTAACGCGAGCGACGCCGTCGACAAGCTCAACTTTAAGAGCCTGCAGGACCCGAGCGTCAAGATCGACCAGGGCGACCTGGCCATTCGCGTCTCCTTTGATAAAGACGCCCGCACCATTACCATCTCGGATAACGGCATTGGCATGACCGCCGAGGAGCTGGAGCGCAATCTGGGCACCATCGCCCATTCCGGCTCCGAGGAGTTTAAGACCGAGAACGCCGAGCAGCAGGGCTCCGATGTCGACATCATCGGTCAGTTTGGCGTGGGCTTCTACTCGGCTTTTATGGTCGCCAGCCATGTGAAGGTCGTCAGCCGCGCCTATGGCGAGGATGTCGCCCATGTGTGGGAATCCGACGGTCTTGAGGGCTACACCATCGAGGACGGCGAGCGCGCCGAGCACGGTACCGATGTCATCCTGACGCTGCGCGAGAACGAGAAGCTCGATGCCGACGGCGAGGCCGAGACCTACGATCGCTTCCTGACCGAGTGGGGTCTCAAGAGCCTGATTCAGCAGTACAGTAACTATGTACGCTACCCGATCCAGATGATGGTGTCCAAGAGCCGCCAGAAACCCAAGCCCGAGGACGCCGGCGACGATTACAAGCCCGAGTACGAGGACTACCAGGAGCTCGAGACCGTCAATTCCATGACACCGATCTGGAAGAAGCGCAGCTCCGATGTCGAGCAGAAGGACTACGACGAGTTCTACAAGTCCACGTTCCACGACTTTGACGATCCTGCGCGCACCATCAGCTTCCACGCCGAGGGCACGCTCGAGTATGACGCCCTGCTGTTTGTGCCGGGACGCGCGCCGTTCGATCTGTACAGCAAGGACTACGAGAAGGGTCTGGCGCTCTACAGCTCCAACGTCCTGATCATGGAGAAGTGCGACGACCTGCTGCCCGACTACTACAACTTTGTCCGCGGCGTCGTGGATTCCGCCGACGTGTCGCTCAACATCTCGCGCGAGACGCTGCAGCAGAACCGTCAGCTCAAGGCCATCGCCAAGCGTGTGGAAAAGAAGATTACCGCCGACCTTGAGGATATGCGTGACAACGACCGCGAGGCCTACGAGAAGTTCTTTGAGAACTTTGGCCGCGGTCTTAAGTACGGCATCTACTCGAGCTATGGCATGAAGGCCGATGAGCTCGCCGACCTGTTGCTGTTCTGGTCTGCCAAGGAACAGAAGATGATTACCCTGGCCGAGTATGCCAAGGGCATGCCTGAGGATCAGAAGGCCATCTACTACGCCGCCGGCGACTCGCGTGAGCGCTTGGCCAAGATGCCCGTGGTAAAGGGCGTGCTCGACCGCGGCTATGACGTGCTGCTGCTGACGCAGGATGTGGATGAGTTCACGTTCCAGGCTATGCGTGAGTACGTTGCCGCCGATATGCCCAAGATCTACGAGGACGATGCCGCCCGCGAGGCTGCCGAGAAGGCCGTGGCCGATGGTGCCGAGCCCGAGGTTGAGGATCGTCACCTGGAGCTCAAGAACGTCGCAACCGGTGATCTTGACCTGGCGACCGAGGACGAGAAAAAGGAGGTCGAGGACGCCACCAAGGAGAACGAGGACCTCTTTAACGCCATGAAGGAGGCACTCGGCGACAAGGTCGAGAAGGTTGCCGTCTCTGCGCGCCTGACCGATGCTCCCGCGTGCATCACCACCGAGGGCCCGCTTTCGCTCGAGATGGAGAAGGTGCTCCAGAAGGGTCCCGAGGGCGCGCCCGACGGTATGCCCAAGAGCCAGCGCGTGCTCGAGCTCAACGCCAAGCACCCGGTCTTTTCCAAGCTCGTCGCCGCTCAGAAGGCGGGCGACGCCGACAAGATCAAGCAGTACTCCGGTTTGCTCTATGACCAGGCCCTGCTGGTCGAGGGCATCCTCCCCGAGGATCCCGTAGCCTTCGCGGCGGCTGTTTGCAACTTGATGTAGTTCGGGGATACGGCACCGTAACTAGATTAGAACGAGAGTGGATAATCTCCCACTTTTGGCTCGAATGCGGGCTTGAAGTGAGAGATTTTCCACTCTCGTTTCCTTTTGAATGATCCCTCCGTCCCCAAGGGATCATTTATTTGTGCGGGTTGTGGTTTTGTGACCTGCTGAAATTTAGGATACTGTACATCTGTACGTTAACTCATCTTCGTAGTATATTGCTACCCGCAAAACTCAACACCATTGTGCTTTGAGACGTTAAAGCGCCTACTACAATGGTTGTCGATAGTACGATTCGATTTAACGACAGGATGGATGGTCCAAGCGTGAGTCTCGGCAGCAAACTATCCAATGCAAAGGCGTCCTTTGCGATATTTAAGCGCGACATTAAGCGACTGCTTGTGAACCCCGTCGCCCTGGTGGTTACCCTAGGCGTGTGCGTTATTCCCTCGCTGTATGCCTGGTATAACATCGTGGCAAACTGGGATCCGTATGGAAACACCCAAGGCATCAAGATTGCTATCGCCAACAACGATCGAGGCACCCAAAACGACTTGGTGGGTGAGCTCAACGCTGGCGACAAAGTGGTCGACCAGCTCAAGGAGAATCATCAGTTGGGCTGGACGTTCGTCGACTCGACGGCCGATGCCAAGGAGGGCGTCGAGAGCGGCGAGTACTATGCCGCTATCGTGATTCCCAAGAACTTCTCGGATAACCTGGTTTCGATGCTCGACGGCAACTACCATCAGCCCAAGCTCACGTACTACGTCAATGAGAAGAAGAGCGCCATTGCGCCCAAGGTTACCGATACCGGTGCAAACACCATCGAGGAGCAGATCAACTCGGAATTTGTCTCTACGGTAGGCAAGACTGTTGCCGGTATCGCCAAGGATGCCGGTGTCGATTTAAAGGACAAGGCAACCCAGACTCAGGACTCGCTGGCAAGTTCGGTGTCCGAGGCGTCCGACACCTTGGGCGAGGTGCGCGATTCGATTGGCGATATGAATGCCGCCATCGATAAGACAAGCAGCTCGATTGCTTCGGCCGATGCTGCGTTGGCGGGCCTGCAGGGACAGGCGCCTTCGCTAACGCAGGCAATCGCTCAGGGTAATGATCTGCTGGGCGAAGCTCGCACCACGGCTGGCAAGTCCATCACCTCGCTCTCCAAGGCACTTTCGGAGGGCAGCATCGTGCTGAGTAAGACATCGGCTTCTGCGAACGCCGCGATTGGCAGGCTTACCGGTACGGTTACGTCCACGACCACTCGAATCGACAACTCGCTCGAATCCCTTCAGGCGACGATTGACCACAACAGCGCTGTCATCGAGCGCCTGCAGATTCTCGTTAACGATACGTCGACGGGATCGGAGAACGCCGATGCGCTCATCGCGTCGACCATCAATTCGCTTCGCGAGCAAAACCAGAAGCTGCAGAGCATTAAGGATGGCCTTTCTGCACAGTCGCGCGCCATGGCAAACGACGCTACGGCAATCTCGAACGCGAGCAAACCACTCAACACGGCAATTCAGACCGGTACGGCTAACCTCGGTCAGGCTCAGACCGATCTGGGGCAGAACGCACTGCCGAAGGCTTCGAGCGCGCTGGACTCCTTTGCCGCCGTTTCGGGCGATTTGACCGGCATTGTATCGGGTATGACCCCCACGATAGCGAGCGCGCGCGGCACGCTGGCGCAGCTCGACGCCACGCTCAAGCAGGCAAAGACCACGCTGTCTCAAACCGATGCCTCTCTTGCCAAGGTTCAGGACAAGCTCGCGACCGCCGCTAATGACATTGCGGCGCTGCAGACCTCTGAGTCTATGGGCGAGTTAGCCGACCTCATGGACGTCGACGTCAATGACGTGGCAGATTTCATGGCGTCTCCGGTTGAGTTGACGTCCAAGCCAATCTATCCGGTCAAGAGCTTTGGCTCGGGCATCGCTCCCTTCTACACCAATCTGGCGCTTTGGGTGGGCGGCTATGTGCTCATCGCCATTTACAAGCTCGAGGTCGACCGTGAAGGTGTTGGCAGCTTTACGGCGCGCCAAGGCTACTTTGGCCGCTGGTTGCTCATGGTGATCCTGGGCGCGTTGCAGGCCATCATCGTTACGGTAGGCGATCTGGTGATTGGCGTGCAGTGCGTCAGCCCGCTGCTGTTCGTGCTGGGCGGCATCGCCATTTCGTTCACCTACGTCAATATCATCTATGCGCTGTCCACCACGTTTAAGCATATCGGCAAGGCTATCGGCGTCATTCTCGTCATCGTGCAGATCCCGGGTTCGTCGGGCATGTACCCCATCGAGATGATGCCCGGCTTCTTCCAGTGGCTGCACCCGCTGCTGCCCTTTACCTACGGCATCAATCTGCTGCGCGAGACGGTCGGCGGCATGTATTCGTTCAACTACCTGTTTAACCTGTGCATTCTGGGCGTGTTCTTGATCGTGGCGCTCTTTATCGGCCTGCAGCTGCGTCCGCTGCTGCTCAACCTTAACCTGCTCTTTGATAAACAGCTCTCCACGACCGGTATGATGATTTGCGAGTCCAACGACCTGCCGCGCCAGCGCTACTCGCTGCGCACGGCCATGCGCGTCATGCTCGATTCCGATTCGTACCGTCGCGAACTGCTCGATCATGCGGTCGCCTTTGAACATCGCTACCCGTACTACATCAAGGGCGGTTTTGCCGCCGTGGTGGGCGTTCAGGTCCTGCTCTTTGTCCTGTCGACGGTTCTCGATATCGACAATAACGGCAAGATCATCCTGCTTGTCATTTGGATCATCTCGGTTATTGCCATCTGCGGCTGGCTTATCAATATCGAATATATCCGAGCGAGCCTCAATACCCAGATGCGCATCTCGGCGCTTTCGGATGAGGACCTGCGTCGCGAGATGCGCGAACACACGGCCGCCATTCCTGCCGCCCGCCACATGTTTGGCCTCAACGCCAGCGAGCGTGGTGCCAAGGGCGGCGATCAGTCCACGGGCCGCTTGCCGCATATCGGCTCGCACCATAAATCTCAGGGCAGCGACAGCACAGCCACAAATGATGGAGATACCACCGCGCTTGGCAAGCACTCCAAAGGAGGTGAGGCATAAATGAAGAACATCCTGCATCTGTTTAAGCGCGATGTCCAAAACGTGTCTCGCTCCGTGATCGGCTTGGTTGTCGTGATGGGCCTCATTATCGTACCGTGTCTGTACGCGTGGTTTAACATCGCCGGCAGCTGGGATCCGTACGGCAACACCGGCAATCTTAAGATCGCCGTGGTCAACACCGATGAGGGTTACGAGAGCGATTTGATCCCCGTCGAGGTTAACGTGGGCGAAAACGTGACCGCCACCCTACGCGGCAACGAGAGCTTCGATTGGGTTGTGCTCAACAATCGCGAAAAGGCTATCGAGGGCGTTAAGTCGGGCGCGTACTATGCTGCCGTCGTTATCCCCAAAACGTTTAGCGCTGACATGATGACGCTTTTCTCGACCGACGTGAAGCATGCCGATATCGAGTTCTACGAGAATCAGAAGGCCAACGCCATTGCGCAGATCGTGACCGAGAAGGGTTCGAGCGCCGTCCAGAGCCAGGTTAACAAAACTTTTACCGAGACCATTACGACGATCGGTCTTAAGACGGTGTCCAGCCTGCTCGATTACATGAGCACCGACCAGGTGGGTAACTTTATCGCCAACCTGTCCTCGACGCTCGGCGATTCGATTGAGGACCTGCGAGACGTTCGGGCAAATGCTTCGTCGCTGGCGGGCATTTTGAGCTCCACGTCCGATTCGCTGACGTCGGCGAGCGGCATGCTCAAGCAGACGGGCACGGTCGATGAGTCAACGAAGCAGCTGATGGAGCATGTCAAGAGCGGTATTAGCGATTCCAAGGAAGCGCTGAAGGACGCCAACGACGCCATCAATGCCGCGATTGACGGAAGCGCGGGCTCGTTTGACAACGTGTCCGCCGAGCTTGCGAAGGCATTTGATGCCGCGAATCAACATGTCGACCTTACAGTGTCCCAGCTCAACGATGCCGCGGCGGCGCTCAACACGCGTGCCGACGATATCGACGCCACGGCCGACCAGCTCCGCAGCTTTGCCGATCAGGTGACTGACGAAAAACTCCAGGACAGCCTCAAGTCTGTGGCAACATCGCTGAGCAGGATTGCTGTGGAGTATCGCAACAACGCCAAGGACTTGACGGCCACCGCGAAGTCTCTCTCTGACAGCATGGCAGAGGTTAATAAGTCGCGTGCCGAGGTCGATCAGGCAATCGCGGATGCCAAGGCTGGTATCTCGGGCGCCAAGACTGACTACGACTCTGCGTTTTCGGCCAAGGCAAAGGAGCTCAAGAAGACCATCTCGGGCGTTTTGGATTCGCTGAACGGTATTTCGAACGATCTGGATAGTGCTGTTGCTGGCCTGACCGACGCATCCGGTTCGCTGGCAAAGGGCCTCTCCAAGGCTGCAAAGCTGGTCAACAAGGCTTCTGATCAGCTGGGCGAGGCGTCGGACAAGATCAGTGCGTTTAAGGACGAGCTCGACGGCGCCTTGATGTCGGATGACCTCGCTACGATCAAGACGATGATCGGCAATGATCCCGAGGGTCTGGCCGTGTCGCTTTCCGGCCCCGTCGCGCTCGATCGCAAGCCGGTCTATCCGATCCGCAACTACGGTTCGGCCATGGCACCGTTCTACACGATTCTGTCGCTCTGGGTGGGCTCGATTGTGCTGGCGGCCATGATGAAGGTCTCGGTTGACGATGAGCTTATCAACGAGCTCATCCCCGTGCGCCTGCACGAGATCTACCTGGGCCGCTACCTGTTCTTTGGCGGTCTGGCCCTGCTGCAGGCAACGCTCGTGTGTGCGGGCGACATCCTGTTCTTTGGCATCCAGTGCGACGACCCGCTGCAGTTTGTGCTGGCGGGCTGGGTCGCGAGTCTCGTGTTCTCCAATATCGTCTACACGCTTACGGTTTCGTTTGGCGATATCGGCAAGGCGCTCGCCGTCGTGCTGCTGGTCATGCAGGTCGGCGGTTCGGGCGGCACGTTCCCCATCGAGATGACCGGCCCCGTGTTCCAGGCGATCTATCCGTTCCTGCCGTTCACCCACGGCATCAACGCCATGCATGCCGCCATGGCCGGTGCGTACCACATGGAGTACTGGATTGAGCTAGGCATTCTGGCGAGCTATCTGATTCCGTCGCTGGCACTGGGCGTCGTCTTCCGCCGCCCGGTCATCAAAGCCAACGACTGGATCATCGAAAAACTGGAGTCGACAAAGCTAATTTAGTGCGGCAACGTTAACGCTGATGTAGCACTAATGCCAGCGAGCGAGCCGCATTTGCGCCAAGGTGACGTGAAATGAAAGGGCGCTGACCTTCTGGTCGCGCCCTTGAAATTGAACGTCAGATTGGCGTGAATGCGGCTC
>CABQWP010000026.1 GCA_902467875.1 uncultured Collinsella sp. | reverse complement strand
TCCCTTCGCGCCCAAGCCAACCCCGCGCCCGCCGCAATCTCCACCACGTCACAAACCACCTACGCCCACTCCGCAACGTCAACCCAAAACGGCGTCACCTTCACCGTCTCGTGGAACGACGCCCCCGCGGGCACCGCGACGACCTTCCACGTAACCCAAACCAACGGCTCGTCCCAGGCCAAGGCGCGCATGGACGTGCCCACCTACTGGGACGGCGGCAGCCAGGAAAGCGTCTGCGACCCGTCGCGTCCGGCATGGGCCGGCTACTACAGCCTGGGCACCGCGGGCCACGACTTTACCTTCGACTTCACGGCATCGGGCACGTACCGCATCTACTTCTACTTTATGGACAGCGACAGAAACGACCCCCAAAACGACAAGGGGATCTACTACCTGCGCGCCACGGCGGAGGTGACCGTAAACGACGCCTCACGCCCAAGCGTCACGCAGATCGTCAACAACGCCGTGACCCAGTGCAGGCAAGAGACAGACGGCTCGGAATACGACATGGCGCTGTGGCTCCACGACTGGACGCTCGACCAGCTGGAGTACGACCATAGCCTCAACTACTGCTCGGCCGAAAGCGGCCTCACGCGCCACCAGGGCACCTGCGAGAGCTACCAGCGCATCTACTCCAAGCTCCTTGACGCCGCGGGCATCGCCAACGGCCGCATCACCGGCAACGGACACACCTGGAACGCCGTAAAGATCGACGGCAAATGGTGCCAGATGGACCTAACCTGGGACGACACCAGCGACAACTGGTACGGAGACCTGGACCAGTGCCATCTGTACTTTGGCCTGACTGACGAGCTCATGGCAATCGCCCACTCCGACCACACGGCTAACTATCAGAAGGACGACTACACCTACCGCTCGACCGACCTATCCAACAATTACTTCGTGCGAAATGGCAAGGCCGATGAATGGGCCGAGAAGTATGCCGATCGCATTCAGCAGCACCTGGATGCCAAAGAAGAGAGCTTTTCCATCGATGCCGACAACCAGTCCTTCCCGCCGAGCATCTCGGGGATTCAGAACGGGACTGTTGCGTACGCGATGAACCAGAGGGAATGGAAAGTTCAAGGCGCCAAGGCTGAGCTTACTGCGGCATCAAACGTCTCCAAGGAATCGAACAGCAAATGGAGCGCCAGGTACGACCTGGCAGCAAAATACCGAATCGCAACATTAGAGAAAGTTATAGACGACGGCTCCTACCGCCTCGCGGCCGCCCTCGACGCCCGGATGGCCGTGTCGGCCTCCGCATCGGGCTGCTCGCTGTCCTCGGGCGCGGGCGCCCTCTCCCTCGAGCGCGACGGGGCGACGGGCCTCTACAGGGTCTCCTCGGGCGGCCTGATGCTGACCGAGTCGGGCAACCGGGCGGTGCTGGCCGAGGCGGACGGCTCCGCCTCGCAGCTGTGGCGCGTCTCGGCCCTGGGCGGAGGCCGCTACTCATTCACGTCCGCCTCCGGGCTGGCGCTGGACGACCGGGGGCAGCGGACCTCGGAGGGCAACACGGTATGGCTCTACGAGCCCAACGGGGGGCCCGCCCAGGCATGGGTCCTTACCTAGTCTGCAAGATCTTTCAAATACTTTTTGACAATCTCCCGAAATGATTCAGGGAGAAGCCTTCGTGCTATTTTCTTAGTATAAAAAAATATTCCCCGCTCACGCCTTTTATACATACACTCAATGGCATGCCAACCACCTTCGACAAATGCGTCAATATAGAGCTGTCTGTCTTTTGGAAGGGTGCTCGGGCGGCGGAGCTGATCGTTGCCTTTAGCGATATCGTCAAATTCGACAGGGTACAAGTCCAGAGCGTTGCTGGATTCAATAAACTCCCTGCCGCGGTCGTTATTCACCAGCAAGCAGGAGACACCTTTCATCTGATTAAACTTCTCAGCATCTTTCAAAACGTCGGGCCTATTAACGTCGACGCCCCAAAAATCACCGATGGTAAGATCGCCGGCGCGAAATCTCCCTGCATAGGGGCACCTATAGCAGCTATCGCGAAGAGTCTTGAGGTTCAGGAACATGTCGTAGTAGGGGGATTTCGCCGCAGGAATGGTGACCTCTCTTCCGTCCTCAAGAAGAAGAAATAGAAGAAGAGAGTTGTCCCACCCCTCGCGCTTGCACCTAAACCGGAAATCAACCACGGGAGACCCAAGCTGTCTGCCATAGCCCTCAACGCAATCCGCGAACATGCGGCCGGAAGGGACGCCGTGGCAGACCAGGTCAACGGTTGTCAGGTTCTCATAATCGCCTCCGAGAAAGCCCCTAAGGCCGGCGACTTGGCAAGGCGTACCGCAGAAAAGAACCCGCCTCCCCTCGCGAAGGTCCGCCTTCACGTCGGCAAAACAAGCTCCGGCATCACTCTGCACATATTTTGAGTTAAGCAGTGGACGAAGCCCGTCAACGCTCGCCGCGCGACGGTGCCGCACCCGAAGGATGCTCCCCTCGCGCTCATAGGCAGCGCCATATGCGACCCCACCAGAAGCAATAAGCTCACGCGCAAATGCACCAAAAACGCCACCGGAGGCGGACTCCGAGACATCGTCCCTACCGGCGGCGGCAAAGAACGGTCCGGCGGAATTAAAGCCTATCCCTCGGTTAAGACCGCACGCCTTAATGCACGCGCCGCAGCCAATGCAAAGATCACCATCAATTACAGGAAGAACGAACCCATCCTTACCCTCGGACATGGTAACGGCGCCTCTAGGGCAACTAGCGGCACACGCTCCACAACCGCAGCAATGCGATGGCGACTCAAACAGCGTGGGAATTTCTCCCCTTTTCACAGTAGACATGCAGTTACCCCCCCCTATTTATGAACCGAAAGCAACTTGCGCAGAATGTCCGCATTCATATAACCGAAAAAAGCCAACGCAATTGCAAGACAGGCAATAGCGCTCAAAAAGCCAGCACCGTAGGCTGACAGATAATAAAAGGCGAACACTCCAAGAATTGAAACCAAAGTCAGAATCTGCTCAGCCCGGTCTTCGACAAGCTTCGCAAACTTAGCGACTTTAATCCTGCGGTACTCATTCACCACGATCATCGCCAAGAGGGTTGCAAAAGACGCTCCATATAGACCAAAGCGTGGAATCAACAAGACACACAGCAGGGCGCAAAGAGCAGCAGACACCGCAGTAGTGGTTCCCATAATTCCAGTCTCTTTATGTGCGGTGAAGATACCGCCATAAAAACCGGAAATATTGCTGAAGTACGTCGCCAAGAGCAATATCGGTACATACAACATGCCCTCGCCGAATGAACCCTTAATCAGGACGCCATACACAAGAGGCATAAGCGCGGACATAAGCAGAACGACGCTCATCATGAAACGCCTTAGCGCCCGATACACAGAGTTATAGAAAGCCGACTCATCCTCATCAGAGTTTAGGGCTCGAGCTGAACTCTCCTTCCAAGACTGATAGAAAAAGCCATACACCTGATCCATGATACCGGGGAACTTGTACGACACTGCATACACGCCGGCAGCAGAAGGCCCAAGCGTACTCATGATAATGAGCCTGTCCAGCAAGTTATTAATAGTCCAGGAAACCTTATTAGGGATGAGCGGAAATGAATACCGTAGAAGGTTTAAAGCATAGGAGATAGAGAGAGCCGACGGATCGATATAACGCCAGAGCCTCCGCATTACCATGAACACGAGAGCAACACCGCCCTGCGCAATGACCGTTGCAGATAGCATACCCACAACGCCCCAGCGAAGAACGGCGATAAAGAGAACATTGAGCAAAATGGTAAAAGCACTCGCGGCAAAGTTCATGACGGAATATCCCACGGTATCCCCGAAACCACGAAGGACAGCAGAAGCCATCTGCAGAAGCGCGCCAGCAACAACAAGTCCCACGACCCAGCCAAGATTTTCAGGCTCAAAAAGCAACCATACCAGAATCGCCATGACTGCAAAGCATACGCATCCGGCAAGAAGTACAGCGCATGACGCTGTCACGGCTGTAGACCGATCCTCTTCGGTACGGCAGTCAATGAGAAACCGAAACAGCGCTTCATCCATAAGCAGCGAAACCGCAGGAACGCAAAATAAAGCAATAGTATTGATGTAGTCTACGGTGCCGTAATCAGCAGTGGAAAGAACCGATGTATAGAGCGGAAGCAGAAGAAACGACACGAGCTTTGTTGCCATGCCGCCAACTGCGATAATGCCGGTATTTTTGATAAGTCGGCTTGTCTCTCCCATTACGAAAGCGCCTTTCTAAGATAAGCCCACGAATGCTCACGCAGAGAATCAAGAAGAGAGTCCACATCACCCCAGTCACAAGGAGGAACATCGTCGGCACACATAACGTTGGCGCAACGGTCAGACAGCCCGATATTGCCCAGCAAGTCGCGCATACGCGCACCAGACTTATCTGTTGCATATACGCGGAAGGGCTTATGGAAGAGAACAGAGAATACAGTTGCATGAAAGGAATTGGTAACGATGAGGTCTGCGTGTGCGATAAGAGAAACGAACTCTTCAGGGCCAACGCCAAACAGGTTAATTGAATTTGGGATATCTAGATTATTCTCAGATATATAAGCCACCTTCATGCCTGTTGCCTCCGTCATCGCGACGGTGCTCTCGATAAGCTCAGGACATTCACGCAAAAGATACATGAAAATATATTCACCTTGCAAGACATCTTTAGATGCCATGTCGGTATAGTCATCGGATTCCAACAAAAGTGTGGGATCTAAAACAACGTCGATAGGCGTATCGACAAGTGGCTGAAATAGCGGAACCGTCTCCTCCTCGCGAACAGACAAAAAATCAAACCTTGAAAGTAAATCGGATACAAGTTGCTCATCAAAATTCTCCGGTCTAAAGAAAGTATGAGCAAGACTGGGAGCGTAAGCAACTCGTCGACTATCTCCGGCAAATGAAAGGAAATAGGGGCCAACAACACCTTGTGTGCAATCGAGATTCCAAATTTGATCGCTTCCGCAAATAAAACAATCAAACTGCTCAGCGAGTTCGTACATATCACTTTCTTTTTTCCAGAAATACGGTCTCTTTGTAAGCCTGAAATACTTTTTAGAAAATTCCGCGAATGCAGCCTTTCTAGACGACTGCTTACGCCAACAGCGCATTGCGCGCAGCGTCATCTTCGGGTGGCGAGGTTGGAAAAACCTATATTGCTCATAGTCACGAGAACGATAGTCGATTATTCGCACCTCATGCCCCATGCCTTTCAAGACTTCTTGAAGCGCATAAGACTGAAGTGCAGACCCGAAATTTAAAGCACCGTGGAAAGTAATCGTTCCAATCTTCATTATTTATCTGTTCCTGTTCACCCAAATATGAATAGCATCTGAAAGGCTGAGTCCAGTTACCCCATCAGCAGCTAGAGAAAGCGATGCGAGAAGATAGCGGCTGTAATCCGAAGTGCGCAGAGCCTTCTCAATATCCTTCCATCTACCATTCATCGAAGTACTCACCCTGCTGAACTCATCAATTGAATTGAACGTGTCACAACAACAAGCAAATAAAATCTTACGAGCGCAGTTGTCCAGAGCGACAGTTCTCCCAAGCAAGAGCGGTCCGAACAAAGGAAAAATGCGATTGAAGTCTTCCTGACTATAATTAATCCCCAGCTCTGCACGTAAAGAAATCAACTCATCAAGAACCCAATACGAATCAAGCCCTTTAACATTCGTAGGGGTAGACTGCATTATGGATCCAGGACGGATTCGGTAATAATAGCCACTCAAATCATAACAAGGTTCATCGTTAAAGCGACAATCTATCCATACCGGATGAATCAGATCTTCGTACCATGCACCAACGGGAAAACCTAGTCGATTCCAGACTTCACGACGATATAGTCTGCCCCACGGCACCATCCAACTAGCTCTATCGTTCTCTATCTTGCCAAGCAAACCATCATCAGACATATATCTAAAAGTCGATGTAACGAAATCCGCAGATGTTTCATCGAGTCTGCTCCGCATATCCTCAAGATACCCTGGCCCGATCATGTCATCAGAATCCACGAACATGATGTACTTACCGCGAGAAACTCTAAGACCCGCATTACGTGCTGCGGAAAGGCCGCCGTTTATTTGGTGAATTACAAGAACATTAGGCATTAGTCCATACGAATCGGCTATAACGCCAGAATCATCTTTAGACCCGTCATCTACAATAATAACCTCAAACTTGCCAGAAAACTCCTGTGTCACAATGGAATCAAGGCAAGGTTTGAGGTATTTTTCAACGTTGTATACAGGCACAATAATAGAAATGTCGTAAGATATGCCTTCCTTAAAAACAATAGGCATGAACATATTGGATGGTCTCTTGGAAACCATGCTAAGCTTCGCCTTAGACGCATAGGATATAGAATCGGAACGACGACATAACCTAAGTAAGCCATCATAAATAGGGCTAGAAAGTAGAAGTTTTATAGCCTTCTTAATTAAATTAAGAATATGCAACAATTGACTCCTCCCATCTTCAAAGTCGAATAAATATGCGCTTCCATCAATTCGGACATTTAAGTTATGATGCCCCAACATGCAATCAACAAGACCAATCGCAGACGGCACCCCATAGAGGAATAGACTACAAACAATAAATCACAAACGAAAGCGTCTATTGACTCACCCAGACCATGGGGGCGTTGGAGAACTTCTTTGAAAAAACGTGCAAAGACCAGCTTCTAAGCATCGACCGAAATAACTAAAGCCCAAGGAATGAATACACCGCACGACAAGACTGAACCTTTGATATCGGTTCAATCGTAAATTCTTGTCACTTAATTGAAAGCTAAGGACAAGCTAGGTCAGGACTAATAATGCTCCAACTAAATATATTAGAAAAAAGCAATAATGACCTGCATTATACAAATAGACGACGAAGACATTTAAAGCAGCTTAGTAAGTGCCGAGCAGAAAAAGAAACGATACTGCAATTTGACAAAACAAGACTATGAACTAAGTCCGGACAATTGCTGATTCGACTCTGATACTCGCTTTTAATTGTTTTATCAAATTGCCTTTTCACCTCTTTATCCACTTCACAATGCCAAAGAACTTCATCAAGATCACAATAGTGTCGACAGATACCCCTTTTGGCATTTTTTACTGAATCGCTCGACCATTCACTCGCATAACGAATCAACTCGTCGCTTACAAAGCTCCAATCAGTTATCTGATCCTCTTTAAACTGCTTCGTACTATTAGCGCCATGCTGACGATAGTAGTAAAGCGGCTCGTCAATGTGAAATAAACTCTTTGCAATATCGAAAACAGGAAGAAGTTGACAAAGATCCTCACCGTGCATAAGGCCAACTCGTTTCGAGTACCACTCATCACTGGCAAACAAATCTCTCCGAATGACCTTATTCCAAACGCTATTGAAATCGCATCCGCACAACAGGTTTTTAACAGCATCAAAAGATTCGCCCGTATGCATACCAGAACAGATATCAACTTTTAACGAGGGTTTAATAGGCATCAATCCCATGGTAAAGTCAAATGAAATGATATCAGCACCAGTCGAGGCAATTACATCGCATACCTTTTTGATGCAGCCTTCAAGAAGAGCGTCATCGGAGTCGAGCGAAAGAATATAACGCCCACTCGCCTTACGAAGACCGTCTCGACGTGCAGCGAGAAGACCTTCGTTGTCCTTATGAATAACGAAGGCTCTCTCACGCTTATCGCAATAAGCATCGCAAATCTCGGGAGATCCATCGGTGGAACCATCATCCACAAGAATCACCTCAAAAGAGCCGGTCCCTTGAATATCAATAGATTCCAGACAAGCGGGAAGAAAACGCTCGGTGTTATATACCGGTACAACAATACTGATGTCAGGCGTTTCGTCATGCATAAATAACTCCTAATAGCGCCGACGAATACGGAAAAAGATCGCAGCTGCCGCCATATACAAACGTAATGACAAAATAAAACACGAAAAATAAAAAGCCCAGAGTTCCAGTTAGAAACCGCTCTCTACCAAGGTTTTCAGATAAAAAGGGGTAAACCAAACCTGAAATGAAAAGAAAAGGGAAACTGAGTCGAATTAGCTCAGGACTGATGCTCGCAAATTGAGCGAATAAGGAAGAAATTATGCCACAGCTCGTATAAAAATTAAGTGTCCATCGATCAATGCTCGTGGTCAAACCCTTACTACCCAACATCCATATAGCAAGGCAAAATAGAAAATAAATAAGCAATGTGATATTAAATGAGCCCATTCCAGCGTGTTTGATCTGAAAGCTATATGACGACGTAAATAGAGACACGAGTTCCATTACATCCGGTCCAATCATAATCACACAAATAGCAAAAATGATAACGCCAACGCATGCAAGAAGTGCAACGGTCTTGTATGAACGTTCTTGTCTGCGGTTGAAGCATGAAATATAAATAATCCAAATTAAAAGTCCTATGATAGACATTTTGTGAAAGCCAACTGCAAGAGCCAAATAAACAATAGCGGGGACGCGCTTCTCACGGAACAGCTCATAGAGCATCATGACGAGCATACTAGTAGCAAGACATTGCCTAATTATGTTTAACGTATAACCGAACACAACGAAACAAAGAAAGAAACCTACGACAGGATACCCGCGAGGATACAACTTCCTAACAACTAAAATATAGGGAAGGAGAACGATGGCTTCACAAAGAAAAAGAACAGCGTGGAAATCACCAGTCAGTCTCCCCAGGATCCAGAAGAGAATTACGAATAGCGGCTCTTGATCTGAGCAAGCACCCATAGCACCTGTGAGCGAATAATACTGCGAGGCGTAAAAACACCTGAGAGGATATGCCGAGGTATCGGTACCGACAGATGCATCGCGCAGCCCCGCCACCAAACAAAGGGGGAGAACCGCGATAACCGCTAGAAGAAAACTGACGCGCTTATTAGGTATCTTTACCGAAAAATATAGCAATGCAATATGGGACACAAAGGCAATGAAATAGATTGGCATCTCTACACCTGCTTTGCATATCGTTTGTAAACCGTCGATTTACCTCCGGTCGAAACCACGTCGAAAACACCAACACAGCAGTTAAACACATCTTGAAAATAGATGTTATACAAAAAGCTGCCATGGCATTCAGTAACGTTAAACAGATGCGCGCTAATAGAAAAACTCACCTTATCAACCTTTTATCACAGGAGTTACCCGATAGCCTTACCAGAAATTGCAGCATATAACGCATAGAAAGCGTTATGAACCCTAGGAGAGATAGAAAAGAGAGCACAGCGTAACCTCCATTTTGAACAAGCATATGGGTTCCTCGACGCCCTCCAGGCAAGCCCTCGAGCATTCCTCAAATATTTCTGGGCGTCAGCCTTACTATCAAATCCGTCCGGATCAACCCTCATTGCAACGCGAAGCGTACAGAATGATTGAAAACACTCAAACTCGCCCTGAAATTCAGACCCGGCAAATCGTCGAACAGTCTCAATAGTCCTGTCCATGTCTTTAGCATGCTTGGAACCCTGCTTTCTGAGCGTTGTAATGGAACCAGGTCTCGTCACGTATGCATAAAAGCACGCATCAGAGAATGCAACCTTTTGAATTTTGGAACAAATTTTAGCAATTACGCCCATGTCTTCGAAGAGCTGCCCCTCAGGAAAGACAAGGTCGTTAATAAGAGATCGTTCAAAGAGCTTTCCGCACGCAGAGCCACTCTCACCGCTTAATAAAAGTAATTTTCGTAAATGCTCAATTCCAGATTCAACATGGAATTCTACATTCTGCCCCATCTTATAGTTATCAAGAACAGGCGTCTTCGCAAAGGAGCCGATAACGAGCGAAACTTGATACTTGTCAGCCGCTTCGACCATCAACTCAACAGTTCGCGAATCAATCAAATCGTCCCCATCAACATACATGACATAATCGCCGTGGCACCTTTGAGTACCAAAGTTACGAGCAGAAGAAAGACCGCCGTTTTCCTTATGCAAAATCTTAAATCGCGTGTCTGATCCAACGGCATCTTCAATAAGATCAATAGTATTATCAGTACATCCATCATCCACAATAATATATTCGATATTCGAATAAGTCTGACCAAGCAATGAGTTTACGCAAGGAAGCGCGAACATACCCACGTTGTACATGGGGACAATGACACTAACCAGAGGCTTAGCAACATCAGAAGCCATATATCTAAGACCTCCTGAGAACAAAACGATATATCAACGCTCTAACGGAATTTGGCATCAGACAGACGACGGCATGCGGTAAATAAGAACAGATATAATCGCATTTTGTGAAATAGCCACGCTCAACTTGAGCACGCTTAAATGCTTTAGCGTACTTAAGATACTGCGAGCCCCCCCTGCGAGCATAGAAATCCCCACTAACGCGCATCGCAACAAGCGGTTCCTTCAGGTTATCCGCCTTGCAGCCACATGCGAGCATCCTGTTAAAAAGGTCCCAATCCTCAAAGTAGAGAAAATCGGAACTGTAGTTACCAGCCTCCATGACTTTCGACTTTCTAAACGTCATAGGAGGATGACGAAAGGGATTTCGCCTTTTGGAATAAGAACGTATAGCGTCGATGCCCTTGGGAAGATCTGTGGACGCAACAGGTTCATTGGGAGTCGTGACGAATTCGATAACATCGCTTCCGACCATATCGAGACCACTATCAATAGCGGCAAGCTGTTTCTCCATACGATCCGGACGAGCTATATCATCAGTGTCCATGCGTGCAACAATTTCGTTAGAGCAAGCAAGGATGCCTTGGCGCAGTGCATACCCAAGTCCATGGTTTTTTTCATACGAAACAAAATTGAACAGTCCGGGATGCAGGAAGTCATAATCTTGGAGCACGTCTTCAAGCTCATGCGTAAGCGGACCATCCTTGACCATGACGATCTCGGCAGGAGAAACCGTTTGATTCAGCATGCTGTCTAAAGCTTGAATTAAAAAGGCAGGATTTTCTTTTTTGTAAATGCTCATCAACACACTGTAAGAAGAAGAAAAGTTTGTCTGCATCTATCGTCCCGTTCTCTTCTTTCCAAACATGGCACCAAAAGTGCCAGTAAAGCACTTCCAATCCATCGCAAAACAACGGTTTTGGACATAGCGAAGCTCAATCTTCTGGCGCAGGCCGCTCTCGAAGGTTGCCTCATTACGATCGGTTGCCTGCCAAAGACCAGTAATACCGGGCTGAACAGAGAGCAGCTCAGCCTTTTCCTCGTCGGAAAAGTGCTGTTCAAGCTCATCCCTTGTAATGGGACGCGGTCCAATAACGGAAAGATCGCCGTTAAGCACGTTCAGGAACTGAGGCATCTCGTCGATAGAGCACTTACGAATAAACTGACCAATCTTGGTAATACGAGGGTCATCGTCAACCTTGCGTTCGACTTCCCACTGATGTAGCTGCTCGGGACTCAGATACTTCTGTACATCGCCAGCATCGGCGACCATACTACGAAGCTTAAAAATCTTGATAGTCCTTCCGCCTCTGCCGACGCGCTCTTGCGTATACATGGGGCTGCCGGGCGATTCGAGACTAATGAGCACGCACACGATGGCGATAGGAATAAGCAGCAGTACGCTCATCAAAAGACTGAACACCAGATCAAACAGCCTCTTAATAAAGCGGTAACCAAGCGTACCGCTCGGCTTAATCTCTTTAATAGCTAGTGCATCCCCCATTGATGCACAGCTCTCTGTCATTTCCTTAGCAGCCACAGTCAAACTTATGTCCCCGTTCCCCAGGGATCCCCCAATCGGTAAATTCAAAAAAGCGTACGAACAGCCGGTACAACGTCTCCCTTTACGTTTTGCTGGGAACGTCAAGCGGTAGCAGCTCCCTAAAAGCGGAGTCGCCTTCGCCCACGTCCACCAGGCACCAGCGCTTATGACGGTCGATCTTCTTTACACGGGCCTCTTGCCCCACTAAGGGCCCTTGCTCTATGTGCAGCACGCCGTCTTCTATGCGCGCGACGCTGTTGCGCACCACGCCGTCATCGTCCAGTATGCTGCGGTACCAGTCCTGTGCATCGTCCGGCATGGGCATGTACGCCCGCTCCCTACTGCCGGCGATGCGACAGCCAAAGCTCAGCTGGGCCAAAGCCCTATCAAGCGCGGCGGCATCGTGCGTAGCGACGAAGAAATATTCCTTGTACATGGGTTTGGTTTGGAGCGACCAAGCGCCGTCCCGCTTAAACCAGAACTCCTTTTGCATCACAAAAGCGTCCTGCATCAGCTCGTGCGGGATAATGCGGCGGACCTTTTCGCAGGTCTCGCGCTCTTTTCCATTGGGGGTGTGGACCAGATACCAGCGGACGCGGCCGTGCTGGCTGTTGGTGGTGGCACCGTTAAAAGCGCCCGGCAGCTGCTCTTGGCGCCGTGTCGTCTGTTCCATGTTCTCGCCCCCTCTTTTGGCTTTGCGATGCACGCAAATGCAGGGGCGTTTAGAACAGGCTTCTCGCTCGCAGCTTGGCGCAGTCGCAAAAGTACAGGTTTTTGTATCTTTCGACAGATGGCATTATACGAGCAATTAATCAGCGTTTGCCCAGATTACGCAAAATGTACTGTCAGTAGGTGCATCTCCATACCCCTCTACAAAAACCTGTACCTTTTTGTGCAACAAAAAAAGCCGCTCAACCAGCGGCTTTTCTATTTTTGGTAAGAAAAAAGGCGACCGCCCTTTGTGGACGGTCGCCTTTGTTAATTATTGTGCAGCTTGCCTTAAGCGCGAGTCTTGATCTCCTCGGTCACCTTGGCAACAAACTCGTCAACGCTCATCTGAACGGTCTCGTTGGAGCGATCGCGGACGGAAATGTTGCCGGCCTCGACCTCCTTCTCGCCCAAGATGAGCATGTAAGGCACGCGGTCGATGCTGCGGGCCTCGCGGATCTTGTAGCCGATCTTCTCGTCGCGGTCGTCACAGACCACGCGGATGCCGGCCTCCTCCAGCATGGCGCACACCTCGTGGGCGTAGTCGCGGCTCTTCTCGGACACGGGCAGAGCCTTGACCTGCACGGGAGCCAGCCAGGTGGGGAACTTGCCCGCAAAGTGCTCAATCAGAATACCGATGAAGCGCTCGATGGAGCCAAAGCACACGCGATGCAGCATGATGGGGCGCTTCTTGGTACCGTCGGCGTCCACGTACTCCAGATCAAAGTTGAGCGGCATCTGGAAGTCGAGCTGGACGGTGCCGCACTGCCAGGTACGGCCGAGCGAGTCCTCCAGGTGGAAGTCGATCTTGGGGCCGTAGAAGGCGCCATCGCCCTCGTTGACCTCGTAGTCCATGTGCAGCTGCTCCAGAGCGGTGCGCAGGCCCTCCTCGGCGCGCGCCCAATCCTCGTCCGAACCCATGGAGTCCTCGGGGCGGGTGGAAAGCTCAACGTGGTACTTAAAGCCAAACTTCTGGTACACGGAGTCGATGAGATTGACCACGCCCACGATCTCGTCGGTCAGCTGGTCGGGACGCACAAACAGGTGGGCGTCGTCCTGGTTAAAGCAGCGCACGCGGAACAGGCCGTGCAGGGCACCGCGCAGCTCGTGGCGGTGCACCAGGCCAATCTCGCCGGCGCGGATGGGCAGCTCGCGGTAAGAGTGCGGCTTGGAGGCGTACACCAGCACGCCGCCCGGGCAGTTCATGGGCTTAATGCAGTACTCTTCGTCGTCAATGACGGTGGAGTACATATTGTCCTTGTAGTGGTCCCAGTGGCCCGAAGTCTTCCACAGCTGCTTGTTCATGATGAGCGGCGTGGAGATCTCCACGTAGCCGGCCTTGTGGTGGATCTCGCGCCAGTAGTCCAGCAGCGTGTTCTTAAGGATCATGCCGTTAGGCAGGAAGAACGGGAAGCCGGGGGCCTCGTCACGCATCATAAAGAGGTCCATCTCGCGGCCGATCTTGCGGTGGTCGCGCTTCTTGGCCTCCTCCAGCATGTGCATGTGCTCGTCGAGCTCTTCCTTGGTGGCAAAGGCGACGCCGTTGATGCGGGTGAGCATCTTGTTGTCCTTGTCGCCCTTCCAGTAGGCGCCCGAGACGCCGGTGAGCTTAAAGGCCTTGAGGGCCTTGGTGTAGCAGATGTGGGGGCCGACGCACATGTCGATGTAGTCGCCCTGCTGGTAGAAGGTGATGCGGGCGTCGTCGTCCAGGTCGCCGATGTGCTCGACCTTGTACTTCTCGCCGCGCTCCTCCATAAGGGCGATGGCCTCGGCGCGGGGCTTCTCGTACACGGAGAACTTGAGGTTCTCCTTGACGATCTTTTTCATCTCGGCCTCGATCGCAGGGAAGTCGTCCTCGCTGATCTTGACGCCCTCGGGCAGGTCGACGTCGTAGTAGAAGCCGTTGTCGGTCGCGGGGCCGTAGGCAAAGTCGGCCTCGGGGTACAGGCGCTTAATGGCCTGCGCCATGATGTGCGCGGCGGAGTGGCGGATGACGTGCGTGACCTCGTCCTGCGGGAGCTCGGCCACCGAACCGTCATTGTAGAGTGCCTTCATGGGTATGTTTTCTCCTCTCGGATGCCTGATGCAAGTGCGTGCGATGCGCTCGGCGTTTTTGACTTGCATCATTATAGGCAGGTTGCCTTGGTATACAAGCGCCCGCCGCACCTTAATGGCACGGCGGGCGATTTTCTACGCATGCTTCATCGTGTGGACGGGGCGCGGGGTGCGCGTGACTTGCGGCGCGCCCGTGGCTTGCGGCCGGCCCGGCGATGGATGCGTTACTGGATGCGAGTTCGGCAGTAGGGGCAGACCTTCCAGTGCGCATCGAGCGGGCGATGGCAACTGGGGCAGACGTTGCGAACCTGAGTGTCGCACACCGGGCAGACGACGAAATCTTTCTCGATGGGCGCGCCGCACTGCGGGCAGGTGCCGTACTGGGCAAGCTGGCGCTCGCGCAGGGCCATGTCCAGCTCCTGCTCCTCGCGGTCGGACGCGTAGGAGTGCGGACGCAGGACCAGGTAGGCAATGAGGCCCACAAACGGGATGAGGGCGATGATGCCCCATGCCACGTAGGCGCTGGCGCCGCGGCGGCGAGCGTCGATGAACACATAGACGACCGACAGCACATACAGGGCGATGATAAAACCAACGAAGGCATAGACGACGCCCATAAGCTGCGGCGACATGAGCTCGGAGATGTACTTGGACATTACGGGTACCTTTCGGAACATTTACATTCCGGACAAGTTTACCACGGGGTTTGTTTATATGGGACTACGGCTGGGTACGGGGCTGGCGCGGACACAAACATCTCAATCTGTAACAGTTAGGAGCGGAATCCGGGTCTAGATGTTACAGATCGAGACACAGGAGTCCCTCCCCGACTTAAATCTCGATCTGTAACATCTTGGGCCCCAAAACTCCTCTTACTGTTACAGATCGAGACAAACCTCCGGCACCGGGTCAGCAGACAAAGACGTCGACGTTACTGTGTCTCCCCTCGCCTGCCGTTGGCGGGTGTTGCGGGGCTGTTCGCCGCATTGCCGCCGCACTGGGGGTGTGCAGACCGTAGGATAGTCCTATTGACAGCCTGTCAACTTGTCTGGGAGGCACCGTGGCAGAAACGTTTGATATCGCAATTGTGGGCGCGGGCATTACCGGGTGCGCCATCGCACGGCAGCTTGCGCGGTTTGACCTGTCCATTTGTGTGGTCGAGGCAGCCAACGATATCGCGCTGGGCGCTTCGAAGGCCAACGGCGGCCTGGTGCACGCAGGCTACGATCCGGCTCCGGGCACGGTAAAGGCGCAGGTCAACGCCCGCGGTTGCGAGCTATATGGCACGTGGGCCCAGGAGCTGGGATTTTTGTTCCGCCGCACCGGGTCGATGGTGTTGGGCTTTAACGACGAGGACCGCGCACATCTGGAGCAGCTGCGGAGCAATGGCCTTACCAACGGTGTGCCCGAGCTGTCGATCGTTGGACCCGACCGCATCCAGGAATTAGAGCCGCGTGCCAGTGCCGATGCAACGTGCGCGTTGTGGTGCCCCTCGACTGGGTTTGTCGACCCGTTTGAGGTTGCCATCGCCGCGCTGGAAAACGCCGTGGCCAACGGGGTGACGTTTATGCGGTCCGCTCCGGTGGAAGCGATTGAAGTCGCGGGCTCGGGCGACGACGCGCGCTTTACGCTGGCGACCCCCACTGGCAACGTGCGCTGCTGCTACCTGATCAACGCCGCAGGCAACGGAGCCGCGGACATCTCGCACATGGCCGGCGCTGAGGAGTTTCAGATGATCTGGCGTCAGGGCAACATCGTGGTGCTGGACAAGGAGCCGCGCACGCTCATGCCGCTCTACCCCGTTCCGACGCCAGTGTCGAAGGGCGTTATCGTGACGGGCACTGTGCATGGCAACACCGTGATCACCGCCACGGCTGCCGTGCGCGAGCCGGGCGACACGCAGACCTATGCGAGCGATGTGGACGCGCTGCTGACCGGCGCGCGCAAGCTGGTGCCCGATCTGGATACGCGCCGCGTGGTGCGCGCATTTGCCGGCGGGCGTCCGGTCATTCAGGGAACGAACGACTTCTTTATTGGACAGTCGGCCGTGGTGCCGGGGCTTTTCCAGGCGGCGGGCATTCAGTCGCCGGGTGTGGCGAGCGCGCCGGCCATTGCCGAGCGCATGGAGCAGGTACTGCGCGACGCCGGCGTGGCCCTGCGCGAACGTGCCGATTGGGACCCGATCCGCCATGCGCCGGACGACTTTGACCGCGCGCCGCTTGCGCGCAAGGAGGAGCTCATCGAGTCCGATCCCACGTGGGGACAGATTGTCTGCCGCTGCGAGACGGTGCCCGAGGCCGAGATCGTGGCCGCGATTCAACGCCGCCCGGGCGCGGTTTCGGTCGAGGGCGTCAAGCGCCGCTGTCGTGCCGGCATGGGACGGTGTCAAAGTGGCTTTTGCCAGAGCCGCGTGGTTGCGATCCTTGCCCGCGAGCTGGGCTGCGACCCCAGCGACGTGCTGTTGGAGGATGCCGGATCTTGGCTGGTTAAGGGACCACTGAAGGGGGTGCGCTAGGATGGCGGAATTCAAATCGAGCGCGATTGATTGCGGCATCGCAGAAGCCGTACAAACGCAAGTCTTCGACGTGGTCGTTATCGGCGGCGGCCCCGCCGGCATGGCGGCCGCGCTGGCCGCGCATAAGGCAGGCGCACGCGTGGCCATCGTGGAGCGCGAGCAGCACCTGGGCGGCATCCTGCGCCAGTGCATCCACTCCGGCTTTGGCCTGTCGCACTTTAAACAGGAGCTCACCGGTCCCGAGTACGCGCAGCGCTTTATCGACCAGGTGCACGCGACCGACATTGCGCTGTTCTTGGGCAGCATGGTGATTGGGATTGATTCGGGCGAGGGCGCGGATGTGCGCGCGCTGGATGCGGACAAGGCCGCGGGAGCCGCCGCAGTCCATACCGTCACGCTCATGAGCCCTGCCGGCATGCTGCAGCTCACCGGACGCGCGGTCGTCCTTGCTATGGGGTGCCGAGAGCGCACGCGCAGCGAGATCAAGATTCCCGGTAGCCGTCCCGCAGGCGTGTTTACGGCCGGCTTGGCGCAGCGATACATCAATATCGAGAACCTCAAGCCCGGCTCGCGCGCCGTCATTTTGGGCTCGGGCGACATCGGGCTTATCATGGCGCGCCGCTGCACGCTCGAGGGGATTTCCGTCGAGGGCGTGTACGAGCTCATGCCATACGCCAACGGTCTGCGCCGCAACGTCAAGAACTGCCTGGACGACTTTGGAATTCCGCTGCACCTGTCCACCACCGTCACACGCGTGATCGGACACGACCGCGTGGAAGCCGTCGAGGTAAGCCAAGTCGACGAGCGCTTGGCGCCCATTCCGGGGACCGAGCGCATTGTTCCGTGCGACACGCTGCTGCTTTCGGTGGGCTTGATTCCCGAGAACGAGCTTTCGGTTGCCGCAGGCGTTCAACTTGACCCTCGCACGCGCGGCGCTGTGGTGGACCAGAGCCTGCAGACGGGCGTGCCGGGCATCTTTGCCTGCGGCAACGTGCTGCACGTGCACGACCTGGCGGACAACGTAACGACCGAGTCCGAGAGGGCTGGCGCAGCTGCAGCGGCGTACGCGCTGGGGACCGACGCGGGCACCGTTCCGAACTGCGAGCTCGCCGTCTCCCCTGCCGGCATCGCGGGCTACGCGCTGCCGGAACGCATTACGGCTGTGGCGCTCACCAAGCTCAACTTTCGCGTACGCCGACCCGTCGACGCCGCCCGCGTGAGGATCTTGGCCAACGGCGAGGAACTGTTCGCCGGCCAGGTCCGCCCGTTTAAACCGAGCGTAATGGAAAGCTTCCCGCTGCCGGTAAAGGTCATTCAGCGCGCACTCGACCTGGGTGCCAGCGAGATTATCCTGTCCGTTGACCCTGTTGAGGGGGCGTAAAGCCATGAGCACGAACGCAATCGAGACGCTGAAGTTCAACTGCACGACCTGCCCATCCGAATGCCTTCTGACCGTAGAGGTAGAACGCGACGCCAATGGCGCCGTGGTGGGAGTACGCTCGGTGACCGGCAACAGCTGCCCGCGCGGCGATAAGTTCGCACATCAGGAGCTCACCTGCCCCATGCGTGTGCTCACAACCACCGTTGCCGTATCCGGCGGCGACGAGACACTTCTCCCCGTACGCACCGCCGAAGCCATCCCGCTAGAACTCCACGCCCAAGCCATGGACCTCATCCGCGGCGTGATCGTCGAGGCCCCCATCCGCATGGGCGACGTCGTGCTAGAGAACCTCCCAGACACCAACATCAACCTTATCGCCAGCATGGACATCGACCTAGTCTAGCTAATTTGGGACGGGGCTCTTTTAGCTACCCCGCCATCCACCCCGCCCCTCCTCAATTGCGGTGAAATAGTTCCTGATTTCCGCCAAAACCCCGGCATCCAGGAACTATTCCACCGCAACTATCCTTGGAATCGGCATTTAGCTTGTGCCTACTTTAGTGCCATTTCAAAACTATGCCGGATTACGGGGCTGATTCGGAGACCCCCATCCATACCGGCATTTATCTATTTTTTATAAGCCGTCTACCTGCGGTTTTAATTTCATGATTTTTCCCATGGTCAAGTAATACAGGTCCAGCCCCGTAATCCGCCATACTTTTGAACCCAGCCCATTTGTGACGGGCCTCTTTTGACTACTTTAGCCCGAACGTTCGCTCAAATGATTTTTCTGGGACGGGGATTAAATAATCATTCGGCACCCAATGATTATTTAATCCCCGTCCCAGAAAAATCATTCCGCATGTTGGACGTAGCTAAAATAGCCCCGTCCCAAATTGACTACCCCGGCATTGGGGATACCATGGTGGCAGCCCAGCGAAAGGATGTTTCATGGCACATGTCGATGACCAGCGTGTGGCGCGCGTGCTCGATGCGCTCGAGGCTCAGCACCCCGGCGCACAGCTGCTCGTAAACGACCCATGGTCGATCTATTACCTGACCGGCTTTTATGCCGATATGTTCGAGCGTTTTTGCGGTGTGCTGCTCGCGCGCAATGCCGAGCCAGTGATCCTGGTCAACGCACTGCATCAGCTGCCCGAGTACGACAATGCCCGCGTCGCCTACCACACCGATACCGACGTCGTGGCCGACGCCATCGCGAGTGAGATCGATCCGACCAAGCCGCTCGGCATCGATACCGTCATGCGCTCCGGCTTTTTGATGCCGCTCATGGAGCGCCACGCCGCCAGCGAGTTTTTCCTGGGCGACTTTGCCGTCACCGCCGCACGCACCCACAAGGACGAAGCCGAGCAGGAGCTGATGCGCGCGTCCTCGGCCGCTAACGACGACGTGATGGCCGACGCCATCAAACTCGTTCACGAGGGCGTGACGGAGCGCGAAATTGCCGACCGGATGCTCGGTCTGTATCGCAAGCACGGCTGCGAGGGCTTTAGCTTCCCGCCCATCGTGAGCTTTGGCGCCAACGCCGGCGACCCGCATCACGAGCCCGACGACACCGTGCTCAAACGCGGCGACGTGGTGCTGTTCGACATTGGCGGACGCCGCTGCAACTACTGCTCGGACATGACGCGCACGTTCTTTTGGGGCGAGCCGGACGAGGAGACGGCACACATCTACGACATCGTGCGCCGCGCCAACGAGGCCGCCGAGGCGCTCATCGCACCGGGTGTGCGCATGTGTGACCTGGACCGCGCCGCGCGCGACGTGATTGAGGACGCTGGCTACGGCAAGTACTTCACGCATCGCCTGGGCCACTCGATCGGCCTGCAGGACCACGAGCCAGGCGACGTCTCGCTCGTCAACGAGCAGGTCGTTGAACCGGGCATGACGTTCTCCATCGAACCGGGCATCTACCTCCCCGGCCGCACCGGTGTCCGCATCGAGGACCTTGCCCTGGTGACCGAGAACGGCGTCGAGATTCTCAACGCCTACCCCCACGATCCGGTCCGCCTAGACTAGCCAATGTGACAAAGGGACAGTCCCTTTGTCACATCCCACCAACACCGCGCCACAAAAACGGCCTATCTACTACGTTTAACCCGTACAGGTCGACCATAACCGGCTTTTCGCAAAATCCGCAAGCCGTGTACCTGCGGTTATAATTTCGCGATGTTCCGTGTGGTCGAGGGTAGTCAGTAAAACGTAGTAGATAGGCTCATTTCGTGGCAAGCGAGTCAACTCGGGGCACAGGGCAGCCAAAAAGCCCCATCCCAAATTGACTGCTTTTGAGTTGCAGTGATATACGGACTGTTTGAGGCTTCTGGCTTGTTAAACAGTCCGTATTTCACCGCAACTGATGAGGGGATGGGTTAACGCAGCAGGCCGGCTACTTCGCCGGCTAGGGTGATGGTGCCGGCGGCAACGAAAGGCTCGTCTGCGGCATCGAGGGCCGCGAGGGCCTCGGGCACGCTCGCGTACACGCCCGCGAGTTTATCGGCGTCCACAAGGGCGGCGAGCTCCTCCGCCGGCAGGGCGCGATCGGAATCGGTCTGGGTCACAACCACGCGCGGGAAAGCCGGGATCAGCACATCAACGATACCCGCCACGTCCTTGTCGGCCAGCGCAGCGCACAGCAGCGTGGGGCGATTCTCCACGCACGGGTCGATCTCGTCCAGCGCGCTCACAAAGTTCTCGCAGCTCTGAGGGTTATGGCAGGCATCAATCAGCTTGAGCGGGTCGATCCCCAGCACGTCAAAACGGCCCGGCGTGGGGCAGCCCATAAGCGAGGTGTCGAGCGCATCGTGGTCGAGTTCGCGGCCCAGATACCCCTCGCAGAGCATAATCGCGCACGCAGCATTCTGCGGCTGGTAGGCCGGCTTGACCATGCTCGACGTATAAATCGTGCGCGGCGTGGTGCAGCTGAACTCCACCGTGTCGCCCACATGCGCCGGCACCTTGGTCGTGGCGTGGCTCACCACCAGCGGCACCACACCGCACTCACGGCAACGGGCATCCATCACGCGCTGAACGCTCGACTCGTGCGTACCCTCACCCAGCACAACCAGACGTCCGGGCTTGATGACCGCAGCCTTCTCCCCCGCAATGGCCTCGAGCGTGTCGCCCAGGATGTGCGTGTGGTCGAGCCCGATGCCAGTAATGGCAACGGCGACGGGATCGGTCGCACTCGTGGCGTCCCAACGGCCGCCCATGCCAACCTCGAGCACAGCAACGTCCACTGCAGCCTCGGCAAACACCACCAGCGCCGCAGCCGTCAGCAGGTCAAACGGCGTAATGGTGTACGCGCGCTCCCCTACCGCCACACGACGAGCGTTCACGCGATGCCCCGCCTCGACGGCGGCAGAAACGCCACGAGCAAACGCCTCATCGCTCACGACGCGCCCATCGACCTCCATGCGCTCAGGATAGCGCACCAACTGCGGAGACGTATACAGTGCGGTCTTTAACCCCTCACCGCAAAGGATGGCAGCCGAAAAACGCGTGGTCGAAGTCTTGCCATTGGTACCGGCAACCTGAATGCAATCGAAATACTCGTCCGGACGTCCCAGCTCATCGAGCATATCGACAACCGTCTCAAGCAGAGGCCCAGCATCCCCAGAAATCCGCCCCGTATCGGCAGCAAGCCCCACAGCCTCACCAAACGAAAGCAACTCAAACGAGAACGGCACAGAATACGACCCCGAACGCTTAGGCATAAACCAAAGTCCCCTCAACATAAAAAGAGGCCCGTAACAAACAACGAGCCCCTCCCATTCAAAATATCAGCCAAACACCGCTTTGCAGCGAGATTAAGGCCACAACCAAGTGGCCCTACCAGGCAGCGGACGCCCCCGTAACCGCCGTGGGAGCGGTTTGGGGCTTTGCTCGGTACAAGTTCCGCACGAGCCGAAGGCCACTTAATGTGGCCTTCGTGCGAGCAGGACTGTCCGCAGTAGCGAGCAATGCCCCAAACCGCGCCCCCGAGTAAACCTTACGAGAAGTCAGCAACCTGAGCAGTCAGCGCCGCCAGGATCTCCTTGAGCTCAGCTGCACGGTCCCTCTTCTTCTGGACCACGGCAGGCGCGGCCTTAGCCACAAAGCCCTCGTTGGCGAGCGTCTTCTCGCAGCCGGCGAGCTCCTTCTGCGCCGCGGCGATCTCCTTCTCCAGGCGTGCCTTCTCGGCCGAAAGGTCAACCTTGCCCTCAAGCACCACAAAAACCTCAACGCCACTGTCGACAACGGCGATGCTCGCAGCCGGCTTCTCAACGTCGGTGCCCATCACCAGCGAAGCCGTGTTGGCCAGCGGCTCAATGGTCGAGCGCAGGCTCTCGAGCTTCTCGATGTCCTCGGCACCGGCGCGCACGACCACGTCGAGCTCGGCCTTGGGGCTCAAGCGATAACGCGAACGGGTAGCACGGGCGGCGGAAACGACGGTGCGGCACAGCTCAAACGCGCGCTCGGCGGGCTCGTCGACGTACTTGGCGTAGTCGGCGGGCTCGGGCCACTTGGCGATCATGAGCGCCTCGGCGCGGTCCACGTTGCCCTCGGCATCCAGGTCGAGCACGCTCGCCGGCATGTTGTCCCAGATCTCCTCGGTGACAAACGGCATAAGCGGGTGCATCAGGCGAATGGAGGTGTCAAGCACAAAAATCAGGTTGCGCTGCGCCTGCAGACGGCCCTCGCCCTTCAGACGAGCCTTAGTGACCTCGACGTACCAGTCGCAGACCTCGTTCCAGAAGAACTGCTGCACGCCGCGGGCCATGTCGCCAAAGGTGTAGTTCTCGATACCCTCGGTGACCATCTTGACGGCCTTGGCCAGGCGGCTGAACATCCAGGCGTCGGCCGGCGTCTCCACGACGGGCTCGCCGGGCGTGTAGCCCTCCATGTTCATAAGCAGGAAGCGGCTGGCGTTCCAGATCTTGGTCACAAACGACTTGGCCTGCTCGGTGCGCGGGCTGTCGATGAGCTTCTTTGTCTTCTTGTCGATGTTCGCGTCAAACTTGACGTCCTGGTTGTTGGTGCACAGCGTAAGCAGGTTGAAGCGCATGGCGTCGGCACCGTACATACCGATAAGGTCCATGGGGTCAACGCCGTTGCCCTTGGACTTGGACATGCGGCTGCCGTCCTTGGCCAGAATCGTCGGATAGATGACGACATCCTTAAACGGCACCTCGTCCAAGAAATACAGCGAGCTCATGACCATACGGGCGACCCACAGCGCGATGATGTCGCGTGCGGTGACCAGCGCCGTCGTGGGGTGATGGCCCTCGAGCAGCTCCGGCTTTTGCGGCCAGCCCTGCGTGGCAAAGGTCCACAGCTGCGAGCTGAACCAGGTGTCCAGCACGTTCTCGTCCTGGTGCACGTGATGGCCGCCGCACTTGGGGCACACGTCGGTGTCCTCGGTGAGGGCGTCCTCCCAACCGCAGTCCTCGCAGTAGAACACGGGGATGCGGTGGCCCCACCACAGCTGACGGCTGATGCACCAGTCCTTAAGGTTCTCCATCCAGGTGGTGTAGGTCTGCGTCCAGCGCGCGGGGTGGAAGGTGACCTTGCCGGAGTTAACGGCGTCGAGCGCCGGCCCCTTGAGCTTGTCGACGGCCACAAACCACTGCTCGGACAGCCACGGCTCAAGCGCGGCGTCGCAGCGGTAGCAGTGCATGACGGAGTGGTCGTGGTCCTCGACGTGGTCGAGCAGGTCGTGGTCCTCGAACCACTTAATGACGGCCTCGCGGCACTCCTCGCGGGTCATGCCGGTGAACTCGCCGTAGCCCTCGACGACCACCGCGTGCTCGTCGAAAATGTTGATCTGCGGCAAGTCGTGAGCCTGACCCATGGCGTAGTCGTTGGGGTCGTGGGCCGGGGTGACCTTAACGAAGCCGGAACCGAAGTTGGCGTCGACGTGCCAATCCTCAAAAATGGGGATCTCGCGGTCGACGATGGGGAGCTTGACGGTCTTGCCCACGAAGGCGGCCTTCTCGGGATCCTTAGGAGAGACTGCAACGCCCGTGTCGCCGAGCATGGTCTCGGGGCGCGTGGTGGCGACGACGATGTAGTCCTGGCCGTTGACCGGCTCGGTCAGCGGGTAGCGCAGGTGCCACAGGTGGCCCTTCTCGTCCTTGTACTCGGCCTCGTCGTCCGAGATAGCGGTGGTGCAGTTGGGGCACCAGTTGACGATGCGCTTGCCGCGATAGATCAGGCCGTCGTGGTACCAGTCGCAGAAGACCTTGCGCACGGCCTGGGCGTAGTCCTCGTCCATTGTAAAGCGCTCGTTATCGAAGTCTACGGAGCAGCCCATGCGCTTGATCTGCTCGACGATGATGCCGCCGTACTCGTGGGTCCAATCCCAGCAAGCGTCGACAAACTTGTCGCGACCGATCTCCAGGCGGCTAATGCCCTCGCTCTTGAGCTTCTTGTCGACCTTGGTCTGCGTAGCGATACCGGCGTGGTCGGTGCCCAGCACCCAGCGCGTGGACTTGCCGCGCATGCGAGCCATACGGATGATGGCGTCCTGAATGGAGTCGTCGGTGGCGTGACCCATGTGGAGCTTGCCGGTCACATTGGGAGGCGGAATGGTGACGGTGCAGTCGCCCACGCCCTCACGGCGCTTGTAGTAGCCGCCGTCGAGCCACTTCTGCAGGATCGCCGGCTCGTTGGTCGACGGATCGTAGTTCTTGGGCATCTCTTCCATATATCTCTCCCTGTCCCGCCGGCGTGTCCGCCTGCTTGGTTTTCGCTCGGTCAGGTCCTGGCTCGCACGAAGAGCACATTAAGTGCTCTTCGGCTCGTGCGGAATCTACGAAAACCAAGCAGGCGGACACGCCTTAGGTATCGATTACTTCAGTCTGAAGGTACTAACTTGACAATCTCACAGAATAGCACAGGCATACCTGCCGAAAAGGGACAGGTTTATTTTGGTAGGTTTTATCAGGGGAAACGACATTTGCCCATATAAAACCGACCAAAACAAACCTGTCCCTAAATGGCAGGTTTTCCCGGGGGGGGCCCCGGGGGCGGCGAGGACGTT
>CABQWP010000025.1 GCA_902467875.1 uncultured Collinsella sp. | reverse complement strand
CGCCACAGCCAATGCAGCCTTCGCTGCAGCGGGCGTCGCCGCCTGCGGAAGCACAGCCGCTTCCGCAGGCAACGTAGGCCACGTGATGTTGAATGGATTTGGCCATAAGAGACTCGCCTATTTCTTAAGAAGGTACGAATAGTTGTCGCGCACGGCCCTGATGGTCAGGCGGACGGCCTCGGGCAGACCGGTGTTGACGGCATCGACCGAGACGGTGCGGACCGTGCCGGCGACGCGGACCTTAAAGTGGTCCTCGTCCACGGCCAGGAAGCCCTCGTTCTCGGAGTTCTCCATGTCCTGATCGCTCCAGAACAGGGTGAGCTTGTCCTTGTAGGGACGGCCCTCCTGGTAGGGGCAGAACACGGCGCAGTTGCCGCACTCGTTGCACATACCGTCGACGTGGACGACCTGATGCTTGGCCAGGCCCGGCACCTTAACGGCCACGTTGGCGCGGTTGGGGCACACGTCGCAGCAGACCTCGCACACCGAGCCGCAGCCCAGGCAGCGGGTCTTGGTGCAGTTGCGCTTGTCGCGGCACAGCGACCCCTTGCGCTCGTAGCAGGTGCCCTCGCGGCCAGCCTGCTCGTTGCAATCGGCGTACTTGTTAAAGTCCACGCCGGCGATGGCACGGGCGACCTCGGCGGCGTCGGCAATAGCCTCAACCACGGTGGCAGGACCGCGACGGCAGTCGCCCGCAGCCCAGACGCCCTCGACACCGGTGGAAGTGGCGGCAAGGCGACCGCGACGGTCGTGCTCGACGCCCGCGGCATCGTACAGGCTGGCGTCGATGCCCTCGCCCACGGCGCAGATCACCGTGGTGGCGGGAAGTTCCACGGTCTCGCCCGTGGCGACGGGGCTGCGACGGCCGCTTGCATCCGGCTCGCCGAGCTCCATAACATCGCAGGTCAGCACGGCGCCGTTGAGTGCCTTGGGCGCCAGCAGCTCGCAGAACTCAACGCCGTCGGCAAGAGCAAGATCGAGCTCTTCCTCGTCGGCGGGCATCTGCTTCTTGGTGCGGCGATACACCAGGCGCACGTTCTTCACACCAGCCAGGCGCTTAGCCACGCGGGCCGCGTCCATGGCGGTGTTGCCGGCGCCAATGACTACGACGTCCTCGCCCAGCTCGAGCTTCTCGCCCCTCTTGGCGGCCTCGAGGAACTCCAGCACGTCGAGCTCGGCGCCCTCGCCCAGGCCGGCGGAACCGGGCATCCAGGCACCAGTGGCCACGACCACGTCGGTGAAGCCCTGGGCCTTGAGCTCGTCGATGGACTCCACGCGGGCGTTGAGCTGCACCTTGGCGCCAAAGGCCAGGCAGAGCTCTGCGTCGTGGGAGATATCGTCGCTCGCAATGCGGAACTCAGGAATCACGTGACGGACCACGCCGCCGAGCGAATCGCGAGCCTCAAAGATGGTGACGGGCACGCCGGCGCGCGTCAGGAAGAACGCCGTCGCCAGGCCGGCCGGGCCGCCGCCGATAACGGCAACGTTGCGCTCGCCGTCGTTTGCGATGGCCTGGGCGCGTAGCTTGGGCAGCACGGCGGTCATGGCCTCGCGGGCGGCCTTGAGCTTGCTGGCGCGGATCTGGGCGCCCTCGGGCTCGTAGAACGCACGCTCGCAGGCACGGCCGCAGGGATGCGGGCAGATGGTGCCGGTAATGAACGGCAGGGCGTTGCGCTCGATGATGATGTTGAGCGCGTCCTCGTAGCGGCCCTCGTCAACAGCCGCCAGATAGGCGGGAATATCCTGCTGGATGGGGCAGCTCGTGCGGCACGGCGTGGTAAAGCAGTCGGAAAGCGGGCTCTTGCCGGCGACCTTGCGGTCGGGCAGCGGGCGCAGCGGCTTCTTGTAGAGCGGGTTGGTGAGCGAGTCGGTCTGGATTGCGGTCACGGCCTCGAGCGAGACGCCCGCGAACGGCTTGCCATCCAGGTCGGTAAACTCGCCGGCCATCTGGCTAAAGCGCTCGTAGCCACCGGGCTTGAGCACGTCGGTCGCCAGGGTAACGGGCCAAATGCCGGCATCGTACAGGGCGCGGATGTTGTAGACCGTGGCACCGCCGGAGTAGCTGATGCGCAGTTTGCCATCGAACTGCTCGGTAATGCGGCGGGCGGCCTCGATGGTCAGCGAGAACAGCGAACGGCCGGACATGTACATCTCGGTGGAGGGCAGCTCGTTTCTCGTCACGTCGACGGGGAACGTGTTGGTCAGCTTGACGCCGAACTCCAGGCCGCGCTCGGCGCACAGGGCAATCAGGCGCTCGAACATGGGCACGGCATCGGCCCACTGCAGGTCCTCGCGGAAGTGCGTGTCATCGAAGACGATGTAGTCAAAGCCCAGCTCGTTGAGGCGCTGACGTGCAAACTCATAGCCCAGCAGCGTGGGGTTGCACTTGATGTAGGTGTTGAGGCCCTTCTCGGTGATGAGATAGGTCGCGATGCGCTCGATCTCGGCCGGCGGGCAGCCGTGCAGGGTAGACTCGGTGATGGAGTTGGAGACGCGCGCCGGGATGGACTCGACAAACGCGGCGTCAACATGCTCAAACTTGTCCAGGTTAGCGAGCGCCCACGTGCGGCACTCATTCCAAACCTCGGAGCCGCTGGCGTCCTTCATGCCCTCGATGTAGGCGTCGACCTTGGGGCTCTTGATGCCCTCGAGGTCATAGCCCACGGACATGTTGAAGACAAAGCCGTCCGGGCTGCCCAGGCCGTACTCGCGAGCGATGAGGTGGCAGGCAAACCATGCCTTCACGTACTCGGCAAAGGCCTGCGGAACCTCGAGCTCGGTCGACCACTCGCAGTTGTAGCACTCGTCCTGCGCCACGATGCAGGGCTTGTTCACACACTTGGAGAGCTCCTCGCCGTCCATAACCTGAACGGTCTTGAGCTCAAAGAAGCGGGAACCGGCCACGTAGGATGCCACGATGTTCTGGGCAAGCTGCGTGTTGGGGCCGGCGGCCGGGCCAAACGGAGTCTCGATGCGCTCGTCAAAAATGGGAAGCGCGCCCTCCTGGTTGGTCGTGACCATCTTGCGCACGCCAAAGACGGCGCCCTGAGTCTTGTGCTCCTCGATGATCCAGTTCATCAGCTGCGAAAACGGGATCGGCCTCATGATGTCGCTCATAGTGAGCTCCTCTCTGTAACGCCCGGCGAGACCGCGCGGCGGGCGCAAATACGGTGTAGCGCTAGCACAGCGCCGGCGACCCCGCGGAGGTCGCCTATACGCGCGTCGGATGCGGCGAAACATCCGACGCGCGCGAATCTACTTGTAATTAGTAGGCGCGATCGTTGAGCGTGCTCCAGAGCTTCTTGGACTCGGCCATGGTCCACGCGTTGATCTTGTCCTCATCAATGCCAACGAACTCGCGATCCTTGTACAGGACGCGGCCGTTGATGATGGTGGTGCGGCAGTTTTTGCCCATCATGCCAAAGAGCATGTGGCCGTCGATGTTCTCCTCGCTCAACGGCGTAAAAGGCTTGTAGTCCATAACGATGACGTCGGCGGCAGCGCCGGCCTCGAGCACACCAAGCTTGCGATCGAAGTACTTGCTCGCCATCTTGGCATTGTTCTCGAACAGCATGGTCATGGCCTCGCACCAGCCCACGTTGGGCATAGCGGCGTTGTGACGCTGAATGATCAGGAAGACCTTGAGGCTCTCGAGCATATCGTGAGTGTAGGCGTCGGTGCCCATGCACACGGGAATGCCGCGGCGGAAGAACTCGAGCACGGGGGCACAGCCCACGGCGTTGCCCATATTGGATTCGGGGTTGTTGACGAGCCAGGTGCCGGACTCCTTGACGATGTCCATCTCGGCAGGTGTCACGTGGATGCAGTGGCCGAGCATGGTGTCGGGACCGAGCAGGTTGTGCTGCAGCAGGCGCTCGACGGGGCTGATGCCGCCGCGGTTGAGGCGGGAGTCCCACACGTCATTCATGCCCTCGCACACATGGATGTGGAAACCGGTCAGGCCGTTGTTGGCCTCGGCCATCTTGTCCATGGTCTCGTCCGAAAGCGTAAAGGTGGCGTGACCGCCAAACATGGCGGCGATCATGTGGTTGTCGTTATCGCGACGCTCCTTGGCGGCCCACTGGGCAAACTCGGCGTTCTCGGCAATGGCCTGGTCGCATTTTTCCTGACCGCGGCGGTCGGAGACCTCGTAGCACAGGCACGAACGCATGCCCAGCTCCTGAGCGGCGTCCTTAATGGTAAAGAGGCTGCCCGGAATCTCGCAAAAGCTCGCATGGTGATCGAAGATCGTGGTGACGCCGTCGCGGATGGAATCCAGAATCGTGGCATAGGCGCTGGCCTTGGTGCCGTCGAGCGTCAGGTTGTCGTCGATCTTCCACCACTGCTGCTCAAGATTCTCCAGGAAGTTGGTGGGGTTGCAGCCCTTAATGGCAAGGCCGCGGGCCAGACCCGAGTAGATGTGGGTGTGGCAGTTGATAAGTCCGGGCATGATGAGGTTGCCCTGGGCGTCGACGTACTCGGCATCCGGGTACTTGGCCTTGAGCTCGCGCTCGGGGCCCACTTCGACGATCGTATCTCCGTCAATGGCGACCGCACCGTTGGGAATGAACGGAGTCTGAGCGTTGCGGGTAAAGACGGAACCGTTAGCGACCAGAAGCATAAATGCTCCCTTCAACATCAGGGGCGGGGTTTGACACCTCTGACATGGCGGAAGTGCGAAGCGCCGGCCTACACCGGAAACGGGCCCTCTCCCGTCAACGCTTCACCAAAGGGACGAGCCCTTTGAAGTGCGGCTTGGCGCCGCATGGCGCCGGCGGACGAGGCGATGCGTCCGCCGGCGAATAGCACCGAATTGGTTACTTCTTGCTCTCGGGCAGGACCAGATTCACAGCGGCATCCTTGGCGGCATCGATGTGCTGAGCCACGACCGGCGTCTGCGGAAGGATCAGGTTGAGCACGATGGCCATGATGGCGGTGGGGGTTACGGCGTTGGAGCCGATGACGGTGGACACCCAGGTGGGCATGCCCTCGCCGGCAAGGCAACCGCTGGCCATCCAGATACCCAAGCCAAAGACAACGGAGGTGCCGACGATGGTGGTGGTGCGCTGCGTGAGGCCCTCGCGGGTGAACATGCGCACACCGTTCATGGTGATGGTGCCAAAGACGCCGACGGTCGCGCCGCCGATAACAGGCTGCGGGATGGCGGAGAGCACGGCAGAGAGCTGCGGGAACAGACCGGCGATGGCAAAGACGGCCGCGATGATCACAAAGACCCACTTGTTGACGACCTTGTTGGAGCAGATGATGCCCACGTTCTGGCCAAGGGCGCTGGTGGGAAGACCGCCCAGCAGGCCGCCGACCATAGAAGTGAGGCCCTGGGACACGATAGCGCCAGAGAGCTCGCGCTCGGTGGGCATACGGTCGATGGAGCCCAGGCAGGCGGCGGAGACGTCACCGATAACCTGGATGGCAACCATGGGGAACACGACGGCGAGGGTAATGCAGACCTCGGGATCAAACTCGAGCGCGTAGGGCATGAGCTTGGGAAGAGCGAAGACCTGAGCGGTGGCGACGCTGGAGAAGTCGATCATGCCAAAGGGGATCGAAACGATCATGCCAACGATCATGCCAAAGAACACGGATCCCAGCTTGAGCGTGCCCTTTCCAAAGTTGGCGAGCGCGAAGACGACGGCGAAGGTGATAAGAGCGACGCACCATGCCTGCGGGGTGCCCCACAACGGCGTGCCCATGCCACCGGCCATGTATTTGACGGCCGTGGGATAGAGAGAGACGCCAATGGAGAAGATGACCGTGCCGGTCACGACGGGCGGGAACAGCCACTTAATCTTGCTGTAGGCCAGACCAAAGAGGACCGCGACGGCACCGCCAACGATCTCGCCGCCCAGCAGCGCGCCAAAACTAAAGCCCGAGGCGCCCATGGCCTGAAGGGCCGGCAGGAACGCGAACGAAACGCCCATGACGATGGGCAGGCCGCCGCCAATGCGACGGAAGGGAGCGAAGGCCTGAAGGGCCGTGTCGATCGCCGAAAGAATGAGTGCAACCTGAATGATGTCGGTGCTCTGCTGGCTATTAAAGCCGTAGACGCCGGCCATGATGACCGCCGGGGTAATGATGCCGGCAAACGATGCCAGTACATGCTGAAGGGCACACGGGATCATTTCCTTAACGGGCGGCATGCCTTCGCGAGTGAACAGGGCTTCAGTGCCGTTCGTAACCGTCTCCTGGGTCATTTGACCACCAATCCTCGAAATAGTTGTTTTCGCATCTAACGCTCTATTGTGACGCAGTGCGAGGTTGAGGTTGTGCCTTCGTTGCATATCGTATTAAAGATGATTCTCATTCTCAATAATAATTTTTTGTTATCAGACTATTCTTCAGCTGAGATAATGCATTTCCGCAGGTCAGGAAAGTGTCTGGTCAAAATGACATCTTACTTTTCTTTTGGTCAACCGTTTACCGCTAAATTCCTACCGTTCGTCTGTATTACGCAATGTACCTGCGGATATACGAGTCAATAGACACCGTGTTACCATGATAAAAAATTGTTATGAACACTTCGATAGAACCCAAAGGAGTTGCCCGTGAACGAGACCGTACGCCGCTTTTTGCCGATGGTCGATTTCCTGGAGCAGGTACTCGGTAAGAACAGCGAAATCGTGCTGCACGATTTCTCGGATCCCGACCACGCCATCGTCGATATTCGCAACGGCATCGTGAGCGGCCGTAAGGTCGGCGGTCCCGCCACCGATCTGGCACTCAAGATCATGCACGATGGTAAATATCGCGATCTGCCGTTCATTACGGGCTACGAAGGCCGCGGTGCCGGTGGCAAGACGCTGGAGTCGGCGACGTACTTCATTCGCGAGGACGGCGAGATCGTCGGCATGCTCTGCGTCAACACCGATCTTTCGGCCGTGCGCAACATCAGTGCCATGGCCCAGCAGCTTATGGCCTGCTTTGACGCCGCTCCCGCACGCACCGAGCCCTCCCCCATCGAGGTCGAAAGCCTTTCGGAGTCCACGCAGGAGCTCATCGACCGCAGTATTTCCGAGCTGCTGAGCGCTCGCGGGCTGGATGTGACGTCGCTTGGTCAAAGCGACCGCGTGGAAGTCATTCGCCACCTCAACGGCAACGGAGTGTTCATGCTCAAGGGCGCCGTAGCCTGCGCCGCCACCGCGCTGGGCATCTCGGAGCCCAGCGTCTACCGCTACCTGCAAAAAGTCCGCAAGGAAGGCTAACCCGCTGACTCCTTGGGGACGGAGGAAAACGGATCATTTTTGTCGCATCGCTTGACAAAAGACCCTGCAGTTCACACGCACTGCAGGGTCTTTTTGCATGTCATGTTTAGTTGTTGCCAACCCCTTAGAGAGCGGCGACGACCTCAATCTCGACCAGACCGCCGGCCGGAAGGGCGGCAACCTGGAAAGCGCTGCGCGCGGGGAACGGAGCCTCGAACTTGGAGGCGTAGATCTCGTTCACGGCAGCGAAGTCGGCAATGTCGGCCAGATAGACCGTGGTCTTAACGACATCGGCAAAGGTGGCGCCGGCAGCGGTCAGCAGGGCCTCGACGTTAGCAAGGGACTGCTTAGCCTGGGCCTCGACGCCCTCGGGCATCTTGCCGGTTGCGGGGTCGATGCCCAGCTGGCCGGACAGGAACACCATGTTGCCGGTCTGGATGCCGGGGGAATACGGGCCGATGGCTGCAGGTGCGTTATCGGAAGACACGACGGTCTTGCTCATGTTTTTCTCCTTACGATCAGATAGAGAGCGTGAGCGCGGCGTTCACACCGGGAGGCACAATTCGGTCTGAACACCGCGCTTGATTTGGGATAGTACTCAAGGTTTCCGCGCAATGCAAGATTATTATCACGTTGCGAGAATATTTTATCGCCCAACGGTGCCTGTCGGCCGCTGAACGGCACGACCGGACAGTGAAGCTCAAAATGATCCGTTTTCCTCCGCCACCTATGGATCACCTGATCCGCTGGGGACGGAGGGAAACGGATCATTTTTGCTGCAAGGGCTGCTGAAGACTTTGTCCTGCTTGGGCCACAGGGCTCGTCCGCCGCAACAGCACCACTATACTTTTGAATATCTGAGCATTTTGAAAGGCAGGATATGACCGCAACCGCCAGTAGAACCACCAACCGCAGACCCGAGCTCTTGGCACCCGCCGGAGGCCCGGAGCCCTTTGCCGCCGCGCTTGCTGCCGGGGCAGACGCCATCTACTGCGGCATGGGCAGCTTCAACGCTCGTCGCAAGGCCACCAACTTTACCGACGAGGCCTTTGAGCAAGCCTGCCGAGCCGCACATCTAGCCGGGTCGCGCGTCTACGTCACGGTCAACATCGTCATCAAGCAGTCCGAGATGAGCGATGCGCTGCAACTCATCCATCGCTGCTCCACGCTGGGCGCCGACGCCTTTATCATCCAGGACTGGGGCCTGTTCTTTGAGGTCAAGCGCACGATGCCCGGCATCGAGACGCACATCTCAACCCAGGCGAACATCCACGACGACCGTGGAACCCTTTGGTGCCGCGAGCAGGGCGCCGACCGCGTGACCCTCTCGCGCGAGCTTTCCATCGACGAGATTGCCGCCATTCACGATGCCGCGCCCGATGTGGACCTTGAGGTCTTTAGCCATGGCGCCATCTGCTTTTGTTACTCGGGCCTGTGCCTGCTTTCGAGCTTTGCCATGGCGGGACGATCGGCCAACCGTGGCATGTGCGCCCAGCCCTGTCGCCTGCCTTACGAGCTGATCGACGAGAACGGTCGCGCGCTCTCCCCTGCCGGTCGCGAGCGTGCGCTATGCCCGCGTGACACCAACACCTCACAGCTTGTTCGCCGTCTGTATGACGCCGGCGCCGCATCGCTCAAGCTCGAGGGTCGCATGAAGGCGCCCGATTACGTGTACTCCATCGTTGATGTGTATCGTCACGAAATTGACGACATGCTATCCGGAGCCACCGTTGCCAAGGACGAGGAAGCTGCCCGCCAGCGCCAGCTCAAGCGCTGCTTCAACCGCGACTTTACGCACGCCTATCAGGACGGCACCTCGGGCGACGAGATGATGAGCTATGAGCGCTCCAACAACCGCGGCCAGATTGTGGGCACGGTGCTGGGCAACCGTCTGGCCAACCGCGACGTGCGCGGGCTCAAACCCGACGACCGTCGTCGCCGCGCCGCCATCGCCCGCATTGAGTTGTTTGAGCCCGTGGGCAAGGGCGACCTGCTGGAGCTTCGTCACGACAATGAGTTTGACCAGTTCCTGACCACCATCGCTGCCGAGGATGCCGCTGCCGGCGACATCATCGAGTGCCGCGTGCCCCGCAGCATGCCCGAGGGCTGCCGCGTCCGCGTGATTCGCAGTCAGCGCGCCATCGACGCCGCCGGCGCCGCGCTCAAGCGCGATGTGCTGCGCCGCCGAGCTGTTGACGTGTCCGTCGTGGCGCGCCTGGGCGAGCCGTTTACCGTTACGCTCACCTGCTGCGACGACCCTTCGCTTACGGCCACGGCCACGGGCTTTACCGTCGAGGCTGCCAAGACCCGCGCCGTCGAGGCATCCGATCTGGTTGAGCACGTCGGGCGCATGGGCTCCTCTCCCTTTGAGGCCGCAAGCTTTGACGTTTCGCTCGACGCCGGCTGCGGTATGGGCTTTTCCGCCGTGCACAAGGTGCGCGCCGCCGCTTGTAAGGCGCTGGAAGAGGCCATTCTGGCACCGTACGAGGAGCGCGCGAAAACGCTCGAGCTGCCGGCGATTGTAACCAGTGATTCCCGCCCCGCGCCCGAGCACTACCGCGATGAGCCGCAGATCTGCGCCACCGTCACCTCGCTCGAGGCCGCCGAGGCCGCTCGTGCCGAGGGTGTAACGCGCATCTACATGACCACCGACGCGCTCGATGCGGCCGAGCTCTCCCCCGCCGATGCATTTGAGCAGGGCATCGTACCCGTGCTCGACGAGGTCTGCTGCGCCGTTGACCACGTACGCGTCGACCCGTGGGTTGTTGCCGGCGCCACGGTCGCTATTGGCAACATCTCTGAGCTTGCCCTGGCCGCCCAGGTTGGCGCCACGGCCGAGATTCGCTCTTGCCTGCCGGTGCACAACACGCCCTGCATGGAGGCGCTTGCCGGGCGCGGAGCCGGTGCGTTTTGGCTCTCGCCCGAGATCACGCTCGACGAGATTGTCTCGCTCGGCGCCGCCGCGCCCGCGGCTCTGGGCATCACCGTCTTTGGCCGCCCGCGCGTCATGACAAGCGAGCATTGCATTCTGCAGGTTGCCAACGGCTGCATCCACGATTGCGCCAACTGCCGCCTGCGTGCCCGCAAGCTCTCGCTCAAGAATATCGACGGAAAGGTCATGCCGGTGCGTACCGACATCCACGGCCGCTCACGCCTGTACGACGCCTACCCCATCGACCTCACGCCTCAGGTTCCTCAGCTGCTCGATGCCGGCGTGCGTCGTCTCATGGTGGACGGAACGCTACTCGAGACGGATGAGATCGCCCGTGCCGTCGCTCGCGTCCGTCGCGCCGTCGAGGCAGCTCAAGCCGGCCGCAAGCCCGCCGCCCGCCTGCGCGGGGCGACTTCGGGCTGCATGTTTGTGGGAATTAGCTAACCGAAAGGCTTACACGTGAACGAAGAACCTCAAGTCCTCTACTGCGACGCCTGGCTTATGGCCATCGACAAGCCCGCCGGCATGATCGTCCACGGCGACGGCACCGGCGAGCGCACGCTCACCGACTACGCCAGCGACCTGCTGCTGGCGATGGGCGACGGCTTTGCCGCGACCGACATGCAGCCGCTCAACCGCCTGGACCGCGACACCACCGGCGTGGTGCTGTTCTCGCTCGACAAGCAGACGCAGCCCGCCTTTGACCAGATGGTGATCGACCACGCTTTCGAAAAGCACTATCTGGCGCTCGCCGAAGGCAAAATCGACTGGAACGAAAAGCTCATCGACAAGCCCATCGCCCGCGACCGTCACGACAGCCGCAAGATGCGCGTCGGCGCCAGCGGCAAGCCGTCTCAGACGCGCGTGAAGGTGCTCAAGCGTCTTAAGAGCCGTCGTGGCCTGCCCACGCGCTCGTATATCGATGTCGAACTGCTCACCGGCCGCAAGCACCAAATCCGTGTGCATCTGGCGAGCGAGCGTCATCCCCTGGTTGGCGACGGCCTGTACGGCACGCCGCGTCCCTGCGGCCTGATGCTCCATGCCCACAGCGTGTCCTTTACGCATCCCGTAACCGGTGAGCACATCCACATCGAAGCCCCTTGCCCCTGGGAGCCCTAAAACCTGCCAAAAAGGGACAGGTTTATTTTGGCAGGTTTTATCTGACAAACGTCAAAACCACCACAAAGGTTCCTGCCCCTTTGTGGTGGTTTTGGCCTTAGCCCGTCCCCTGCTGCTAGACCGTGATGACGTTGTCCATTGCCCGGTACTTGGCGGGGACCTCGCCTGTGGTAATAATCGTTGCGTCGCGGAAGTCCGCGAACTTGACGGGCGCCACCATGCCAAATTTACTGGCGTCCGAGATTACGAAGCGTTTGGCGGTATGGCGCATCGAGATACGCTTGACCTGTGCTTCCTCGATATCCGGTGTGGTGAGACCTTGCTCGGCCGCGATGCCGTTGGATCCCCAAAAGCCGCAGTTGAAGTTATAGCGGTCCAGGGTTGCCAAGGCATCGGGGCCAACGAGCGCCTCGGTCTCGGGTTTGAGCTCGCCGCCCAGCACCACGGTACGCATGCCGCGCAAAGCAAGGTGCTGAGCATGGAGCACGGAATCGGTCACATAGGTGACGCCGTCGAGACGCGGAAGATGCTCGATGAGCTTGAGGGTCGTTGAGCCCGAATCGATATACACAAAGCTATCGGGCTCCACCAGGGCCGCGGCACGAGCACAGATGCGCTCCTTGTCATCGTTATGGAGATCACTGCGTTCGCTGATCGTCAAGTCGCGCGTCACGTGCGCGCGCTCCAGACTCGTCGCACCTCCGTGCACCTTGGCGATACGGTGCGCGCGGTCGAGCGTTTGCAAGTCACGGCGAATGGTGGACGGTGTCACGCCCAGGGCCTCGGCAAGTTCCGGCACGGTAACCGAGCCGGCCTGCTGCACCATCGACACGATCGCATTGAGCCTATCTTCCGCAAGCATCGCTTACTCCTCCTCGGGGTACACGACTCCCCAATCGGCGCGGAGCTTGGTCATAAGCTCCATAACATCAGAAGCATAATCCAGCAGCTCGCGCTTGGAGTCGTCGCCGGCAACGGCCTTCTCAAGATCGGCCATCTCATAGCAAAGGGCGTAAGCTTCGGTGCCGGCGTGGACCTCCTCGCGGTGGCCGTCCACAGTCCACACGATGGTCGCGTGATCGGCGCGCGGATACTCGTTGACCTCGATATAGCACTTGTCGAAGCTGATGACCGAGCGCTTGGGCTGCTTGGAGTGGAGCGTAAGGCTCACAACACCCAGCTGCTGCTCGGCGTTACGGCAGACAATGCCGCCCGCAACGTCGACACCGGTCTCACAGGTGTTGCCCAGCGAGACAACCTCAGCGGGCTGGCTCGCCATAAAGAGGCGCATAACGGAGAGCGCATACACGCCAATGTCGAGCATGGCGCCACCGGCAAGGCTACGGTTGTAGAAGCGGTTGGTCAGGTCGCCGTACTCCTTATAGCTGCCAAAGTTGAGCTGAGCGAGATTCATGCGGCCGAACTCGCCGACATCCATGCGACGACGCAGCTCCTGATACAAGGGCATGTGAAGCACCGTGGTGGCGTCCATAAGGACCACGTTGTGCTCGTCGGCAATGGCGCGGGCCTCGTCAAGCTCGGCGGAATTGAGGGTAATGGCCTTCTCGCAGAGCACGTGCTTGCCAGCTGCCAGAGCGGCTCGCAGATAGGTGATATGCGTGTTGTGCGGCGTGGTGATATAGACTGCGTCAATGTCCGGATCGGCGTAGAGATCCTCGACCGTGCCATAGACCTTCTCAACGCCATACTGCTCTGCAAAAGCCTGAGCCTTGGACAGCGTGCGGTTGGCAACGCCCGCGAGCTTTCGGCCGGCAAGGGCGAGAGACTGAGCCATCTGGTTGGCGATAACGCCACACCCAATTACAGCCCAACGAAGCTCGGGAGCCGTAAAGATGTCGTTTGGGAACGGCTGATTCTGGACCGAGGCAAACGCCGCCTTTGCGGCTGCCTCGGCGTCGAGCGGAGCCTGTTTGGAATCTGCCATGATGTGCCTCCTGAGTCATCGGAAGTCCTTCATTTCTAACAAACCTATAGTCGCACAATTGCGCGCGTATCTGCTCGTGTTTGCGTATTTATTTGCTTATCGGTCATTATTTAGCCATAGTTGGCAGATGTTTGCGCGGCTATGCGCATTGTCGCGCAAGGCTATGCGCGTAAATGCGCATGCGACGATCCTTGTGAAACATAAAGGGGCGGAACACCAAAGCCCTAAAAGACAGACCCAGCTGTATTACTTCACCCCTCTGGGGGCATCAGACATCAAAGGATCGTCCCAAACTGCCGGCACATAGAGACTGTCCCCCCCAACGACTGGTCATTTAAGTCTGTCCCCAATGAGTAGGGATAGAAAAAGGCCCGGGTGCCGTGGGGCATCCGGGCCTTTGCTAGCAACTTGATGTTGCGGGCAGCTTAGAACTTGTGGCCGCACTTCTTGCAGACGCGCAGCTTGTTCTTGCCGTCCTTCTCGTGACCGACGCGGGTAACCTTACCGCACTCGGGGCAAACGAGATTGACGTTGGAGGCGTCGATGGGAGCCTCCTGCGAAACGATGCCGCCCTGCTGGTTGGCAGCGTTGGGCTTGACGGCCTTCTTGACGACCGAAACGCCCTCGACAACGACCTTGTTCTCGGCGGGAAGAGCACGCAGGACAACGCCCTGCTTGCCGCGATCCTTACCAGAGAGAACCTGGACCTTATCGCCCTTCTTGATATACATATATCTCCCCTAACTACAGGGTCTCGGGAGCGAGCGAGACGATCTTCATGTACTTCTTGTCACGAAGCTCGCGAGCGACAGGCCCGAAGATACGGGTGCCGACGGGCGAACCATCGTTGTTGATGACAACGCAGGCGTTCTCATCAAAGCGAATGTAGGAGCCATCCTTGCGGCGGATCTCCTTAACGGTGCGAACGACGACGCAACGGACAACGTCCTTCTTCTTGACGTTGGCGCCAGGGGTAGCCTCCTGGACAGCACCGATGAACACATCGCCGATGCCTGCATAACGACGCTTGGAACCGCCAAGCACCTTGATGCAGCGAATCTTGCGAGCACCGGAGTTGTCGGCGACGTTCAGCATGGTTTGCATCTGAATCATGGTAGATGTTCCTCCGAACTAAGAACCGAAGAGAGGTGCGCAGCCTTTATGCGGCCCGTGGTATGCAAGCCAGGCATACGCACATCTTCGGAAACGTACAAGTCGTAAGAGCGACTGCTTATTTAGCGCGCTCGACGACCTCGATGAGGCGCCAACGCTTCATCTTGGACATAGGACGGGTCTCCATAACGCGGACGGTGTCGCCCACGCCAGCCGTGCACTCCTCGTCGTGAGCGTGCAGCTTCTTGGAGCTGGTCATCATCTTGCCGTACTTGGGGTGACGCTTGCGCTCGGTGATGGTGACAACGATGGTCTTGGCACCGGAGACGGAGGTAACGACACCCGTACGGACCTTACGCGAGTTACGCGAATCAGTCATGTTCTCTCCTTAGGTCCTACTCGGCGACAGCGGACTTCTCCGCTGCGATCTCGCGGGCGCGCTGCTCCGTGAGGACGCGAGCGATGTCCTTCTTCACGGTGTTGACGCGAGCGGTGTTGTCCAGCTGGCTGGTGGCCATCTGGAAACGAAGGTTAAAGAGCTCGGCGCGCATTTCCTTCAGCTTCTCAACGAGCTGAGCGTCCGAGAGCTCACGAATCTCTGCGGGCTTCATTAGTTCTCCTCCTTGGCGGCGGCGGCGTCCTCAGCAGCCCACTTGGCCTCGAGAGCGGCCTCCTCAGCCATCTCCTTCTCGATGCGCTGCTCAGCGTTCTTGGCAGCAACAATCTTGGTCTTGATGGGAAGCTTGTGCTGTGCAAGACGCAGAGCCTCGCGAGCGACCTCCTCGGGCACGCCCTTGACCTCGAACATGATGCGGCCGGGCTTGACGACGGCCACCCACTCCTCGGGGTTACCCTTACCAGAACCCATGCGAGTCTCGGCAGGCTTCTTGGTGATGGGCTTATCGGGGAAGATCGTGATGTAGACACGACCGCCACGCTTCATGTAGCGGGTCATGGCAATACGAGCGGCCTCGATCTGACGGTTGGTAATCCAATGGGCCTCGAGAGCCTGGATACCAAACTCGCCGAAATGCAGCTCGGTATTACCCTTGGCCTGGCCCTTCATGGAGCCACGCTGCACCTTGCGGTGAAGAATACGCTTAGGGGCAAGCACTACTGACCCCTCCTCTCGGAGTTACGACGACGAGGACGGGAAGAGCCCTCGAGTGCAGGGTTGGGAACAGGCTGGCCCGGGAGCTTCTCGCCCAGGTAGATCCAGACCTTCACGCCGCAAGCGCCCATGGTGGTGCTGGCGACAGCCGTGCCGTAGTCGATCTTGGCACGGAGGGTGTGCAGAGGCACGCGACCCTCACGGTACCACTCACGACGGCCCATCTCGGCACCGCCGAGACGACCGGAGCACTGGATACGGATGCCCTTGGCGCCGGCCTTGCGGGCGGACTGGACAGCCTTGCGCATAGCGCGACGGAAGGCAACGCGGCCCTCGAGCTGCTCAGCGATGGACTGAGCAACGAGGTTGGCGTCGAGCTCGGGGCGCTTGATCTCGACAACATCGACGGAGAGCTGGCCCTTGGAGACGCCAGCGACCTTCTCGAGCTCGGTACGGAGGGTATCGATCTCGGCACCCTTCTTACCGATGACAACGCCGGGGCGAGCGGTGAGGATGATGACCTTCACCTTGTCGCCAGCGCGCTCGATCTCGACGCGGGAGACAGCTGCGCGGGAAAGACGCTTCTCGAGGTACTTGCGGATCTCGAGATCGTTACCGAGGGTCTTAGCGTAATCCTTCTCTGCGAACCAGCGGGAGCGCCAGTTCTCGGTGATGCCAAGACGGAAGCCGGTGGGGTAGACTTTCTGACCCATACAGCTTTACGCCTCCTTTCGAGGAGCAACGACGACGGTGATGTGGGAAGTACGCTTCAGAATGCGAGAAGCGGAACCCTTGGCGCGGGGACGGATGCGCTTAAGCGTCGGACCCTCGTCAACATAGGCAGCGGCGACAACCAGGTTGTCGGCACGCAGACCGTTGTTATTCTCGGCGTTCGCAACGGCGGAACGGAGAACCTTCTCGACATCCACGGCGACGGCGCGGTCGCAGAAGTGGAGGATGTCGAAGGCCTGAGCGACAGGCTTGCGGCGGATCAGATCGACCACCAGGCGGGCCTTGCTGGGGGAAACACGCACGTACTTAGCGACGGCGCGAACCTCGGTGGCCTCAGTTTCAATAGACTTAGTTGCCATTTACGGTTAACCCCCTATTTGGCCTTGTGGCCACGGAACGTACGAGTCGGCGCGAACTCGCCGAGCTTGTGACCAACCATGGACTCGGTAACATACACGGGCACATGCTTGCGGCCGTCGTGGACGGCGATGGTGTGACCAACCATCTCGGGGAAGATGGTGGACGCGCGGGACCAGGTCTTCACGACGTCCTTCTTGCCAGCCTCGTTCATCGCGGTGATACGCGAGAGAAGGCGAGTCTCCACGAACGGGCCCTTTTTGAGACTTCTGCTCATAAGTGCTTTCTCCTAAAACTCGGTATCCGAAATTACTTCTTACGGCGACGAATGATGTGCTGGTTCGAGACCTTCTTCTTCTTGCGCGTACGAAGGCCCTTCGTCGGCTTACCCCAGGGGGTAACAGAGGGACGACCAGAGGTGTGGTTCTTGCCCTCGCCACCGCCGTGCGGGTGGTCGACAGGGTTCATGACGGTACCGCGGACGGTCGGGCGCACGTTCATGTGGCGCTTACGGCCGGCCTTGCCGATGACGATGTTGGAGTGATCGGCGTTGCCGACCTCACCGACGGTGGCGCGGCAGGTAACGAGGATGCGGCGCATCTCGGAGGAAGGCATACGGACGATGGCGTACTTGCCCTCCTTACCCATCAGCTGGCAGGAGTTACCGGCGGAACGGGCGATAGCGGCGCCCTTGCCCGGCTGGAACTCGACGGCGTGGATGAGCGTACCGACGGGGATGTCGGCGAGGGGCAGAGCGTTGCCCGGCTTGATGTCGGCGTCAGAACCGGACATGATGGTCTGACCGACCTCGAGGCCCTTGGGGGCCAGGATGTAGCGCTTCTCACCGTCAGCGTAGTGCAGCAGAGCGATGCGAGCGGAACGGTTCGGATCGTACTCGATCGTGGCAACCTTGGCGGGCACGCCGTCCTTGTTGCGCTTGAAGTCGATCACGCGGTAACGACGCTTCACGCCGCCGCCCTGGTGGCGGGTGGTGATGCGGCCGTTGTTGTTACGACCGGCCTTCTTGGGCAGGGGCTCGAGAAGAGACTTCTCGGGCTTGGTGCAGGTGATCTCGGAGAAGTCGGAGATCGTCTGCCAACGCCTACCAGCGGAGGTCGGCTTAAGGTGCTTTACAGCCATTACAATCCCTTTCAATAGGAATCCGTTAGCCATCGCAGACAGGGATTCGAGGTTCTGCCTCGGGTGCGATGACACCGGACGTATACACGGTTCCGGGCGTGTCCATTTTATACGCCCAAAACCTTGAGCTCTCGCCTCCCCTATTTGGGAGGCATGAGCTCACTCAACAGCAGCGAGTCTTAGGCCTGGTTGCCAAAGACCTCGATGGTGTCGCCCTCGGCCAGCGTGACGATGGCCTTCTTCCAAGAACGGGTCTTGCCGGCGACATAGCGCACGCGCTTGGTCTTGGGCTTGACCGTCAGGGTGTTCACGCGAACGACCTTGACGCCGAAGATCTCCTCGACAGCGTCCTTGATCTGATACTTGTTAGCATCCTTGGCGACCTCGAACGTGTACTTGTTCTGCTCCATGCCGGAGAAGGAACGCTCGGACACGATCGGACGGATGATGATCTCGTGGGCGGTCATTTATGCAAGCACCTCCCCGAAGTGAGCGGCGATGTCGGCGGGCATCAGCACAGCGTTGTTGTTGACGAGATCGTAGGTGTTGGCCTCGTCGGCGGTGATGATGAACGTCTTGGGAATGTTGCGGAACGACAGGTAGGCGTTGACGTCCTCATCGCGAACGATGATGGTCAGACGCTTGCCCTCAAGGCCGAGAGCCTTGAGCATGGCAACGGCAGCCTTGGTGGAAGGCTTCTCGAAGCCGTAGTCGTCGACGAGCACGAGCTCGCCATCGGCCAGCTTGGCGGACAGCGCGGAGCGCATAGCCAGCTTGACCTCCTTGTTGTTCATACGCTTAGCGTAGGAACGGGGCTTGGGGGCGAAGACAACGCCACCGTGACGCCACTGGGCAGCACGGATGGAGCCCTGGCGGGCACGGCCGGTGCCCTTCTGACGCCAAGGCTTCTTGCCGCCACCGGAAACCTCAGAGCGGCCCTTAGCGGACTGGGTGCCCTGACGCCAAGAGGCCATCTGGCACTTGACGATGTGGTGCATAACGTGGATGTTCGGCTCGATGCCGTACACCTCAGCGGCGAGCTCGGCCTCGGCGACCTTCTTGCCCTCGCTGTTCTTTACTTCAAACTTTGCCATTTAAGTGTTCTCCTTGGTATGACGCTGGGCTAAATGGGCTGGGCCCTTAGGCCATACGGATGGCGACGAGACCATTCTTGGCACCCGGGACAGCGCCCTTGACCAAGATGAGGTTCTGCTCGGCATCGATGCGGACAACGGAAAGGTTCTTGACGGTAACGCGCTCGTTACCCATGTGACCGGCCATCTTGACGCCCTTGAGGACGCGCGCAGGATAGGCGCACTGACCGATAGAACCGGGGTGACGCTGGAAGTGAGAACCATGCGTCATAGGACCGCGGCGCTGACCCCAGCGCTTGATGCGACCCTGGAAGCCCTTACCCTTGGAGGTACCGATGACGTCGACCTTCTCGACATCAGCGAAATCAGCGACGGTGACGACCTCGCCGACCTTGTGCTCCTCGCCGTTCTCGACGCGGACCTCACGAAGGAAGCGGACAGGCTCGACGCCAGCCTTGGCGAAGTGACCAGCCATGGGCTTGTTCACGTTCTTGGCCTTGATGTCGCCGAAACCGATCTGGACGGCATCATAGCCGTCGGTTGCCTGAGTTTTAACCTGCGAGACAGCGCAGGGGCCAGCCTGGATGACCGTGACGGGAACGACGTTGTCGTCCTCGTCCCAAACCTGGGTCATGCCAATCTTGCGGCCGAGAATCATGCTGATCAAGATATGATCCCAACTCTCGCGTGGTCTTGGGACAATGCGTACACCACCGAGCGTACGCCCCTAGAGGACCACTACTTACACGACGTGCTCCCCAGCCTTGTATTTCGCCCGGACTACCTGACAACCCTATTAAGCAGGCATTTTGTCCAGCCAGAATACTCCCCTGGTTTCACACAGCTGTTTAGTATACACGGCTGCGGGCGTATCCATCGAGATTCATATTTCACTCACATTGTTTACGCAGGTAAAGTGCGTGGAGTCGCCTGGGCTTGGCAGAGGGGCGGCGAAATATATTAAGTTTGCTGCTCTACAGTCCTGCGCAAGACGGAAAGCACATTAAGTGCTTTCCTTTGCGTGCGGAACTCGCGACAAACTTAATATATTTCGCCGCCCCTCTGCCAAGCTCGGGAGACGACACGTTGATGTCTGCTTAACTCTGCTCGCTCAGCTAATTACTTTGTTGGGGGTCCACTATTTGCTGGAGGGTGAACTTGCATTGAGACGGTTCGCCTTCTGCTTGTGGCTTTGCCTCATCGAAATCGAAGATCATGATGGCGCAGTTGGGGAGTTTTGTTGGGAGCTCGAAGCCCTCTGGGGCTGCGGCCTTGATAAATTGGCGGCTGGCGCTGCCGTGGCTTACTGCTAGAAGGGTTTCGATGCCCTCGGAGCCCATGATATTGGTGAGAGTGTCCACCATGCGTTCTTGCAGCGCCTGGCTTCCTTCTCCTCCGTAAGGGACCAAGTCCTCGCCCGGATCCCAGACGTCGGTGGGTAGCGCGTCGTGTGGGCCCTCTTCGAAGGTGCCGTAGCAGCGCTCGATGATGCCTTCGCAGGGCTCGACTGCTGCGTCCGGGCCGAGGAGTTCGGTAGCGACGAGCTGAGCAGTGTCCATGGCTCGGCCTAAGGGCGAAGAGACCACTTTGTCGGGGACAACGTCGTGGCCCTTGAGCCATGCGGCTGCCATTCCCGCTTGTTTGCGGCCCAGGTCGGTCAGCGGTGAATCGCAGCGGCCCTGGACCAGTTTTTTGACGTTGAACTCCGTCTGACCGTGGCGGAGTAGATACAGCTTCTTCATGCTCTCCCCTTCTGCATAACCTGCTTTGCCGGCACAGCCTTACTCGTGGGTATGCCCTACGTAGTCTTCGTCGATCGTAATCTTGGCAATCGACTTGGGATATTCCGATTCGACCCGTTGTGCCAGCGCGTGCTTTAAGTCTTCGGCACTCATCTGCAGATCCGAGGGACGCACGCAGTCAAAGATCACGTTGGTGTGCGTAGGACCCGGCACACAGCGTAGGTCATGAATCGAGAGGCGGTTATCGATCTCCTGAGCCATGGCGTGAATGCGCAAGCGCATGCTCGCCACCTTTGGATCGTCGGTCACGATGGGGTCGTAGTGAAGTGTGACAATCATGCCGTCTTCGTTCCTAAACGACTGCTCGATGTTATCGAGCGTGTCGTGACTTTCCAGCGGGCTGGCCTCGGCCGCCATCTCGGCGTGAGCGCTTGCGAACTTTCTGCCCGGACCGTAGTCGTGAACCATCAAATCGTGAACGCCCAAAACGCCGGGGTAGCTCATGATCTTGTCTCGAATGTGCTCGACGAGCTTAGGATCGGGCGTCTGGCCCAAAAGCGGGCTCACCGTATCCTGGATGAGTTCAAAACCGCTCCAGCCAATATAGGCACCAACGGCAAGGCCGACCCAAGCGTCAAGGTTGATGCCCGTCACCTGCGAAACAATTGCGCACGCCAGAACGGCGCCCGTGGCAAGAACATCGTTCTTGGAATCCTGCGCGGTCGCATGCAGCGTCTCGGACTCAATGCGATCGCCGAGCTTTTGGTTGAGGGCCGCCATCCAGAGCTTTACGACCATCGAAAGCACTAGAACTGCCACCAGGGCAAGCGAGAACTCGACAGGTTCGGGGTGGATGACGCGCTCGACCGAGGACTTCACCAGTTCAACGCCAATCAGCAGCACGAGCGCCGCCACGACCAGACCCGAGAGATACTCGTAGCGACCGTGGCCGTAAGGATGCTCGGGGTCGGCCGGCTTGCTCGCCAGCTTAAAGCCCAGCACGCTCACGATATTCGAGCTGGCATCGGACAGGTTGTTCATGGCATCCGCCACAATCGAAACCGATCCCGAAACCACACCAATGGCACCCTTTGCAGCACAAAGCGCCACATTGGCGACAATACACACCATGCCCGCTAACGTGCCCACACGCGCACGATCGCCCTGCGCGCGCTTAACAATCCACTCGACCATCTGCATCCGCCCCCACGGTACTACTTATATATCTATTGCTTGACCGGATTGTAGTGTAGCCACTTTGTCCCCCAGATACAAAAAGGCCGCAGCCCACACGGGCCGCGGCCTTGGAACACGACAAAGGGATCGTCCTTTTGTCGCACAGGTTTATGCGCTTACTTCAGCAGCGCTCGCCACTGTTTCGGGCGAATCGGCTCCGTCCCCCGTCGCCCGCCCCTTCGCCGGCACCACGCCAAAGCAGTAGCTCAGCGCCGCAGACACCGCAAATGCCGTGCCGCCGGCTGCGCAGCACCACAGCAGGTTCGAAATGCCGCCCGTGGCAAAGCCAATGACCATGAGGACATTCGTCATGCCGATGGTATAGGCCGTAACGTGGCCCACGGCCGCAACAAGGCCTCCGACGGCGCCGCCAATGGCCATGCACGTCAGGCACCTGCCATATTTAAAGCCGCAACCGTACAGCGCCGGCTCGCTTACGCCGCCAAGAACACCCGAGATCGAATAACCCAGCATGAGTGTCTTCTCATCCTTATCCGCAACGCGGAGCGACGCGCCAAAGGGCATGCCCCAAACGGCGAACGTCGCCATCGTCGCAGCGATCAGAATGCACGAATCCGTTCCCACACTCATAAACTGCGCGTAGGCAAGCGATAGGACAACGTTGCTGACGCCCGCGATCTTTAGGAACTCCCAACCCGCGGCAAGCCCCATGAGCGTGAGCAGTGACACGATGCCACCGGAATTGCCAAGCATAAACATAAGCTGGCCCAGCAACATTCCCAGATAGCTGCCCGCCGGCGCCGTGATACACAGGGATACCGGAACCATGACGAGCATGGTTGCAAACGGAACGAACGAAAACGCCACGGCCTGGGGGATAACGCGCTTAAAGAAACACTCCACTCGCCATAGCACGGGCACCGAGATGAGAACCGGAATAACGGTCGTCGTGTAATCGTTGACCGGCGCGGGAAGCAGGCCATACACGGAAGTCATCGATGCCCCCGTCGTCGGTGCGGCATCGACGAGCTTAAGCAGATCGGGCGCAATCAATACGCCGCCCAGCATCATGCCCAGCTGCTCCGAGCAACCGAGCTGGCGGGCAGCCGCCCAACCAAGATAAATGGGCAAAAAGTAGTAGCCGGCGTTATAGAGCCAACTGTAGAACAGGCGATAGATTTCGGAATCGGCAGACCATAGGCCCAGCATGCCTTCGCCCATAATGACGGCGACGGTGCGGAACAACGCCGCGCAGACAATAAACGGCAGCGCCGACATCATGCTTTTGGACAGATAGTCCACCACGGCCATGGCGTTTGATGAAACCGTCGTTGTAAACGAGGTGTTAGAAACTTGTGACACAGGAACCCTTTCCCAATGTGACATGCGGACTGTCCCCTTGTTACATCGTGCTGTACCGACCGATTGCGCGGTACTTTTCGTAGCGGAGGTTTGTGAGGGTCGCGTCGTCGAGCCGCCCAAGCGTATCGAAGGCATCAAATGCCGAGGACATGACGGCGCCGGCGATCTCCTCATGCGACAGGCCCCTATCGTCGACAATGCCGTCGATGATGCCAAGCGCCAACAGATCGGGGGCCGTGAGCTTCAGCGCCTCGGCGGCCTCATTCGCGCGCTCGGTATCCTTCCACAGGATCGACGCACAGGCCTCGGGGCTCACGACCGAATAGGCCGAGCTCGAGAGCATCAGGATGCGGTCGGCCACGGACAGCGCCAACGCGCCACCAGAGCCGCCCTCGCCTGTCACCACCGAGACAATCGGCGTCTTAAGGCCGCTCATCTCCATGAGATTCTGGGCAATCGCCTCGCCCTGGCCACGCTCCTCGGCACCGATGCCGCAAAACGCGCCCGAAGTATCGACCAGGCACAGAACCGGTCGACCAAACTTTTCGGCCTGGCGCATCAGGCGACGCGCTTTGCGGTAGCCCTCGGGATGTGCCATGCCAAAGTCGCGGCGCATACGCTCTTTGGTCGTGGTGCCGCGCTCGATGGCGACGACCGTTACGGGGCGTCCGTCTTTCCAGCCAATGCCAGCCACCACAGCGGCGTCGTCGCCAAAGTAACGGTCGCCGTGCAGCTCCACAAATCCATCCAGGCCCAGCGAGATCATCTCACCCGCCGTGGCACGATCTGCCGAGCGGGTCTGCTTGACAATCTCGAGCGCGGTTTTGGGCGCCGCCGAGCGCTTAAACAAGTGTCCCAGCTTTTTGCCGCGGCGACCCGTATGCACGATCTCATGTGGTGCCCCCAGGCCGGGCGCGTGCCCTTCGTGCAGTGCCAGCAGCTCGCCCACCGTGAGCGCAATCTCGCCACGCGGAACAACGGCATCGCAAAAGCCGTGCTCCAGCAAAAACTCGGAGCGCTGGAATCCCTTGGGCAGACGCTTGTGCATGTTCTGCTCGATCACGCGCGGGCCGGCAAATGCCGTCAGGGCATCGGGCTCGGCCAGGATAATGTCGCCCTCCATGGCGAAGCTCGCGGTTACGCCTCCGGTCGTGGGGTCGGTGAGCACCGTGATATACAGGCCGCCCGCCTCGCTGTGGCGCCTAACCGCCGCAGAAATCTTGGCCATCTGCATAAGCGATGTCACGCCCTCTTGCATGCGCGCACCGCCCGAAACGGCAAAGCCGACAACCGGCAATCCCAGCTCGGTCGCGCGCTCAAATGCGCGACAGATCTTCTCGCCCACCACGGAACCCATCGAGCCCATCATAAAGTTGGCGTCCATAAAGAAGAGCGCGGTATCGCAACCGCAGATTTTGCCCCTGCCGCACACAACGGCATCGCGCTCGCCCGAACGCTCGCTTACGCTCTTGAGCTTGTCGGCATAGCCGGGAAACGAGAGGAAGTCCTCCGACGCCAGATTGGCATCCCATTCCTCAAACGTGCCCTCGTCGACCGTCATGCGCATGCGCGCGCGACCGCTCACGCGAAAGTGTTTGCCGCAACGAGGGCAGACCTCGAGGTTGTCGTGCAGGCGTGCCTCATCGATCACGCGGCGGCACTCCGGGCACTTGATAAACACGTGGCGCGCGGGAAACTCGGCGCACGACTCGGTTATCGGTCCCTCGAGGACGTTAACCGTCTTCGCTTTTCTATTCATCAGCATAGAGATGCCCCATCAGATCGGTGTGGTACATGCCCGACAAGAACTCGTCGTTTGCCAGTACGTCGAGCTGAAGCTCGCTGTTTTCGCGCACGCCCTCAATCACGAGCTCGCCCAGGGCCGAGCGCATCTTGCGAATGGCTCCATCACGCGTGGGCGCACACACGATGAGCTTGCCGAGCATGGAATCGTAGTACGGCGGGACTTTCGCACCGGTAAACATGGCGGAATCCCAGCGCACGCGCGGACCACCCGGCACACGCAACGCGGTGACCGTTCCGCATGACGGCAGAAAGTCCGGCGTCTCGGCATTGATGCGGCACTCCATGGCGTGGTTGCGGACCGGCATGTCCTCCTGCTCAAAGGGCAGAGGCTGGCCGGCTGCCGCAAGATGCGGGGGGGGGGGCGCGCCCCGCCCCCGCCCAGCTGCCACTTGACCAGGTCGGTATCGGTCACAAACTCCGTAACCGGATGCTCCACCTGCAAGCGCGTGTTCATTTCCATAAAGTAGAAATTGCCGTCGTCCGAATACAGGAACTCGATGGTACCGGCTCCTTCGTAGCCGACGGCACGAGCCAGGTCACGCGCTGCCTTGTGCATGCGAGCACGAATGTCGTCGTGTCCGTCGAGGCACGGCGCGGGGCTCTCCTCGATCAGCTTTTGGTTGCGGCGCTGCACCGAGCACTCACGCTCGCCAAGCGAAAACACATGGCCCTGCTTATCGGCCATAATCTGCACCTCGACGTGGTGCGCCGGCGCGACAAACTTCTCCATGTAGCACTCGCCGTCGCCAAAAACGGCCTCGCCCTCGGCACGCGCCTCGATAAACGCCTTTGCCGCATCTTCCACGCGCTCGACCTTGCGAATGCCGCGACCGCCACCACCGGCACGCGCCTTAATAAGCACGGGGCAGCCAATGCGTTCGGCCTCGGCCGTTGCCTCCTCGGGGCTTTTGAGCAAATCGCAGCCCGGAACGATGGGCACGCCCGCCGCGGCAGCCGTTCGACGTGCGGCGTCCTTGTCGCCCATGCTGTCGATCACCTCGGCCGAAGGACCGACAAACGCCAGGCCATACTTGTCGCAGTCTCGCACGAAGCTCGCCTTCTCGGAGAAAAAGCCATAGCCGGGATGAATTGCCTTAGCTCCCGACTTTACGGCACAGGTGAGCACGGCATCGTCGTTGAGGTAGCTCTCGGCAAGACGCGGGCCGCCGATGCAATACGCCTCGTCGGCAAGCTGCACGTGCAACGCGTCC
>CABQWP010000024.1 GCA_902467875.1 uncultured Collinsella sp. | reverse complement strand
ATAGCCGAGCTTGGCCATACGCACGGCGGTAGGCACCTCGTCGTCCTCGGCGGGTGTTGCCGCAACGGGCTCATCGAGCGCGTCGACGGTCAGCGTCTCCTCGGCAATCCAATCACGGTAGGGCTTTTCCTTGGCGTAACGGGCACGCAGCTCGTCGTTGTAGATGACGCGACCGCGGGCAAAGTCGACCTCGAGCATCTGGCCCGGCCCCAGACAGCTGCTCGTCAGGATGTTCTCGGGGCTCACCTCGATGGTGCCCACCTCGCTTGCCAGCATAAAGCGACCGTCGCGCGTCACATAGTAGCGGGCGGGACGCAGGCCGTTGCGGTCGAGGGCAGCACCCAGGGTACGGCCGTCGGTAAAGGCGATGGCGGCCGGGCCGTCCCAGGGCTCCATGAGCATGGACTGGTAGGCGTCGTAGGCGCGGCGCTCCTCGCTCAGGCTGTCGTTGTGGTCCCACGGCTCGGGCAGCAGCATGGACGCGGCACGCGTGAGCGGACGGCCGTTCATGACCAAAAACTCAAGCACATTGTCCAGAATCGCGGAGTCGGAGCCCTCGCGGTTGATGATGGGCATCACGCGCTCAAGATCGTGCTGCAGCACGGGGCTGTACAGGTTGGGTTCGCGGGCGCGAATCCAGTTGACGTTGCCCTTGAGGGTGTTGATCTCGCCGTTGTGGATGATAAAGCGGTTGGGGTGCGCGCGTTCCCAGCTGGGCGTGGTGTTGGTGGAGTAGCGCGAGTGGACGAGCGCCACGGCCGTCTTGACGGCGGCGTCGTTGAGATCGATGAAGAAGCGGCGCATCTGCGTGGCGACCAGCATGCCCTTGTACACGATGGTGCGCGAGCTCATGGAGCATACATAGAAGATTTTGTCGCGCAGGGCAAACTCAGCGTCGGCCTTCTTCTCGATGGTGCGGCGGCACACGTACAGGCGGCGCTCGAAGGCATCGCCGGCGGGCGTGTCGTCCGGACGGCCCAGGAAGGCCTGCAGGATAGTGGGCATACAGGCGCGGGCCGTCTCGCCCAGGTCGTGCGGGTCAACCGGCACCTCGCGCCAAAAGAGCAGCGGCACGCCGGCCTCGGCGCAGCCCTCCTCAAACACGCGGCGGGCATCCTCTACGCCCTTCTCGTCCTGCGGGAAGAACAGCATGGCCACGCCATAGTCGCCCTCTGCCGGCAGAATCTGGCCACACTTTTGAGCCTCTTTACGGAAAAAGTGATGCGGAACCTGGAACAGGATACCAGCGCCGTCGCCGGTGTTCTTCTCGAGTCCGGTGCCACCGCGGTGCTCCAAGTTGACCAGAATGGACAGTGCATCGTCCAGAATCTGGTGATGGCGCTCACCGTTGATATCGGCAAGCGCGCCGATGCCGCATGCATCGTGGTCGAATTCGGGGCGATAAAGGCCCTGCTGCTGAGCGGAATCTGCCTGCATCGCGATCCTCCCCTAGATATTAGACAGTCAGTTGAATAGGCATACTAGGAGCACCGCCGGCCCGTTGTGTTTCCCGCCCGTTTCGAAACAATCGCGTAACGCACACCCTACGAGTGGACACCGCCGACCTCAAGGACGGCAACAAGGGCCCCAAGTTCGACCTGTAAGCTCACCGCTTCAAACATCTCAATCTGTAACAGTAAGACCCAATTTCCATCCCTAGTTGTTACAGATCAAGACATTTCGCAGCCCCCTTTCACCATCCTATTCAAATACAGCAATTTTGTTAGTCTTGATTAACTTTTGAGCCTAAAACGGGTATCCTTTCCGGCGTCAAGCAAACGGCACGCAGGAGCGCACCATGATCAACCATCTCAAACATCATTTTGGCTCCCGACGCACCGGCGGTCACGGAGGACTCGACATCGCACGGCATATCGGCCCCGGATTGCTCGTGACCGTCGGCTTTATCGACCCGGGCAACTGGGCCTCCAATATGGCCGCGGGCTCGCAGTTTGGCTACGCGCTGCTGTGGATCGTCACGCTGTCCACGATTATGCTGATCGTCTTGCAGCACAACGCGGCGCACCTGGGCATCGCCACGGGCGCCTGCCTTGCCGAGGCCACGACCCGTTTTCTCCCCCGCTTCGTTGGGCGCACGGTGCTCGCCAGCGCCTACCTCGCGACCATCGCCACCGCCATGGCCGAAGTCCTGGGCGGTGCGATCGCGCTTCAAATGCTCTTTGGCCTGCCCGTACGCGCCGGCTGCGTCATCGTCGCGGCGGCATCGATTGCCATGCTCATGACAAGCTCCTACAAACGCGCCGAGCGATGGATCATCGCCTTCGTGGGCGTGGTAGGACTTTCGTTTTTGGCCGAGCTTGCACTAGTCAACGTCGACTGGCCGCAAGCCGCCACAAGCTGGATCACACCCCGTATGCCCACCGGCTCGGCCGCGATTATCGTAAGTGTCCTAGGCGCGGTCGTTATGCCCCACAACCTCTTCCTGCACTCCGAGGTCATCCAATCCATGCACTTCGAAGGCCAAGGCGAGCAGGTTATCGAAGAGCGTCTGCGCTATGAGCTCTTCGACACGCTCTTTTCGATGGGCGTGGGCTGGGCGATCAACTCGGCCATGGTCATCCTGGCCGCAACGACCTTCTTTGCGCACGGCATTGTCGTAGACGACCTCGCCGTCGCAGCGGCCACGCTCTCCCCCATCTTGGGCCCGGCGAGCTCGACCATCTTTGCGGTAGCGCTGCTGTTCGCGGGACTATCGAGCAGCGTGACAGCGGGCATGGCGGCGGGAACCATCACCGCGGGCATGTTCGACGAGGAATACGACATCCACGATCGGCACTCATCGATTGGAGTGGCGGTCTGTTTCGTCGGCGCAGTGGCGGCGTGCCTGATCGTCCCGAATCCTTTTGAGGGTCTCATCTGGAGTCAGGCATTGTTGTCGCTTCAGTTGCCGATTACGGTCTTTGTGCTCATACGACTCACCAGTTCGCCCCGCGTTATGGGCAAATACGCCAACTCGCGCCCGCTCAACGCGCTGCTCGTAGGGATCGGCGTCATCGTGACGATTCTCGACATCGTGCTGCTAACGGGGATGTAATTGGGATAGCGTGGCTGTCCAGATATAACGTCTCAATCTGTAACACGTAAGGCCGTTTTAAACCGTCAGATAAATCAAAAGGGTCCCAGCCGGAATATCCAGCCGGGACCCTTGGACAGAGCTCTGTATGGCTAATCGCCGTGTGTCTACGAGTTACTCCTCGACGAGCTCAAACTCATCGGGGCCGACGCCGCACACCGGGCACACGTAATCCTCGGGCAGCTCGGGCGTGTCGACCTCAACCTCGTAACCGCAAACGGTGCACACAAACTTATACGTCTTCTTCTCCTCAGCCATGATGTTCTCCTCTCGAACGTGACTGCTGGTGTACTTACTTATTAGTATATATTCTCAATAGTATAATGCAAGTATTTTTAGAACATTTCTAGCCTTGATACGACGAGGCTTTGGGCGGCGTCTTGCCCTTTAGCACCTTGTGATAGTAGTCGTACGTCAGCGGCGTCTCGTCGCTCAGGCGCTCGGCATCCTCGACCTCGCCAATAAACAGCAGATGCGTTCCCACATCCACAGTGTCGATCAAACGGCAGCTAAACAGGGCCGCCGCGTGCTCGGGCACATAGGGCATGCCCAGAGCCGTCTCGCGGGTCTCGTATTTGGCAAACTTGTCATAATCGCTGCTGGTGCGGAACCCAAAGTTACCGATGTAGAGCATGTCGGCGGTCTGACCGATCACGGTCAGCGCGAACGCTTTGGCCGATGCGATGACGCCCGAGGTGACATTGTCCTTGTTCACGGCAACCGAAATACGCGGCGGCATGGACGTCACCTGCACCGCAGTATTGATGACGCAGCCGGCGCGCAGCCCGTCTGCCGCAGCGCTCACCACGTACAGACCGCTCGGCATGGTAAAGAACGCAGTTTTGTCCATAACGATCACTCCCCTAGCTCGGGTTGGAACCTCATGAATGTATGTACCCACAAAAAAGGCGGCACCCATAACGGACGCCGCCTTTGAGACATATGTGTCAGAACAGTAAGAAAGATGAGACGCCCGCAGTTGCGGTGAAATAGGGACTGAATAGCCCCTCAAACAGGAAAACAGTCCGTATTCCACCGCAACTTATACAGAGTGCCTAGCGGTTGCGTTCCTTAAGGGCGCGGTCGATCTCGCGTTGGACATCACGCTTGGCCATGTCCTCGCGCTTGTCGTAGAGCTTCTTGCCGCGACCCAGACCCAGCAGCAGCTTTACGCGGCCGTCGGTATTAAAGTAGAGCTCCAACGGAACCAGCGCATAACCACGGTTGCGAAGTTTGCCGTCAAGAAAGTCGATCTCCTTGCGGTGCAGCAGCAGACGACGCCGACGGTCAGGATCGCGATTCCACACGCCACCATGGCTATAAGGGTGGATATGCAGGCCGACGAGCCAGCACTCCCCGCCGCGGATCAGCGCGAAGGTATCGGTGATCTGGCAGGCGCGCTCGCGAATCGACTTGACCTCGGTGCCACTCAGCTCAATACCGCACTCAAACGTCTCATCGATAAAGTACTCGTGATGTGCCGAGCGATTCTTGGAAATGAGTTTGCGCTCGCGCTTACTGGGCATCGCCGGCCTCCTTGGCGCCATCGGCGTTTGAGCCCGCAGCCTCGCGCTTTGCCTTGCGCTCGGCATTGAGCTCGGCATCGCTCTCGCGCACCAGTTTGATAATCGCCGCGCAGGCCTCCTCGCCCACCAAGTCGCGAGCACGTACCGTCAGGCGCGTCGCCTCCTGCTTGTCGCCGTCGCTTGCAGCATCGGTCGCGCACATAATCAGGCAGATGGCAATCTCGGCCGAAGGCGAGGTCGGCACGCCTTGCAGGGCCAGTTCACCCATCACGTGGTCGTCGCTCTCATCGGCGGCATCCGGATAGGTGGTATGGATCTTGTTGAGCAGGCGCGTCGTATGCGCATCGTTGGGCGCCAGGCGCAGCGCCAGACGCGCGCAGCCCACGGCAGCCGAAACGTTCTCGGTCTCGGGCTCCAAGAAGTACTGACCTAGATTGGCGTAAGCGCGGGCGGCGCACTTGCCATCGCTTGCACGCTCCAGCACCGAGAACGAGAGCGATGCCCATTCCTGCTTGTCCTCGAGAGCGCGGAACAGCTCGGCCAGATCCAGGCGGTAGTTGCAGTTCATGGGGTCCCAGCGCACGGCCTGCATCAAGGCGTTGCGAGCACTCACATAATCCTGCTGGCGAATGTAGGCAAACGCCATGTCAGAGTACAGGCGGTCAAACGGCACCTCGACCTGCACGAGCTCGCGCGGATCCTTCTCCACGCGGCGATAGGCCAAGCGCTCAAACTTGCTATCGAAGCTAAAGTATTGACGCTTCTCCTCCGTCTTGCACTCAGCGTCGATATACTCCTCGGCGAGCTCCACCAGACGCTCCAGCAGCGGCGTCGCCGTAGCCAGGTCGCCCTGCGCCAGATAGTTCTCGGCATACGTGATGTCTTGCAAGCTGATGGGCAGATCCATGGCTACTCCTCGATCTGAGCGAAACACGGCAGGCGCCGTATATACGGTTAATACACAAAACCCGGGTCTCTTACGAGGCCCGGGCGTTCAATTTTGGTAGCCCGTACCAGATTCGAACTGGTGATCTCCGCCTTGAGAGGGCGGCGTCCTAAACCGCTAGACGAACGGGCCATATGTAGCAAATGCAATGGCTGGGATGGAGGGAGTCGAACCCCCATTGACGGAACCAGAATCCGCTGTCCTGCCATTAGACGACATCCCAATGACTGCATCGCTGCGCTCGGCTGTGCCTTTGCGCAAGAAAGAAATATACGGGAAGTCTCGCCGTGACGCAAGCCCCAATTTTGACTTTTTTGAAATTCAGTCAAATTGGCCTAATTTAGTCCAACCCGTGAAGGACCTGTGAAGCCAACCGCTGTACACGAAGGGCAAAACGCCGCGAGCGGTAGCCGTCAACCGTTGGCAGATTCTACCGCGAAAACGATAGCACCAGGCAACACAATCGAAGTATCAATGATCACGTAGATATCGAGGCGCCATGGACGAAGAGCTTGATTACCTATGGGAGACCCTGGGCCTCGAGATCACTGCCGACCTTTGGCCCGAACGGGACAAAATCCATCCCACACTGCGCCCCGCCATTACTGTGGTGCAGGCAAAATACCGCCGTGCATCCTTTTTGATCATGCGGATGTCATGGCACGCGGGACTCCCCGACCTTAAGCGAATCCAGGCAAGCCTCGTCGAGTTGTCCGGTATGCCGACCGTCATATCCGAGACGCACCTGGAGCAGCGCCAGCGCGAGCGACTGCAACAGCAGCGGATTCCCTTTATCTGCCCCGGCGTTCAGGCATATCTGCCCTTTATGGACGAGGAGTACTGGAGCGGCAAGCCCAACAAACACGTAAAGGTCTACGATCCGCACGAATGGGCACAGCTGGCGGACTGACTGGGGCAGGCCCGCCGGCGGAAAGTGCGTCCCAGATTTCAAGCTCAAACTGGTCCCCACTTTCCCGTCGAGCCCTCAACCGGAAACCGTGTCCCACAATCGAAGCTCAGAATGGGACGTGCTTTCCGCAACCGGCCACTTTGGGAAAGCGCATCCCATTCTGGAAGCGAATTCCGGGTCGCACTTTCCGCAGCCGCTACAGCAACGCCTCGGCCCAAGCCGATTCCCTAAAGCCTGGAATCACAAAGTCGTCGCCCACCAGCAGCGGACGCTTGACCAGCATGCCGTCGGTCGCCAGCAGCTCGTAGCACTCCCGATCCGTCATGCCCGCATCCAGACGCGCCTTCAGGCCCAGCTCTCGATATTTCATGCCCGACGAATTAAAGAAGCGCCGCACCGGCAGCCCCGAACGAGCAATCCAGGTCGCAAGCTCATCAGCCGTGGGATTGTCCAAAACGATATCGCGGTCGATGTACTCTACCCCATGTTCGTCCAGCCATGCCTTGGCCTTCTTACAGGTCGAGCACTTGGAATATTCAACAAACAGTACGGTCATGGGAATCCTCCGAATATAGATCGGCCAACGCAGGCACACGCCACACGAGGCGCCTTCGTATGATGGGCCAATTGTAGCCCGCGGGTCACACGTTAAACGAACCGTACCCCGAATCCGCGTTTGATGAACGGCAGCAGTTCCATTGCCTCGGGCGTGATATGGCCCGCAACGTTCATGCGCTCGTCACCGGGAAGATCGACCCGCGCAATCTCAAGCTCGCCTTCGTAGCGCCCATATCCGCTATTGCTCACAGCGATCGACCCCGCCTTTCGCGGCAGGCCGGCTCCGGCATCCGTCGGCACGGAATCCGGCTTAAGCGTCGTACGTGACTCCTGAGACCTAAAGATGAGGACGCTCGAGTCGGGTCGGTCGTGATGAATCTGCCCGCGCACATAGGCATAACTGAGCTCAAGCTCGCATTGCAGGTCCACGTATCCGGCGGAAACTTGAGCAAACTGCGCCCAGCCCGCATCGGAAAGATCGGGGTCGCCGACCAACACAATGTCGCAATCGGCGCCATGTGCAAGCTCAAGCATATTGAGGGCAACCTTTGACGCGCGACCGCGCTGCGCCTCGACCGTCGGCAGTCCCTCGAATACCGGCCCGCGAACGTTAGCATCACCCGGCACAAAAGCCATGATTTCGAATCCAAGCGCCGCAAGACGAAGATTCACCCGAGCAATGTCCTCCAGAGCTAAACCGGTATAAGGCTTGGGGTAAAAATTGTGGCAGGCGGCAAAACGAGTCACATCGGCACCGGCCTCACGCCACGATGCGATTTCATCAGAACTCACTGTCGATGCATTGACCACAATGCGAAATACACCGGACAGCTCCGCGACCCGCTGGGCGCTAAAGCCATAGTCCAAACGAAGGTATTCCAACCCCAGATCGCGCAAGTCCTCGATGCGCTCAAGCCCGAGCAAATCGCACGTGCGAGGCCCCACATCGGCAATGAGCGCAATGCCGCGGGCGGAAAGCAGCGACAGCACATGACGGACCTTATCGGCATACGCCGCTCCCCCATCCTCGGGAATATGCAGCGAGGTGAACGCATAGCGCGCACCCGCCGCGGCACCACGCTCAATCGTCCGCTCAATATCCTGCAGAGGGCTGGAAAGATAAATCGAAATACCCGTTTTCACGCTCCAACGCTCCTTAAAAAAAGGCCGGCGGAGCAGTTAGCCCCGCCGGCACAACCATAGCATCAAGAAATCTGCCGCGCACCGCGAGCCCCGAGCAACACGGCTCGCGATATCAAACTACTCGCCAAAGAACTCGTTGATCTTCTGCTCGTCGACGCCAAAGAACCACGTCAGGACAAAGCCGGCGGCATAGGCAAGCAGCATAGCGGCAACGTAGCCGAGCTGCTGGCCAGGAACAACGATCAGTAGGCCAAACAGACCGGAAACGCCCTGAGAAACCGTGCCGATGTGAAGCAGCGCCGCGAGCGCGCCGCCAAATCCGGCACCCAGGCAGGCCGTCACAAACGGACGAACGAGCGGCAGCGTAACAGCATACATCAGAGGCTCGCCCACACCCAGGATTCCAACGGGAATGGACTCTGCGACATACTTCTTGAGCTTGGCGTTCTTGGTCTTAAAGTACAGCGCCAAACCGGCACCGACCTGGCCGCCGCCAGCCATCATAAGGATGGGAAGCAGGTAATTGATACCCTTGGTAGCGCCGTCGGGATCGTTGAGCATAGCGTGGATCGGCGTGAGCGCCTGATGCAGGCCGACGGACACCAGCGGCAAGAAGCCTGCCGACAGGATATAGCCGCCCAGGACGCCCAGTTTCTCGAAGATAAAGGTCAAAACGCTAAAGATGGCAGTCGTCAGCCATGCGCCAACCGGCTGGATGACGAGCATCAGAGCAAAGGCGCCGATGATGAGCACCAGCAGCGGGGACAAGAACGTGTCGAGTGCGTTGGGCATAACCTTGCGAATCTGACGCTCCATCCAGGCAAAAAATGCACCAGCGATGAGAGCCGCGATCATGCCACCCGCCGCGGGGTTGTACTGCGCACTGGTGAGCGGCAGCAGAATGGCAGTGGCAGGATCAGCCGCGCCAGGCGCAAGCAGGGGCATGGCACTGTTGGCGATACACATCATGCCGGCGATGCCGCCCAGCGCAGCGGAGCCACCAAACTCACGTGCCGCGTTATAGCCCACCAAGATGGGCAGATAGGCAAACAGAGCCCAGCCCATGGAACGAATGCCCTGGTACCACCACTCGCCTGCAAGCGCGCCTGCCGTCGAGACGTTAATGACGTTACAGATACCGTTGATGAGGCCAGCCGCAATGATGCCGGGAAGCAGGGCGACGAAGACATTGGAAATCTTCTTGAGGAAGGCCTGAACCGGCTTGGACTCGTACTTGGCTTTCTGCGCGGCCTTGTTTGTGGCCGCAGCGTCAACCACGCTCTCGTCGGCAACGCCTTTCGCAAGGCCGGTGAGCTTGGAGAACTCCTCGAGCACCTTATTCACCTTGCCCGGACCCAGCACGATCTGCATCGTGTCGTCCTCGACCAGGCCCATCACGCCGTCGAGCGCCTTAATACCCTCCGTGTCGACGTTGCCCGTGTCTTTGACGGTCACGCGCAGGCGCGTCATGCACGCCACGTTTGCGAGCACGTTGTCTTTACCGCCCAAAAGGTCCAGCAGCTTTTGAGCCAGCTCTTTGTTCGTCATAACTCCTCCTTGTATTGGGTATCTCGTCTAGATGTCATATCAGCTCACGCCGTGCACCTATTGGACATCGGCATTGCTCTTCTCATGGCCACTCACCGCAGTACGGACATGGCCGTGCGCCCGTTCAAGAGCTACCGCAGCCTGCTCGGCATCGCAGTCCAACAGCACCGAGACAATAGCGGTTTTTACGTGGCCGCCGGCATCCGCAAGCGCCTGAACAGCGCGCTCGCGCGTGCAGCCGGTCGCCTCCATCACGATGTTCTGGCCGCGCACCACCAACTTCTCGTTCGTCTGCTGCACATCGACCATCAGGTTTTGGTATACCTTGCCGATCTTGACCATGGCACCGGTCGAAATCATGTTGAGAATGAGCTTTTGAACCGTTCCCGCCTTGAGCCTCGTTGAGCCGGTCAGCACCTCGGGACCGGGCACGGGCTCAATGGCAAGATCTGCGCTCTCCCCGATCTTCGACCCTTGGTTGCAGGCAATTGCAATGGTCTTGCACCCAGTTGCCTTGGCGTACGCAAGGCCGCCCACCACATAAGGAGTACGGCCGCTTGCCGCCAGGCCAACGACAAGATCCTTGTCCGAGAGTCCACGCTCCCGCAGGTCGCTCGCGCCAAGCTCCTCGCTGTCTTCGGCACCTTCGACAGCCTTGATAAACGCCGTCTCGCCTCCGGCAATGAGCCCGACAATCAGATCGGGTGACACGCCAAACGTGGGCGGACACTCCGAAGCGTCGAGTACGCCCAGACGACCGCTGGTGCCTGCGCCCATGTAAAAGACGCGCCCGCCGCGCTCGAGTGTCTCAGCAGCCCAGTCGATTGCCATGGCAACCTGGGGCAACACTTTCGTGACCGACTGGACGGCACGAAGATCCTCATCGTTCATCGTCGTGACGATTTGCAGCGATGTCATCGTATCGAGGTCCATTGACCTTTGATTACGCTGTTCGGTCGTGAATTTTGTTAAATCGAGCATTTCATTCACCTCATCTTTCCTGTTTCTCGATGTAGTTTTGCTTTATGACATGCGTCGCCCGTTCGTAGTCGCTGGCAACGTAAGCAGCGTACAGGGCATCGACAACCATAAGCTGGGCCATACGCGAAGCCATGGCACCGCTGCGGACCAAGGGTTCACTCGCAGCGACGCCGAGCACGGCATCGGCCATGGTGGCAAGCTTGGATGATCCATCTACTTTGGTAACGGCCACAACGGGACAGTTGTGACGTTGAGCCTCGGCGGTGCAGTCCAGCACCTCTTGCGTCAAGCCCGAGTAGCTAAAGGCGATTGCCATATCGCCCTCATGCATGTTCTTGGCACATAAGAGCTGATCATGCCAGTCGTCGTACAGATGGCACTCTTTGTCGACACGCATGAGCTTTTGCGCCAGGTCGTGCGCGACCAAACGAGAGGCACCAATACCGAACAGATTGACCGCGCGTGCCCGCTTAAGACGGGCCGCGCATCGCTCCAAGACGGTGTAATCGAGCGTTCGCGCCGTCGCCTCGATTGTGCGCACGTTGCTTTTCATCACCTTCCCCACGATACGTTCGACGCTGTCATCCATGGAGATGTCCTCGAGGGCTATGTCTTTCTTGTCACCTAAGAGCGCCAGCTCGGCAATCAGTTCGCGCTGGAACTCCTTGTAGCCCGCAAAACCCAAACGCTTGCAAAAGCGCAAAATGCTCGAGGGCGAGGAGAACGTGACATCGGCAAGACCGCGGACGGACAGCCCGACCACCTCGTGCGGATGAGCGCTTACATATGCGATGACATTGCGTTCCGCCGGGCTCGCGCTGAGCTCACGCTCGCGAAGCCGCAAAAGCAATCCGTTTGCCATCTCAAACACCTCCGTTGAGAAGAATTAAAGACCAACGAACGATTCGTACCGGATACAAACAGCTTTTGCGGTACATTGTGCCGCATCGTGGCGCACAAAGGGCGAGCGTTCTACCGCTCGCCCCTCAAATCCGACCGCTCGGAAATACGCGCGACACAAAATAATTCAACAAGGTCGCATTATCAGAAACGGGTTTGTTACCGGCTAGCGCCTCGCATGGGCGCCGATCGGCCGAGTCGCATGGCGCACTAACGCCGCCGCCAGCAATACCAACAGCATGGCGGTGACATAGCCCGCAGCATCGAATCCTAAATCGATAACGTCGAAATGCCTGCCGGGAACAAAGATCTTATGTACCTGATCGCCAACGGAGCAGGCGGCGCAAAAGAGCAATACAGGCACGCAACGGGAGCATACGCTCCACGGACGCCTGGAAAAGCAAACCACGACCACCGAGGCGAACAATCCGACGAAGAAAAACTCTACGGTATGGGCAACGCGACGGACGTTTGTGCCCACCCACATGCGAATGGAAGCAAGTCGGCCAGACCGGACATTCGAGGCAGCCGAATCGGCGCCCCCGGTCATTCCGTTCTCTGTCTGGGCTTCACCCGTGGCATCGGCAGCCTGAACGCCCGTAGCCTGACCCTCCACCACACGCGCGGTGGACTCGCTCAGCAACGACGTCTCCACCGCATTTTGCTCCGTCAGCACCCAGATGCCCGCCAGCGTTGCAACGAACAGAACGATCGCGGTCCATCCGATTATTTGTTTTACGCGCGCCAAGGGCCAACCTCCTTTTTTGAATATCAGCGAGTGTAGCCCCAAATGGCATCGTCACCGTATCAAAATTTGAATCGCAACAGGAAGCGACAAAGCGACGCAAACCCCTACCCCGCCTCGCGCATCCAGCGATCGAACGTCCCCACGCACACGCCCAGGCACTTTGCTGCCTGGCTGCGGGTAATATCGCCTGCCTCATAGCTATCGCGCACCAGCTCAAACTGAGGAGGGCACGGCTTGCGAGGTCGACCGAAACGAACCCCTCGCGCCCGCGCCGCTGCAATTCCCTCCGCCTGGCGCCGATGGATATTCTCGCGCTCCACCTGCGCCACGTAGCTCAGCAGTTGCAGCACAATATCGGCAATCAGGGTGTTGGTCACATCCGGCGCGCCGCTGGCCCTAGCGCGCGTGTCAAGCAATGGCATGTCCAACACCACAATGGCAACCCCGAGCTCCTTGGTGATGCGTCGCCATTCCTCAAGAATCTCGGAGTAATTACGACCAAGTCGGTCGATAGAAAGCACCACCAGCACGTCCCCGTCTCCCAGGACGTGCAGCAGCTCGCGATAATGCGGTCGATCGAAGTCCTTGCCGCTCGCATGGTCGGCATAAATATTCGCTGAGCCCACGCCATAGGCGCCCAGCGCATCCAGCTGCCGATTCAGATTCTGATCGCGCGAACTCACCCGCGCATAACCGTACACCGTCGCCATCTCATCCCCGCTTTCTTGTAAACCTGCCAAAAGGGACAGGTTTATTTTGGTAGGTTTTACCTCTCAAATAGCAGGTAAGCGGGCGGCCGAGCAGACGGCAAGGTAGCCACGATTCAAATGCGAAGGGCGGTCCCGAAAGGCCGCCCTCCGCTCCCCCACCATGAGTCGGGATTTGGCTAATGGATAAGCTTGAAGTCCAAGTGCCCACGCGTGGTATTGACGCGCGAGACCTCGATAATCACGCGCTGGCCCAGTTCATAGCGAGTCCCCGTGTCGGCGCCCGTCAGCGTAAGCGCGTCCTCGTCGAACTCGAACCACTCGTTGCCCAGGCTCTTAATTGAAACCAGGCCCTCGACCTGTGTTAGGTCCAAGCGCACAAAGAGGCCCATGCTGCTAACCCACGAGACGGTTCCGGCATAGCGCTCACCCAGACGGTCCTCATAGTACTGGGCAATCTTGATCTTTTGCGTCGCATGGCTGGCGGCATCTGCCGCGCGCTCGGCATCGCTGCATGCGCGGCAGATCTGCGGCAGAATGCGCGGCAGCGACTCGCGCCCCTTGCCGATCAGCCGCGGCGTACGGACCAAGGCGTCCTTGCCGCCGAGCCGCTCATAGGCCAACTGCAGTTTGAGCACGCGGTGCACCACCAGATCGGGGTAGCGACGGATGGGACTCGTAAAGTGACAGTAGCACGGCGCGGCGAGCGCAAAGTGGCCCTCGTTGCGCGGCTTGTACAGCGCGCGCTGCATGCTGCGCAGAAGCAGCGTGTTAACGAGCGGTGCGTTGGCCGTACCGGCGGCAGCATCGACTGCAGCCTGCAGCTCATCGGGGCTCCCCAGGGCAATACCGGCAGCACGGCGATCGTCGATGATGCCTAGCTGCGCCAGCGCAACGGCGGCACCGTGCAGGCTATCGGGGCTCGGATCCTCATGCACGCGATAGCAGGCCTCGATATCACGGTCTGCCAGCCACTCTGCAACGCACTCGTTGGCGAGCAGCATAGCTTCCTCGATAAGCGACGTGGCACACGAACGCTCACGCGCCACAATCTGCACGGGCACTCCGTCCTCATCCAACAGAGCACGAATCTCGGCCGTGTCAAAATCGACCGAGCCGCGGGCGCGACGGATACGACGGCGGAGTTCGGCGAGTTCGTTAGCGGCGACAAGGAAATCGCCGAGGTCGACGTTGTAGCCGCGGGCGGCCTCCTCGCACGCAAGACCGCGCTCAAGCGCTTCCTCGCGCGAGGTCTCGGCAGCCGCAACATCCTCGGCTGCACCCTCCAGCACCGAATACTCAACCGCGCCGGCACGCACCAGCAGCGCCTCGGCGCCGTCATAGTCCATACGCACACGCGAGCGAATCACGCTGGGGTACGGATCGTAATGCCGCACGCGACCCTGTGCATCGAGCTCAATGTCAACGGTAAACGCAAGACGGTCCTCGTCAGGGCGAAGCGAGCACAGGTCACAGGACAGGCGTTCGGGCAGCATGGGAAGCACGCGATCGGCCAGATACACCGATGTCGTACGATGGCGAGCCTCAAGATCGATATGCCCGTCCCAAGCCACATAGTGTGAAACGTCGGCGATATGCACACCCAGCTTGTAGCCACCCTCGGGCGTGCGCTCCAGCGAAATGGCGTCGTCAAAGTCGCGCGCGTCGACTGGGTCGATCGTGATGACAAAGCGGTCGCGCAGATCGCGGCGGAGCGGGTCCTTAAGCGCCGCGGACACATCGAGCGAAAGCCCCTCGGCCTCGTCCAGCGCGGCCTCGGGATAGCTATCGGTATAGCCGTAACGCGCCATCACATATTGAACGCCCAAATCGGGCGCGTCATCTCCGCCAATGCGGCGTTCGATCGTCACGGTACCCGATTCCAGGCGCGTCGGGTAGGTCAAAATGCGCGCGACAACAGCATCACCCGGGTGGACACCCAGACGATCCGCCGAGGTATCCTCGGGCAGAATGAAGAAGTCGGCCTTCAGACGCGAATCGAGCGGCTCGATCACACCGAGCGGACCGGCGGTCTGGTACGTGCCCACCACGCTTATGGCTGCACGCTCAACCACGCTTTCGATCACGGCGCGCCGCTCACCGTGCGGGCTGTTCTTAATGCTCACGGCAACGGTATCGCCATCCATGATCTCGCGCTTACCGCGGCCCATGACCTTGTAGTCGCCGTTTTCGGTTACAACGTAGGCGCTATGCTCATGGAGCTGCACGCGCCCGGTCAGGCTCGGACGGCGTTCGCTGCGCACCGGCCCGCGCTGATTGCGAGCTCCACGCTTATGCTTGTTATTGCGCCCCATGGCGCCTCCTAACTATCGATTGCGAACTCCAAAGAGTCTACCCAAATGATTCGCTTTCCTGCCGTCCCCTAGGGATCAAAAAACGGGCCGCCCCATAAGAGACGACCCGTTGGAAGGGATGAATTCCAAGCATGCCTACACGCGCAGGTAGCGGCGCATGGCGATGGCAGAACCAAAGAGACCGATAATCACGCCGACCAGAATCAGCGCAGCATAGGTCACCAGGTAGTACTGCATCGGCAGGGCAAACGACATCCAGCCGATGCTCTCCTGCAGACGCGGGATCATCAGATTGCGCAGCAGCTCCAGAACGCCGATGGAAAGCAGCGAGCCCAAAATGGCCTGCAGCACGCCCTCGGTGATAAACGGGCCACGAATGAAGCCGTTGCTGGCGCCGACCAGACGCATAATCGCAATCTCACGACGACGCGCCGTGATGGACAGGCGAATCGTGTTGTTGATGAAGATGAATGCGATAAAGGTCAGAAGACCAACGAGCACCACGGCGGCGATGCGGATGTAGTTGGTCACCTGGAACAGGCGGCTCACTTCCTCCTGGCCGTACAGCACGCTCGCGTTGACGTCGCCGTCATCCGCGATCTTCTGGAAATCGGCATCCTTCTTGAGCTTCTTTGCCGTGCTCTCGACCTTGGACGGATCGTCCATCTCAATAGCGAAGGAAGCCGGCAGCGGGTTCTGGCCATCGAGCGCGCTCATGGTGGCGTCGGCGTTGCCCGACATCTTGCTCGTATACTCGGCCAGCGCGTCGTCCTTGTCCTTATAGGTCACGGACTTGACGTTATTCCACGTCTTAAGCTCGGCCTCAAAAGCCTGAACATCGGCCTGATCGGCGTCATCACTAATGAACGCGTTGATGACAACCTGATCCTCGACGGTGCCGATCACGGAGTTCAGCATCGCAGAGCCCATGATGAACAGGCCGATGATAAACAGCGAAAGGAAGATCGTGATGACGGCGCCGAGCGAGGTAGTCCAGTTACGGAAGAAGTGGCTGATTGCCTCTTTGAAGGAGTAGCCCACGTTAGTTGGTGCCATAGTTGCCGTAACCTCCCCTCTCCTGGTCGCGGATGACGTGGCCGCCCTCGAGGGCGATCACGCGACGGTGCATGCTATCGACCATCTCGCGGTCGTGCGTGGCGACGATCACGGTGGTGCCGGTGCGGTTAATACGCTCAAGCAGCTTCATGATGCCCAGCGAGATCGCCGGGTCGAGGTTGCCCGTGGGCTCGTCGCAGATCAGCAGCGGCGGACGGTTGACCATAGCACGGGCGACGGCAACGCGCTGCTGCTCGCCACCGGAAAGCTGGTCGGGCAGCGAGTCCATCTGATCGGCCAGACCGACCAGACGCAGCACCTCGGGCACCTGGCTGCGAATGACGCCCTTGGGCTTGCCGATGCACTGCAGGGCAAACGCCACGTTTTCGTAGGCGGTCTTTTGCGGCAGAAGCTTAAAGTCCTGGAACACGGCGCCAATCTGGCGGCGCAGGAACGGAACCTTACGGTTCTTGATCTTCATGAGGTCCTGACCGGCAACCAGGATGCGGCCGCTCGTCGGCTTGACGTCGCGGTTGAGCGTCGACAGCAGCGTGGTCTTACCCGAGCCGGAGTGACCGACCAGGAAGACGAACTCGCCCGGATAGATCTCGATGTTGATGTCGTCGAGTGCAGGCTTGTTAGGCTGTGCCGGATAGATCTTGGTGACATGCTCCATAAGGATGACGGGCTCGACACCGGCCTGCTTGGCCATCTTCTTGCGGCTGGCCTGCGGATCGATGGGCGCAAACACCGACGTAAAATCGGGGTTGTTGAGCGCGTTATCGAGGCTTGCGACCTCGGCTGCCTGATCGCTCTCGACCACCGGGGCAGCAGGCTGCGTGGGGTCGGGAATAGCGGCAAAGAGACCGGACTGCGCAGGCTGAGGAGCCGGCGTCGCAGGGGCCAAGGGGTCGGGAATGCCGGCCATGGTAGGCTGCGGCGTGGCGGCACCAGCCTGAGGCTGCTCCACGCGAGCGGTCACGGCCTGAACGGGCTCAAAACCCGCCGTGCCGGAAAGCGCGACATCGCTGGTTGGATTGTAGGCAAAGGGATCGGATGCCGGCTGTGCCTGATCTGCCGGCTGAGCGGGGGCCTGAGCAACAGGCTGGCCCTCTGAATCCGGAGTGGCGAAACGACTGCCCTGGACGCCTGCCTGCGTCTTGGGGGCATCATCGCCCGCACCGGAGGTACGGAAGTGGTTACCCACTGGTGCTCCTTATCGTCGTGCGTTTAAACTACATGAGCGCTTTGTATTTTAGCAGCATTAGCTTTGCTGCACATAAGAAGCATGGCGTGCTTAGGGATCCCGTCGGCCGTGCACAGGGTTACTCTCCAAATCGTCCTCGGACATGTCGGAGCCCCCGCTGCGCACTACGTGCGGCGGGGGCTCCTCCGTCCTGCGGAAAGATTTGGAGAGTAACCCTGTGTCCGGCCTGCGATAACTAAGGGGTCGCTGCGTTTATCTTGAGGTGCTGCATATACAAAGCTGGAAGGGTCTGAATTGCGCTTTGTCGATATATGCCCTTTTTCCTGATGGGACCGTGCTTGAGGGGCGTCTTCATGAGTTGCGGTGAAATAGGGACTGTTTTACCAGTTAAAAGGTCTAATCAGTCCCTATTTCACCGCAACTGAAACAGGGGCGCTCTCCAAGAGAGCGCCCCTGCCGGGTTTCCATAGTTCTGGCGAAGCAGTCCTTGAGATCCGCCTTGCCTTATGCCAAGAACTCCTTGGTGGTCGCCACGATGTTGGCGGCGTCCAGGCCATACTTGTGCAAGAGCTCGGCACCCGGGCCGGACTCGCCAAAGGTGTCGTTGACGCCGATCTTCTTGAGGGGCGTCGGGCACTGCTCGCACAGGACGTCGGCAACGGCGCTGCCCAGGCCACCGATTACAGAATGCTCCTCGACGGTCACGACGTGGCCGGTCTTGGTGGCGCTCTTGACGATCAGGTCGGCATCGATGGGCTTGATGGTGTGCATGTTGATGACCTCGGCGTCGATGCCCTCGGCAGCGAGCTGCTCGGCGGCCTCGAGAGCCTCGCCGACCATCAGGCCGCAGGCGATGATGGTGACGTCGGCGCCCTCGCGCATGACAATGCCCTTACCCAACTCGAAGTTGTAGGTCTCGGGGTCGTTGATAACCGGCGAGGCCAAACGAGCGAAGCGCATGTACACCGGACCGTCGCACTCGTAGGCGGCGCGCGTTACGGCGCGGGCCTCGACGTCGTCGGCAGGAACGATCACAGTCATGCCGGGGATGACGCGCATGAGGGCAATATCCTCGCAGCACTGGTGCGTGGCGCCATCCTCGCCCACCGAGATACCGGCATGCGTGGCACCGATCTTAACGTTGAGGTGCGGGTAGCCGATGGAGTTGCGGACCTGCTCAAAGGCGCGACCGGCAGCGAACATGGCAAAGGTGCTCGCGAAGGCAACGCGGCCGGTGGTCGCGATACCGGCGGCGACGCCCATCAGGTTGCTCTCGGCAATGCCCACATCGAAGAAGCGGTCGGGGCAGGCTGCCTTGAACTTGCCGGTCTGCGTGGCGGCAGCCAGGTCGGCGTCGAGGACCACAAAGTCATCGTGCTCGTTGGCGAGCTCGACGAGGGCCTCGCCGTAGCTTACGCGCGTGGCGATTTTCTTGACGTCTGCCATCCTAGAGCTCCTCTCCGGCGGCCGTGAGCTCTGCCATGGCCTGCTCAAACTGTTCATCGTTGGGGGCCTTGCCGTGCCAACCAACCTGGTTCTCCATAAAGGAAACGCCCTTGCCCTTCATGGTCTCGGCGATGATGGCGGTCGGCTGACCCTTGGTGGCGCGGGCCTCGGCAAAGGCGGCGCGGATCTGATCGAAATCGTTGCCGTCGGCAAGCTCCACCACGTGGAACTTAAAGGCGCGGAACTTGTCGGCGAGCGGCATGGGGTCGTTGACCTCCTCGACGGGGCCGTCGATCTGCAGGCCGTTGTGGTCGACGATCACGCAGAGGTTATCGAGCTGCTGGTTGCCGGCAAACATGGCTGCCTCCCAGACCTGGCCCTCCTCGCTCTCGCCATCACCCAGCAGGGCGTACGTGCGGTAAGTATCGCCCCAGTGCTTGGCGGCAACCGCCATGCCCACGGCGGCGGAGATGCCCTGGCCGAGCGAGCCGGTGGACATATCGACGCCCGGGGTGTCGTTCATGTTGGGATGACCTTGCAGGTGGCTGCCGATATGGCGCAGCGTCTCGAGATCCTCCTTGGGGAAGAACCCACGCTCGGCGAGCACGGCGTACAGGCCCGGAGCGCAATGGCCCTTGGAGAGCACAAAACGGTCGCGATCGGCCTTGCGGGGATCGGCCGGGTCGACGTTCATTTCCTCAAAGTACAGATAGGTCATGATGTCGGCAGCGCCGAGCGAGCCGCCCGGATGGCCGGACTTGGCAGCGTGCACGCCGGTGACGATGCCCTTCCTTACCTCGTTGGCAACCTTTTTGAGCTCTTCGTCGCTCATTGTGCCTTCCTTTCATCCTCATTAGACAAAATGCGCACGGCACCGAAGGTAATCCCAACACAGCCGCAATGCACGTACGTCATTCATTATGCTGGAAACTGATGGCTTTACCAGAGTTTTTATCATTATTTGAACAATTTAGCAGGCAGAACCGCTGATGAAACGGTTTATCAATGTGAACGTCTTTTGGATGGAACGCGATCGACCCTACGCGCTAATGTCCTTGAATCCCTCGCCGAAGGCTTCCGTAACGTCGGCAACCGTCACGATGGCATGAGGATCGCGCTCGCGCACGATCGTCTTGAGGGTATTGAGCTCTCGACGGCTCACGATGACCATAATCACTGGCTTCTCGGCACCCGAATACATGCCAGTCGCCTTAAACTTGGTACAACCACGACCCAGGCCATACATGATATCGGCAGCGATATCAGGGAACTTGTCCGAGATGATGAGTACCATACGGCGTTTGTTGCCACCATCGACCACGGCATCGATCACGTAGCCGCTAATGACCATCGAAAGGCCTGCATACAGTGCGTTTTCGATTGAAAAGACCGGAGCCGATAGCGCGCATACGGCAACATCGATCGCCATGACGGTCGAGCCCACCGGCAGCGAGGTGTTACGCGAGATGATTTGGCCAATCGTGTCCGAGCCGCCGGTGTTGGCGCCGGCGCGCAACACCATGCCGTAACCGATGCCCGTAATAATGCCGCCCCACATGGCAGGGAGCATCAGGTCCGCATCCGCCAGAGGTGCTACAAACGGGGCGAACAGATCGGTAAAGAAGCCCAGCAGCACAAAGCCCGTCGCGGTCTGCACCACGTAGAACATGCCGCCCTCGCGCATAACGACCAACAACAGCAAGGCGTTCATCACGATCGTCTGAATACCGACGGGAAGCGATAGGCCGCGCGATGCACCGACCGCCTGGATAATGGTGGCAAGGCCCGTAACGCCACCGGCAGCAAGGCCGTTGGGAATCAAAAACAGGTCGGTCGCAATAGCGGCCAGAGCGCACCCCAACATAATCTGGGGCAGGTCGTGAAAAAAGTTCATCGAAAGAATGCGCTTGATGTCCAGACGATATGCCATGCTGCCTCCCTCAAAAAAGCGCACCCCATCGGATGCGCTTTGAACTTCTTCTTGTATTCGATTCTACCGATTCGCCGGACAAAAACCACCCCTGCGCAGGGTTTATTCTGGATACAAACCCGTCCAACCGTTGGGCTTGGCATCGGCTTGAAGCCGCCCGATGTTTTAGACCTCCGAGCCTTCTGCATCGGCGTTGCCGGTGGCCCAGCGATGGTAGCCAATAACAAACGGGTCCAGGTCGCCATCGTCAAGAACTGCCTCGACGTTGCTGGTCTCCACGCCCGTGCGTAGGTCCTTGACCATCTGGTACGGGTAGAGCACGTAGCTGCGAATCTGGTTGCCAAAACCAATCGTGGTCTTGGGTCCGCGGATCTCATCGAGCGCCTCGGCGCGCTTCTCGAGCTCAATCTCGTACAGGCGAGCCTTGAGGATCTGCATGCACGCGGCCTTGTTCTGGATCTGGCTGCGCTCGTTTTGGCAGGTGACCACAATGCCGCTGGGGAAATGCGTCACGCGCACGGCGGAGTCGGTGGTGTTGACGCCCTGACCGCCCGGGCCGCTCGCGTGGTACACGTCCACGCGGATGTCATCAGGACTGATCTCGATGTCGATATCATCGGGTAGCACGGGGATGACCTCGACGCCGGCAAACGTGGTCTGGCGGCGCTTCTTGTCGTCGGTGGGGCTAATGCGAACCAAGCGGTGGACGCCGGCCTCGGCGCGCAGCATGCCAAATGCGTCCTTGCCCTCGACGGTAAAGGTCGCACGGTCAATGCCGATGACCTCGGCCGCGGGACAGTCGTTGATGGTGACCTTCCAGCCGCGACGCTGGCAGTACTTCATGTACATCTTAAAGAGCATGAAGGTCCAGTCCTGGGCCTCCAGACCACCCTGTCCGGGCTTGATGGTCACAATGGCATCGCCGTGATCGAACTCACCGGTAAACCAGCTCGAAAGCTCAAGCTCATCGATGGCACGGGCCAGGCGCTCAGCCGTGGCTGCAGCCTCCTCGCGAAGGGCGGCGGCGTCGGGGTCATCCCCCATCTCCTCGGCAAGCTCCAGCGCGGCGCGGGCATCGGAAAGCTCGCCGCGCGCGGTGTCCACGGCAGCGATATCTTCCTTGGTGCGCGCGATCTCCTCCATGGTGGCACGGGCGGCGTCGGCGTCATCCCAAAAGCCAGGGGCAACACTTTTGGCCTCGAGCTCGAACACGCGGGTACGCTTCTCGTCCAGGTGGAGATACGACCCGACCTCACCGAGCCGGTCCGCAAACGCGTCCAGCTCGGCGGGCGTTACCTCTAAAGCCTCAGCCATTAACGATTCCTGCCGTGGCAGTACTTAAACTTCTTGCCGCTACCGCAGGGGCACGGGTCGTTGCGGCCCACGTTGACGTACGGATCGTCGCTCTCGGACTTGCGATAGGTGGTCACCTTGCCACCGTTGTTGACGGCAGCCGGACCACCCTGGACAGCTGTGCGGGCCTGCACCTGCGCCTGCTTGCGCAGCACCGAGCCGCCGTTGTCACCATCGACCTCGGCAGGACCGGAGAAGTGCGCACCCTCGAGCGCGGGCTCCTCCTTGTGCTCCACGGCACGCGGGGCAGCCTTGATCTCGATGCGCAGAACCGTACGCAGGTAATCCTCGTACATGGTATCGACGAGTATCTGGAACGCGCCGTAGGCCTCGGTCTTGTACTCAACCAGCGGGTCGCGCTGGCCAAAGCCGCGCAGGCCGATGCCGGTCTTGAGGTAGTCCATCTCCTGCAGGTAGTTCATCCAGCGGGTATCGATGACGCGCAGCATGACCTGGGTGTTGAGCTCGCGCATCAGGTCCTCGCCCAAGCGCTCGGCCTTCATGTTGTAGCACTTCTCTACGTAAGCCAGGACATCGGCAGCCAGGGCCTCATAATCCTCGTCGGGGAACTTCGGCGTATCGATGTGGCCGGTGAGCTCCACAACCCACTTGCGCAGGCCCTCCAGGTCGCGCTCGCCATCGTGACTGTCCTTGGTGCAGAACTCCTGCACGCAGCGGTACACGGTGTCGTGCATGACCTCGGTGATGTGGTCGGTCAGGTCCTTGCCGTCCAGAATCTTATTGCGCTCGGCGTAGATGACCTGGCGCTGCTTGTTCATGACGTCGTCGTACTCAAGGACGCTCTTACGCATGGAGAAGTTGATGCTCTCGACCTTGTGCTGGGCGCTCTCGACGGCCTTGGAGATGATCTTGTGCTGGATGGGCATGTCGTCGCCCATGTCGGCCGTGACCATCATCTTGGAGACGCGGTCCATCTTGTCGCCGCCGAACAGGCGCATGAGGTCGTCCTCGAGCGACAGGTAGAACTGGGTCTCGCCCGGATCGCCCTGACGACCGGAGCGGCCGCGCAGCTGGTTGTCGATACGACGGGACTCGTGGCGCTCGGTTCCGATAACGGTCAGGCCGCCGGCGGCAAGCACGCGCTCGCGCTCGGCCTTGCAGGTCTCCTTGGCCTCGGCGTTAAACTGCTCGAGCTGCTCGGGCGTCACGTCCTCCATGGTCAGGCCCTCGTACTCAAGGCGCTCGCGCACCAGCTCGTCGGGGTTGCCGCCCAGCAGGATGTCGGTACCACGACCGGCCATGTTAGTAGCGATGGTCACGGCGCCGTAGCGTCCGGCCTGGGCAACGATGTGGGCCTCGCGCTCGTGATGCTTGGCGTTGAGAACCTCGTGCGCGATGCCGCGCTTGGTAAGGGCGGCGGACAGCTTCTCGGAGCTTTCGATGGAGACGGTGCCCACCAGGACCGGCTGTCCCTTGGCGTGACGTCGCTCGACGTCGTCGGCAACGGCGTTGTACTTGGCCTGGATGGTACGATATACCAGGTCCTCGTGGTCCACGCGCTGCACGGGCTTGTTGGAGGGGATGACCTCGACGGGCAGCTTGTAGATCTCGCGGAACTCGGCATCCTCGGTAAGTGCCGTGCCGGTCATACCGGAAAGCTTGTCATACAGACGGAAGTAGTTCTGCAGGGTGATGGTGGCCAGGGTCTGGTTCTCCTCGCGTACGAGCACGCCCTCTTTGGCCTCGATGGCCTGGTGCAGGCCCTCAGAATAGCGGCGGCCCTCCATGATGCGGCCGGTGAACTCGTCGACGATCTTGACCTCGCCGTTGGTGACCACGTACTGCTTGTCGCGATGGAACATGTACTGGGCCTTCAGCGCCTGCTGCAGGTGGTTGACCAGCTGGCCCGAAAGGTCGGCATAGATGTCCTCGATACCCAGGCGGCGCTCGATCTTCTTAAGGCCGCGCTCGGTGGCGGCAATGGTGTGCTTGGCCTCGTCCATGACATAGTCGCCCGTGGGCTCCACGTCCTCGGTGGCGGTGAGCATGTCGTGCGACACGTCCTCGCCGCGCTCAAGGCCGCGCACGGCACGCGCGAAGTCCTTGTAGGTGCTGGCGGACTTGGTGCCGGCACCCGAGATGATGAGCGGCGTTCTGGCCTCATCGATCAGGATGGAGTCGACCTCGTCGACGATGGCGTAATGGTGGCCGCGCTGCACGCGCTGCTCGGGACGGGTGACCATGTTGTCGCGCAGGTAGTCGAAACCGAACTCGGAGTTGGTGCCGTAAGTGACGTCTGCCTGGTAGGCCGGGCGCTTGAGCTCGAGCGGCATGTTGTTCTGGAGCAGACCGACGGTCATGCCCAGGTACTTGTAGATGCGGCCCATCCACTCGGAGTCGCGCTTTGCCAGGTAATCGTTGACGGTAACGACATGCACGCCCTTGCCGGCGATAGCGTTGAGGTAGCCGGCCAAGGTGGAGACGAGCGTCTTGCCCTCGCCGGTCTTCATCTCGGCAATATGACCCTCATGAAGCGCCATGGCGCCGATGAGCTGTACGTCAAAGTGGCGCATGCCCGTGATGCGCTTGGAAGCCTCGCGCACGGTGGCAAAGGCCTCGGGAAGCATGTCGTCGAGCGACTCGCCGTTGGCGTAACGCTCGCGGAACTTATCGGTCTGGGCGCGGAGTTCCTCCTCGGTCATCTTCTCAAACTGGGGCTCAAGACCGTTGATCTGGTCGACGATCTTGTAGTAGCGCTTAAGGTCCTTATCGGATCCAAAGGACAGCAGCTTTGACATGAATCCCATGTGGTTTTCCTTTTTGGCCATCGCCCACGCCGTGCAGCTGCGGGCGAGTTAAACACAGATGATTGTACTTTAGCCAAACAAGGCGCGGCCTATACGGTCGACCTCGACCGCCACGTAATAACTACGACCCGACCGACCTGCCAAAAAGGGACTGGTTTATTTTGGCAGGTTTTATCTGGGAAAACGCCGTCACTCTGCCATTTGGTGCAAACCAACCCGTCCCCTTCGCACCAATCTGGTGCAATGGGAACGGGTTAGCCTGCACCAATAAAAAGAAAAGGGCCGCGCACCCAAACGGATGCGCGGCCCTTATGCCATGAATGCGAGTGATTCCGCGGCGAGCTATTTACTCAGCAGCCTCGGTGGTCTCGGCCTCGGCAGCGGCCTCCTCGACGGGAGCCTCTGCGGGAGCCTCGGCGGCCTGCTTGGCAGCCTCCTCGGCAAACTTAGCAGCACGCTTGGCCTTCTCGGCAGCCTTAGCCTCAGCGGCGGCCTTGCGAGCGGCCTCGGCCTCAGCAGCCTTGGCGGCCTTGGCAGCCTTGGCCTCCTCAGCCTTCTTGAGCTGGGCGGCAGCGGCGCCACCGAACTTGTCGGCGAAGCGCTGGACGCGTCCACCGGTGTCGACGAACTTCTGCTGGCCGGTGTAGAACGGGTGGCACTCGTTGCAAAGCTCGACCTTCATCTCGGACACGGTAGCGTGCGTCTTGAAGGTGTTGCCGCAGGAGCACGTCACCGTGCACTCGACATACTGGGGATGGATACCCTGCTTCATGGTAGGACTCCTTATTAGTCAGGCGCTGGTTACCGATCAGCGCATAAGGCGTCTTGGTTTCCGACCAAGACAACAAACTCGGCTATGGTACCACGGCGCCGCGTGTCCCACAAAAGGTTCACGGTCTTTTCGGAACAACACGAATCTGACCCATCGAAACACATCTCCACCGTTCCTTCAACTGGGAAAATGCCGTCCCCGGGGCCTGAGAAGGGCCCCGGGGACGTTCGACTGACTGCGGGAACGGCCTTTCCGCTCAATGTGTTCGGCTGAGATCGGAAATCAACCAAACTGAACTAGGTTCAGTTGACATGGTTAAAAACGAGGGGCGACGCTTTTGCGTCACCCCTCGTCCCGGCCGGTTGCTTTAGTTGTACACACGGTAGTTACACTTGAACTGGGTTATGTGTCCATAGTTGGAGCGGTACCAACCCGACGTATAGCTGATTGCCTCTGCGCCTAGATATTCGTATCTCTTGTTGTAGCGAAGCTCACGGTAGGTCGTGTCGTACTCTGCTACGTAAAACGCGTCTCCAGAGAAGGCTTTGTACCGGTCCTTAACCGTCGAAGCCATGTACGCGGGTTCGACATCGCCTTTCTCCCCGTTGAGCGCATAGACGGGTGCCGCGATTCCGCATAAAGCCGTTGCCACGAGGATGGCGTAGACAGCCATGCGCGACGCATTGGACTTCAGCTGTTCAAATAGTTTCATGTCATTCACCTCCCTCGTATGTATCGAGGTATTCCTGCTTGAGCGTCTGCGAGGACGACTTGATCTTTTCCACGAGCGTGCCGGCCTCGATGAAGTAGAACGAGTTGGTAAGGTCTGCCAGGTCGTCGAGCAGATGGCTTGAAATGAGCACGCTGCGTCCCCGCGCCACCTCGCTGCGCATCGCGTCGCAGGAGGTTTTCCGTTTTCCCGGATCGAGGCCGTTCAGCGGTTCATCGAGGATGAGGTACGGGCAATCGGTCGCTATCGCCATGGCAAGCTTTACCTGCTGCTTCATTCCTGTCGAGAGTTTACGGGTCGGCTTGTCGAGATATGGGGAGATTCCGAGGGAGTCGCAGAGCGAGTCGATGTCG
>CABQWP010000023.1 GCA_902467875.1 uncultured Collinsella sp. | reverse complement strand
GAGCTCGATGGCAGGGGGGGGGGCGCCAGCGGCAGCCGCCTCCGTGCGAGCTTTACGAGCGGACATGATTACTTGTCCTCGTCGTCCACAACCTCGTAGTCGGCGTCGACAACGTCATCGTCGGCAGACTGGGCGCCGGCGGCACCGTCGGTCTGCTGCTGAGCGTCGGCGTAGACAACCTGGGCCAGCTCGTAGGCCACGGACTGCAGGGACTCGCCGGCGGCCTTGATGGCCTCGACGTCAGAGCCCTCGAGCGCCTTCTTGGCGTCGGCGATAGCGGCCTCGGCCTTGGACTTCACATCGGCGGAAACCTTGTCGCCCAGCTCGTTGAGGGTCTGCTCGGTGGAGTAGCACAGGCTGTCGGTCTGGTTGCGGACCTCGACCTCTTCCTTCTGCTTCTTGTCCTCCTCGGCATGAGCCTCGGCGTCCTTGACCATACGATCGACTTCGTCGTCAGACAGAGCGGTGGAGCCGGAAATGGTGATCTGCTGCTCCTTGCCGGTGCCCTTGTCCTTAGCGGAGACCTTGACGATGCCGTTGGCGTCGATGTCGAAGGTGACCTCGATCTGCGGCACGCCGCGGCGGGCAGCCGGGATACCGGTCAGCTGGAACTTACCGAGCGACTTGTTGTCGCGGGCAAGCTCGCGCTCGCCCTGGAGCACGTTGATCTCGACGCTGGTCTGGTTGTCGGCAGCGGTGGAGTAGACCTCGGTCTTGGAGGTCGGGATCGTGGTGTTGCGGTCGATCATCTTGGTCATGATGCCGCCCATGGTCTCGACGCCCAGCGACAGCGGGGTAACGTCGAGCAGCAGGATGCCCTCGACGTCGCCGGTAAGCACGCCGCCCTGGACGGCAGCGCCGTCGGCAACGACCTCGTCGGGGTTCACGGACATGTTGGGCTGCTTGCCGGTCATGGTCTTGACGAGCTCCTGGACGGCGGGCATACGGGTGGAGCCGCCGACGAGGATGACCTCGGTCAGATCGGAGAGCTTAAGCTTGGCGTCGCGCAGGGCGTTGGTGACAGGCTGCTTGCAGCGCTCGAGCAGGTCGCGGGTGATCTTCTCGAACTCGGCGCGGGTCAGCGTGTAGTTGAGGTGCAGCGGGCCGGACTGGTTCATGGTGATGAACGGCAGGTTGATGGTGGTCTGCTGGGCGGCGGAGAGCTCCTTCTTGGCGTTCTCGGCGGCCTCCTTCAGACGCTGCAGGGCCATGGGGTCCTGACGCAGGTCGACACCGTTCTCCTGCTGGAACTTATCGGCCATCCAGTCGATAACGCGCTGATCCCAGTCGTCGCCGCCCAGGTGGTTGTCGCCCGAGGTGGACAGAACCTCAAACACGCCGTCGGCGAGGTCGAGGATGGAGACGTCGAAGGTGCCGCCGCCCAGATCGAAGACCAGGATGCGCTGGTCGGTGCCCTGCTTGTCCAGGCCATAGGCAAGAGCAGCAGCGGTCGGCTCGTTGACGATACGCTTGACGTTGAGGCCGGCGATCTTACCGGCGTCCTTGGTGGCCTGACGCTGGGCGTCGTTGAAGTAGGCCGGGACGGTGATGACGGCGTCGGTGACGGTCTCGCCCAGATACTTCTCGGCGTCGGCCTTCATCTTGGCGAGCGTCATGGCGCTCACCTGCTCGGCGGTGTAGTCCTTGCCCTCGATGTCGACGACGGCACGGCCACCCTGGCCCTCCTTGACCTCATACGGCACGGTCTTGATCTCGGAGGTGCACTCGGAGTACTTGCGGCCCATGAAGCGCTTGATGGAGAACACGGTGTTCTTGGGGTTGGTGACAGCCTGGTTCTTAGCGGCCTTACCCACGACGCGGTCGCCGTCGGCACGGAAGCCCACGACGGACGGGGTGGTGCGGTCGCCCTCGGCGTTCACGATAATGGTCGGAGAACCGCCCTCGAGAACGGCCATAGCGGAGTTAGTAGTACCAAGGTCGATACCAAGAATCTTGCCCATTAGAAATTCCCTCTCTCTTGTGCGTTTGCACCGACTCGGCGGTCTGCCGAGCGGTGTTTCGGCTTGTCTTTCAGGATGTAGTGTATCCCCTTATGGGCCGGAATATACAAAATCTAAGTCAATTCATATAAGATTTCTTATTGCTGAGAGTTTAGGTTCTTAAATGCGCAGGTAGATGCGCTGAATGAGTTCTCGGCAAATCTATTGAGATCTATGTAGAGATGGCTGAGGCTTGAGTCCGGAGCCGCACGGAACGGTCTTGGGCGACCCCGAGGAAAGCGCGGCCCGTTTTGAGCATGAATTCTGGGACACAGTTTCCTCTTGAAGGCTCGACCGGAAACTACATCCCGGTTTGAGCACCGATTCCGGGACGCAGTTTCCGCCAGAAGGCTCAACCGGAAAGCACGACCCGTTTTGGACGTAGATTACGGGATGCGGTTTCCGCAAGCTCGCTCAATCGCCCAATATTTCAAGTCACCTTTAGCTAACATTTGCGCAGCTCATCGGCCTCACCTGCATGTTTTTTAGTAAGCCGTGGCATACTCGGCGAACGGTATGAAGATGCCGGCCAGAGGGTATTGCAAACGGTCGCTCCCGTGGTATGTTTTTGCCCGAATCAAACCGGCGCGCATCGTCTGTAGCGTCGGTCAACAGAGAGGAAACTACCATGGCTCATCCCGTAATTGATGCCGACGAGTGCATCGCTTGTGGCGTTTGCGTCGACTCCTGCCCCGCTGGCGTTCTGGAGCTCCAGGACGTCGCTACCGTCGCTGACGAGGACTCCTGCGTCGCCTGTGGCGCTTGCCAGGACGCTTGCCCCGCTGGCGCGATCACCGAGATCGTCGAGGAGTAACAACTCCCCCACTTGCACACTCAAAAGTACACCGTGCACAAAAAAGGAGGCCTCCGCATCGCCGCGGAGGCCTCCTTTTGCATTCGTGGGCAGCTAATTGGGGACGGTGTCGGGCTAGGACAAATCATCCTCGTAGGGCATTAAATCGGCTAGGTAGCCTTTCTCCTTGAGCATCGCCTCGATCTCGTCGAGGGTCTGTTCGTCCTCCGCCGCAATGCGATGGAAGTGATAGCCGCTCGTCACCGTTAGCAGCGGAAAGCTCTTGCCACTCTCGATATCGCGCAGATAGCGCTCGACATCGCGACGATTGCGGATGTCCAGGTCGGCCGTAATCTTACCGTACACGCGGTGATTGACAATCACGTTGAGCACGGCGCCGCCGGCGTCGACGATACTCGTGAGCTCATCGCCTGCCTGCTCCACGCTGTGGCGAACCTTGACCAAGCGCGTAGGCACGGCGGGGCTGCTGGGGGCCTCCTGCAGCACGTAGCCGCGGTTGGTCGCCACGATATCGTGCCCATCGGCGCGCAGCAGGGCGATGTCCTGCACCACGATCTGGCGGCTCACACCCACCTCGCGGGCAAGCGCGCTGCCCGATACGGGCCCCTTGGCCCCCTCGAGCACGGCCATGATGGCACGGCGACGCTCGCGGGCGTTCATTATTTACCGTCCAGCAGACGCAGGTGCTTAAGCGAGAGGTCGAGGATCGGCGCGGAGTGCGTCAGGGCGCCCGAGCTAATAAAGTCAACGCCCAGGTCGGCAAGCGCGCGGATATTGCCGGCGTCCACGTTGCCCGAACACTCGGTCTTGGCACGGCCGGCGATAAGCTCAATCGCGGCAGCCATATCGTCGTGGGTCATGTTGTCGAACATGATGATATCGGCACCGGCCTCCACGGCCTCGCGCACCATGTCCAGGTTCTCGCACTCGATCTCGACCGTCGTGGTAAACGACGCATGAGCGCGCGCCATCTCGATCGCGCGTGCCACGCCACCGGCGGCATCGATGTGGTTGTCCTTGAGCATGACAGCCGTCGACAGGTTATAGCGGTGGTTGCTGCCACCGCCGATCTCGACTGCCGCCTTTTCAAACACACGCATGCCCGGTGTGGTCTTGCGCGTGTCGACAAGCACGGTCTTGGTGCCCTCGAGCGCAGCCGCCATCCGATGCGTGTAAGTAGCGATGCCGCTCATGCGCTGCAGGTAGTTGAGCGCCACGCGCTCGCCCGAAAGCAACACGCGCGCGTCGCCGCGCACCTGGCCCACGTGATCGCCGGCATGCACCTCGTCGCCATCCGAGACATCGAACAACACGGAGCTCTGCGGATCCAGCAGCTCAAAGGTGCGGGCGAATACGTCCAGGCCGGCGATGATGCCGTCGGCCTTGGCGATAAGCTCCACCGTGGCGGGACGCGCCGTGGGGCACACGCTCGCCGTGCTCACGTCCTCAAAGGTAATGTCCTCGCGCAGGGCCTGCAGAATCAGATCATCGACGACGAGCTTCATGGTAATGGGATTCATGGTCTACTCCTCCACGGCCTGCGTGCCGGCGGCACGGGCCAAATCATCGATTGCCAGGGTGTCGGCGCCCAGGGCGCGATGACGGCCATCGAGCGCGGGATCGCCTGCCTGCTCCACGGCCAGTGACTCGCCGGTACGCATATACCACGCGGCGCGACGACCCCAGACCAGCGCCTCGAGCAGGCTGTTTGATGCAAGGCGGTTCTTGCCGTGAACGCCGTTGCAGGCCGTCTCGCCCGCGGCGTAGAGCTCGGGCATCGAGGTGCGGCCGTCCTTATCGACCCATACGCCGCCCATAAAGTAGTGCTGCGTGGGCGTAACGGGGATGGGCTCGTCCAAGATGTCGCGGCCGTCCTCCAGGCAGCGCGCGCGAATGTTAGCAAAGTGCCCGGTCACCACATCGCGCTCGACGGGGGCAAAGCTCAGCCACTCGTGCTCGGTGCCGTCCTGCTTCATCTGCTCGCGGATGGCGGCGGCGACAACGTCGCGCGGCTGCAACTCGTCGGTAAAACGCTCGCCGGCGGCGTTGAGCAAAATCGCGCCCTCGCCGCGGCAGCTCTCGCTGATCAGGAACGTGCGACCCGGCTGCGGCGAGAACAGACCCGTGGGATGGATCTGCACGTAGTCCAGGTGCTCCATCTTAATGCCATGCTCCTGAGCGATGTAGCAGGCGTCGCCCGTGAGCTGCGGGTAGTTGGTCGAGTGGTCGTACACGCCGCCAATGCCACCCGTCGCCCACAGCGTGTGGCGGGCATGGATCTTAAACGGCTTACCGGCATGCACGCCCTCAACGGCATTTGCCAGCTCGTCGGCGGGGCGAACCGAGTTGTCCTCGTCCACGGCTACGGCGACGACGCCGGTGCACACCGTGGCGCCATCGCGCTCGGCGGTCAGGATGTCGGTCATGGCCGCGTGCTCCAAAATCTGCACGTTGTCCAGCTTGCGAACGGCCTGGAGCAGCTTGGTCGTGATCTCCTTGCCCGTAATGTCGGCATGGAAGGCAATGCGCGGACGGCTGTGCGCGCCCTCGCGGGTAAAATTGAGGCTGCCGTCGGCCTTGCGCTCAAAATCCACGCCCATCGCTAGCAGGTCGTTGATGACCGAGCGGCTCGAGCGAATCATGATGTCGACGCTCTCGCGGCGGTTCTCGTAGTGGCCGGCGTGCATGGTGTCCTCAAAGAAGGCATCGTAGTCCGAGCCTTCGGGCAGCACGCAAATGCCGCCCTGCGCGAGCATCGAATCGCACTCATCGACCGCGCCCTTGGAGAGCATGATCACGCGCGTGCTCGTCGGCAGATTGAGGGCCGCGTACAGACCCGCTACGCCGCAGCCGGCAATGACGACGTCGCACTCCATATCGGGGTATTGCTTGGTTTCCACAGGAATCCTCTCCCTTGAATGTGACATAAGGGACTGCCCCTCATGTCACATCGTTCTAACGCGCCGCGTACTCGAGCATGCGGTCGAGCGTGAGCTTGGCCTGGTCGGCAGCCTCGTCCGAGACGCCGATCTGCACCTCGCCCTCGCCCGTCTCCAGGCAGCGCACGAGCTTTTCGAGCGTGATGAGATCCATGTTGACGCAGGTGGGCTGCACCGCGGGGAAGTAGAACTTTTTGCCGGTGCCCTGGCAGCGGCGCTCGAGCTCGTAGAGCACGCCGCGGACCGTCACGATGATGAATTCGCTGGCGTCCGACTCCTCGGCATACTTGATGATGCCGGCGGTGGAGCCGATGTAGTCGGCCTCGGCCAGCACATCGGCCTTGCACTCGGGGTGCGCCAGTACGAGCGCGTCGGGGTGGGCCTCCGTCGCGTCGACGATCTGCTCGACGGTGATGATGTGGTGGCGCGGGCAGTAGCCCTTGTTGAGAATGACGTACTTTTGCGGCACCTGCTCGGCTACGAAGCGGCCCAAGTTTTGATCGGGGATGAACAGGACATGCTGCTGCGGCAGCTCAGAGACGATCTTGACGGCGTTGGAGCTGGTGACGCACACGTCGCTCCAGCTCTTGATCTCGACTGTGGAGTTGACGTAGCAGACGACAGCTAGGTCGTCGCCGTACTCGGCGCGCGCCGCGTCGACCGTCTCGCGCTTGACCATGTGCGCCATGGGACAGTCCGCGCAGGGCTCGGGCAGCAGCACGGTCTTAGTGGGATTGAGCAGCTTGGCGCTCTCGCCCATAAACTCCACGCCGCACAGCACGATAGTCTGCTGCGGCAGGCTCTTGGCGAGCTTGGCCAGGTAGAAGCTGTCGCCGACGTAATCAGCCACGGCCTGCACCTCGGGCGCCACGTAATAGTGCGCTAGGATCACCGCGTCACGTTGGGTTTTTAGTTGCTGAATGGCCTCGACGAGCTCTGCGGGCACCAGTGCCGCGCGCTCCGTTGCCGTCGTTGCCGATGCTAGGCCGGCCGCGATATCGCGTGCAAGCTCCGACGCATCCATGTTCGCGCTCTGTGCCATCAAGGCCCCTCTCTTTTGGCGAATCTTGGGGCTTTAGTATGACACCTAGGTTTACAGCTGACAAGACAGCTGTAAACCTAGGTGTAAAGTTGAAATAAAGATTCAATCATGTAGCAAGTCCATTTTCGAACTGGCAAGCTAAGGATAGCTGAGCTCTCGATGGCGCAGGAGGCATCTTTCGCCACCGCAATACCGCTTGGCGCGAGTTGCACGCCGTGGGGCGCAAACGGTCCGCACCCCCGCAAGCGGCGCGTGCCCGATGTGGCAAAATCGAACTACTTAAGGGGGCCGAATGCTCAAGATTATTGCCTGTGACGATGATGTCACTTTTCTAGATAGACTGCACCGGATGATCGACCGTTGGTCGACCGAGACGGGCACGGCGGTCGATGTTGCGCTCGTCACGCGCGGCGAGGACCTGCTGGCCCGCCATGCCGCATCGCGCGCCGACATCATTCTGCTCGACATGATCATGCCGCTCGTCAACGGCATGGACACCGCACGCGAGCTGCGCCAGGCCGACACCGCCGTGCGCCTGGTGTTTCTCACCTCATCGCCCGAGTTCGCGCTGGAATCCTACGAGGTCCGTGCCTTCGACTATCTGCTCAAGCCTGTGACTTACGAACGCCTGGCGCAGTTACTCGACGAGCTTTCGAGCATGCGCCCGGCGGCAACCGACGAGCTCGTGATCAAAACTTCCTTTGGCTACCACGCCCTGCGCCTGTCCGACATCGAATATGCCGAGGCGCGCAACAAGCACGTGGTCTTCCACCTGCGCGACGGACGCGATATCGAGGCACTCGAGTCGTTCCGCAGCGTCGAGGACCGCTTGGAGCAAAACGCGGTCTTCTTTAAATGCCACCGCAGCTACCAGGTCAACCTGCGCAATATCGATCACTTTGACCGCACGGACATCGTCATGCGCTCGGGCGCGTGCATCCCGCTTTCGCGCAGCTGCAAGCAGGGATTCCAAGACGCCTACTTTGCGGTGCGCTTTGAGGGTGGAAGACACTGATGGTCTCCTCGGTCGAAATGATCCTTTGGGCAATCCACCACGCCACAACGCTACTCTTTGGCGTCTTTGCCTCGGCGGCGCTGTGCGGTATCGAAATCAATCGACGCCATGCACTCGAGTTGGTGGGGGTCGGAGTCGCAACCGGCGCTGCCTTTTCGATCGCCAATGCCGTCGGCGGCGAGCTTTTCGCCCGCCAGGTATATCCGCTCGTCGTGCATCTGCCGCTCGTCATCTATTTGTGCGCGCGCTACCGCCTGAGCCCGCTGCTTGCCGTGCTCGGCATTACGAGTGCCTATCTGAGCTGCCAGTTCAGCAATTGGATGGGCATCGCCGCATTTGCCGCAACCGATTCTCAGATCGCGTACTATCTGGCGCGCATCGCGACCACACTCGCCGTCTTTGCCGTCCTGTTGCATTGGGCCGGCGACATCGGTCCACGCTTGGCGATTAAAAGCACCACCGAGCTGGGCATCCTTTTAATCCTGCCGTTCGTCTATTACGTCTTTGACTATGCCACCAACGTCTACACCACGCTGTTCCACTCGGGCTCGGTGGTGACGGTTGAGTTTTTGGCATTTGCGCTCTGTGCCTTCTATCTTATGTTTCTTGCCGTTTACCTGCGCGAATACGAAGAAAAGGAAACCGCCGAGCGAGAGCGCTGGATGCTCGAAACCCGCGACAGCGCCGCCATCAAAGAGCTCGAGGCTTGGCGTCAATCTGGGCGCGAGCTGTCGATTCTGCGCCACGACATGCGCCACTTCCTACGCGGCCTGGCCGCTTTAATTGAGGAGGGCCACACCGACGAGGCGCTCGATCGCATCGACGAACTCTGCGAAGCCGGCGACCGCACCGCCGTACGCCGCTTCTGCGCCAACGAGACCGTAAACATCGCGCTTTCGTCATTTAACTCGGATATCAATAGAAACGGCATTACCGCCAACCTGCGCGCCGCCGTACCCGAAACCATCCACGTAGGTGACGCCGACCTGTTTAGCGTGCTCTCAAATGCCTTGGAAAACGCTATCACCGCCGCAAGCGCCGCACCCCAAGGAAAGCGATTCGTCGACTTTGACCTGCGATTAGAGGACGGCCAGCTGCTGCTGTTAGTTTCCAACACGTTTGACCGCGCGCCGCGCATGGTCGACGGCATGCCCGTGACCCGGCATGCGGGCCACGGCTTTGGCACCAGGAGCATCAAACTTGCCGTGGAGCGCATGAACGGCAACTGCCAGTTCCGCATTAACGGCGATCGGTTTGAGCTGCGCGCCGTGATGTAGGGGCTGCCGCCAGCCTCGCTACAGCGGAGCGGCTGCCGGGGTCAGCTGCTTGATGTATGCCCACATGCGCTGCTTGGCGGCTTTGTCAGTCAGTGCCGCCTCAAAGCCGTCGAGCGCGAGCACGCGGCGGCCCTGCACATGGGCGACCAAGCCGGGCTTGAGCATAGCGGTATCGAAGTCGTCGATTGCCACAAGCATGTCGGCATAGGTCTCGCGCATGGTATCGGCCGCGCGATCGTCCAGCAGCAAGACCGCCTCGGGGTCCAAGGCCTCGAGCGCCTCGCGGAACAGCTCGCACGGTAGGCCCTCGCCTGTCGCGACCGCCCCGTCACCCACGCCGGCGACGCTTGCCAGCACGCAAAAATCCTCGGGCGCGTAGCCGATGGCCCCAAGCGCCTTGCGCAACGCCGCGCCATCCGGGCCGGCGGCAAGCTCGCCACCCGAACGCTCGGCCTCGTCCAAATCGCCTTTGACTAGTACGATCGGCGAGCACGCGTTGCCCGCGATACGCACGCCGCGACCCGCGAGCGATGCGAGCTCCTGCTCGGCCGCCTGGGCGATGGCTTCTTTTTTCTGGCTTTGTGACGTGGGCATGCGCTCTCCAATCGTTTGCGTGCCCACCATTATATAAAAGAGCCGGCCGCGAGTGGTTGCTTTGCGGGCGGCTGGGTATAAGCACGGTCGTACTGAGTTTTACGCGGCCAAGCCGCGTCGCATTATGGAGGTCACCATGGCTGACATTAATCAGATTACCCCCGAGAACTTCGATTCCATCGTTAACGACAGCCTGCCCGTGCTGGTCGATTTTTGGGCACCGTGGTGCGGGCCCTGTCGATCCCTCTCGCCCATCGTTGACGAGGTTGCCGATGAGCTGGCGGGCAAGCTTGCCGTTGCCAAATGCAACGTCGACGACAACCAGGACCTGGCCATGAAGTATGGCGTCATGAGCATCCCCACGCTGGTTGTGTTTAAGAACGGCGAGGAGATTGACCGCTCGGTTGGCGCTCTGCCCAAGGCGAGGCTGCAGGCGCTGCTGGAGAAGCATCTGTAATACGCTTGTTACATGTTGCCGTCTGCCTGCCGTCCATGAGCGCTTTTGCACCGCTCGCCGGACTTCTGGATGCACCGAGTGCAACCACGGATAGTATGGTAGTCACAAACAGCCCCCAGTGAACGGGTGCGGGTCGCACAGACTCGTACCCGTTTTCTTATGCAGCTGCGCGCAGAGCGGGCGTAGTAAAATCTGAACCACTGAACTGCCCCATACAAAAGGAGATTTTCCATGCATGACGTCGGAATGAACATGAGCCAGCTTGCCATGAGCGTCAAGCAGGTCGACGACACCATCGAGCTCGCTCACGAATGGAGCCATCAGTTGCTGCATGCGACCGAGAATTTTGACATGGAGCGCATCGGCGCCAAGCTCGAGGCCGCCATGGCCGCGCTGCACGAGGCCCACGACGCACTCGAGGGCTACGAAGATGCCATCGAGGCCGACCACAACTCCGTCGGATCCGTGAAGCTGGTGTAAGGTGGCCGAACACGAGCACGGCTGCGGGTACGAGCACGAGCATCCGCACGGGGCGGACGGTGACGCGGGCTGCCACTGTAGTGGCTCCGGCTCCGAGCTGGTCCGTTTTTCGGTTACCGCACCCGACGACCTGCTGCGCCGTTTTGACGAGCAGATCGCACGCCGCGGCGACGTGGCCAACCGATCCGAGGCCGTGCGCGACCTGATTCGCGCCTCGATCGCCAAAGAGCAGATGCGCACGCCCGATGAGCACGTTATCGGGTCGCTCACTATGATCTACGACCATCACACCGGCGATCTGACGCGCCGCCTGGACGAGGTGCAGCACGACTACACCGACGAGATCGTATCGACGATGCACGTGCATTTGGATCACCACAACTGCTTGGAAATCCTGGCACTCAAGGGTCGCGGCGAGCGCGTCTACGAACTAGCCGACCGCCTGCTGGGCCTGCGCGGCGTTAAGCACGGCGAGCTCACGTGCGCCGCCACCAAGCAGAGCCTGGGGCTGTAGCGGGATTTCCCGCAGCGCACCTGCCAAATAGGGACAGGTTTGTTTTGGCAGGTTTAGAAGTTTTACCTACCAAAATAAACCTGTCCCTTTTTGGTCGGTTTTGATGAGGGGTGTCGCATGCGGCATGTGCATATTCATGTGACGGGCATTGTGCAGGGCGTTGGCATGCGACCGTTTGTGTATCGCGAGGCCATGGCACATGGCATTTGTGGATGGGTGCTCAATGCGGGCGACGGCGTGCATATCGAGGCGCACGCTTTGGCCGATGCGCTCGATGCTTTTGTTGCCGCGCTTTCTGAGCATGCGCCTGCGGCAGCTCGCGTTGAGCGAGTCGATATTGCGGATTTGGAGCCTGGCGGCTGGAGCGCTGCCGATGAGCAGGGCTTTCACATTGTGGCGTCGCAGGACCAGACCGCGCACACGACGCTCGTCTCGCCCGATATCGCCACCTGTGACGATTGCCTGCGCGAGTTGTTCGATCCCGCCGACCGACGCTATCACTACCCCTTTATCAACTGCACTAACTGCGGCCCACGCTTTACCATCATCCGATCGCTGCCTTATGACCGAGCGGCCACGTCGATGGATTGTTTTCCCATGTGTCCCAAGTGCGCTGCGGAGTATGTCGACCCACTCGACCGGCGTTTTCACGCGCAGCCCGATGCCTGCTTTGATTGCGGGCCGCATATTACGTGGCGCGAGGCTGTAAACGGCAATGCGTGCGGGAATTCGTCCGCGACACCGGCCGTCGGCACCACACGCGAGGCCAGCGACGCTATCATCGAGCGCTGCGTTGAGCTGCTGGCCAGCGGTGGCATCGTCGCCATCAAGGGCCTGGGCGGATTCCATCTAGCCTGTGACGCTGCCAACGAGCAGGCGATGGCCGAGTTGCGCCGTCGCAAACGCCGCAGCAACAAACCACTTGCCGTCATGGTACGTAGTCTTGCTGATACCGAGCGCCTGTGTCATATCGACGATGCTGAACGCGATCTGCTCGCTGGCAGTATCCGCCCCATCGTGCTGCTGCGCCGGCGCACTGTTAGCGAGGACAACGACGGTTCCCCCGACATCCTCGCCCTCGCGCCATCTGTCGCGCACGACCTGCCCGAGCTCGGCGTCATGCTCCCCTATACGCCGCTTCAACATCTGTTGCTTGCCGCGGCAGAAGTCTGCGGTATGCACGCGCTCGTCATGACCAGCGGAAACCTGAGCGAAGAACCCATCGAGACCGACGACGACCTTGCCTGGGAACACCTCGTTGCCGCCGGCATCGCCGACGCGTTGCTCGGTAACGACCGCGCGATTCTCTCGCGCTATGACGATTCCGTGGTGCGCGTGGTCGACGGCGCCGTTATGCCCGTGCGCCGCGCTCGGGGATATGCACCCCAGCCGCTGCCGTTGCCGGCGCTCGACGGCGCTCCGTCCTGCGTGCTCGCCTGCGGGCCACAACAAAAGGCCACGATTGCGCTCACACGTGAAGGGACGAACGGCGAGGCGCCCTGTTTTGTGTCGCAGCATATCGGCGATGTTGAAAACGGCGGGACCTTCGATGCCTGGAACGCCGCGCGCACGCGCTTGGAAGATCTCTTTGATTTGGCGCCCGCCGCCTTGGCCTGCGATGTACACCCCAGCTATCTATCGGGCCAGTGGGCGCGCGAGCAGGCGCGAAAATGCAATCTGCCGCTCGTCGAGGTGCAGCACCATCATGCGCATATCGCGAGCGTAATGGCCGAGGCCATCGCCGCGGGCCAGCTTACAACCGACGCGCGCGTCCTTGGCATCGCCTTTGACGGCACCGGCGCCGGCACCGACGGGACCATTTGGGGCGGCGAGTTTCTTGTTGCCAGCCTTGGCGGCTTTGAACGCGCCGCGCATTTGCGCACCTGGGCGCTCCCCGGCGGGGCGGCCTCCGTGCGCGACGCCCGCCGCAACGCCTTTGCCCTGCTCAGTGAGCTCGGTCTGCTCGAGCACCCAGGTGCCGCTCGGCTTTTGGACAGCCTCGACGAGCAAACGCGCAGCGTGACAGCCACCATGATCGAGCGCGGCATCAACAGCCCGCGTACCAGCAGCATGGGGCGTCTCTTTGATGCCGCGGCAGCAATTCTGGACATCTGCGACAAGGCAACCTACGAGGGCGAACCCGCCATCGAGCTTGAGGCTGCCGCCTGGCGCGCACTCAGCAGCGAAAGTGCCTGCCCCGCCGGCAATATAGCCGGCTTTTCCGTAACCGAATCATCCCGTCCGGACGCCTGCCATGTTCTAAACTCCAGATCGCTTATTGAGGCGCTTTTGGAGGGAACCAGGGCCGGCACTGCGGCCTACAGGCTCGCGCTCGACTTCCATATCGCCATCGCGCGCTCTTCGGCACGAATCGCACGCGAAATCTGCGCGCGCGAAGGCATCGATACCGTCGCGCTCTCGGGCGGCGTGTTCATGAACCGACTTTTGCTCCAGCTCCTCACCCGCGAGCTCAAAAGCATGGGTCTCACTGTCTTGATTCCCCAAACCGTGCCCGTTAACGACGGCTGCATCGCCTACGGTCAGGCGGCAGTCGCAAGCGCTCGTCTTGCGCAGGTTGCATCGCAGTAGGCTGTTCGGCCAGCCCGCAAGCCGCCGTCTCACAGGTGTAGCGCGTTTGCCCGCAGCGCCCGCGAGCGCTACCATCAACTGATGGATTATTGAGCGCCCGTCCAGCGCAAAGCGTATAAAAGGGGAACAATATGTGCCTTGCCGTTCCCGGTAAAGTAGTCAAACGCGACGACGACCTCAAGGCCACCGTCGACATGATGGGCATCGAGCGCCCCGTGTCGCTGCGACTCGTGCCGACGGCGCAGGTTGGCGACTATATTCTCGTACACGCCGGCTTTGGCATCCAGATTGTCGACGAGCAGGAAGCACAGGAAACGCTCGAGCTTGTTAATGCCATGTCCGAGCTGGTCGAAGAAGACCAGCTGACCACCAACCCGGCGGAGGCTTACTAGTGGCGCCCGAGCAGCCGGCGCGCTCCGGTATCGATTTCTCGGCATTCCGCGATCCCAAGCTGGCTCGCGAGCTCATCGAGCGCATTCATGAGCTTGTCGGCGACCGCACCATCAACCTTATGGAAGTCTGCGGCACGCATACCGTGAGCATCGGGCGCTATGGCTTTCGCTCCATTATGCCGGCCGGGCTCAAGCTGCTGAGCGGCCCGGGCTGCCCCGTCTGCGTCACCGCCAACCGCGACATCGACCACGCAATCGCGCTCGCCAACATAGACGGCGCCATCATCACCACCTTTGGCGACATGATGCGCGTGCCCGGATCATCCACCTCGCTCGCTGCGCAAAAGGCGGCGGGGCGCGATATCCGCATCGTCTATTCCCCGCTCGACGCGCTCGACATTGCCGAGCAAAACCCTGATCGCCCGGTCATTTTTATGGGCGTGGGCTTTGAGACTACGACGCCCACCATCGCCGCCGCCATCTTGGAGGCCGAGGCGCGCGGGCTTTTGAACTTCTCGGTCTATTGCGCCCACAAGACCACGCCGCCGGCGTTGCGCGCCATCGCCAACGACCCCGAGACCACCATCGACGGCTTTATCCTGCCGGGCCACGTCGCCACCATCACGGGCTTGGCGCCCTTTAGCTTTTTGGTCGACGAATTCAATACCCCGGGCGTGGTCACGGGATTTGAACCGGTCGATATCCTGCAGGGCATCTGCATGCTGGTCCAGATGGTTGTCGAGGACAGGCCGGCGATTGACAACGCCTACCGCCGTGGCGTCAACGCAGACGGCAATCCCGTGGCGCGCCAGCTGGTCGAGCAGGTGTTTGAACCATGCGACACCACGTGGCGCGGGCTGGGGCCGATTGCGGCTTCGGGACTCGCCATTCATCCCGAATTCTCGCGCTTTGATGCCCGCACCCGCTTTGATGTGCCCGTTGAGGCGACAGTCGAGCCGCGCGGGTGCCGCTGCGGCGACGTGCTGCGCGGGGCCATTACGCCGAGCGACTGCCCGCTCTTTGGCCGCACCTGCACGCCCGAGCACCCCGTCGGCCCGTGCATGGTGAGCTCCGAGGGCAGCTGCGCGGCGTACTACCGCTACCGCAACTAGCCCGGACACACCCGCACACCGGCACCACCCACGATTGGAGTTTTCGATATGTCCCATAGCGTTACCGATAGCACCGTCCTGCTGGGCCACGGCTCCGGCGGCCAGATGATGAAACGCATCATCGATGAGGTCTTTTTGGATGCCTTTGGGTCGCCCGAGCTGCTCGAAGGCAACGATGCCGGCGTCGCCGCGCTGCCCGCGAGCGGGCGCATCGCCATGTCGACCGACAGCTTTGTAGTCTCGCCGCAGTTCTTCCCCGGTGGCAACATCGGCCGCCTCGCCGTGTGCGGAACCGTCAACGACGTCGCGACCTCGGGCGCCAACGTGCGCTACCTGTCGTGCGGCTTTATCCTCGAAGAGGGCTATCCCATGGATAGGCTCCGCCAGATTGTGCAGACGATGGCCGAGACGGCGCACGAGGCGGGCGTGTCCATAATCACGGGCGACACCAAGGTGGTCGAGCGCGGCGGGGCCGACGGCGTCTATATCAATACCGCCGGCGTGGGCGAGGTGCCTGCGGGCGTGGCGCTCAGCGGCGCAAACTGCCAGCCCGGCGATGTCATCCTGGTCTCGGGTACACTGGGCGACCACGGCATCGCTATCATGAGCCAACGCGAGGGTCTGGCGTTTTCGAGCACCATCGAAAGCGACGCCGCGCCGCTCAACCACCTGATTGCCGATGTGCTTTCCGCAGCACCCGACACACGCTGCTTCCGCGACCCCACGCGCGGTGGCCTGGCCTCGACGCTCAACGAGTTTGCGCAGGCCAGCGGCGTTGCCATGGAGATCGACGAGGACGATGTGCCCGTGCGCCCCGACGTGCAGGCAGCCTGCGAGATGCTCGGCTACGATGTGCTGCAGGTGGCAAACGAGGGCAAGATGGTTGCCGTCGTGCCGGCCGAGCAAGCCGATGCCGCGCTGAGCGCCATGCGCGCCGCCCGCTACGGCGAGAATGCCGCCATCATCGGCCGCGTGCTGCCACTTGCCGAGGGCGCCCATCCCGCCGTGCGCGTGCGCACCGGCTGGGGCTCGACCCGCATCCTCGACATGCTCGTAGGAGAGCAGCTGCCGAGAATTTGCTAGGGCGAAACCACACGGTCGGCGCGATGCGGCCTGATACCCCTGGAGATGTTCAGATTCCAAGCACGCCCAACGCGGAAGCCCAGTATTATGGGGTGCGTTTTAAACCCAATGACGGGAGTTTTTATGGCAGCAGCTTTTTCCCATGTGATCTTTGACCTGGACGGCACCATCCTCAACACGCTCGAGGACCTGGCGGCCGCCGGCAACCATACCTGCGAGGCGCACGGCTGGCCCACGTTTGCCGTTGACGAGTACCGCTACAAGGTGGGAAACGGCATGCTCAAGCTGGTTGAGCGCTTTATGCCCGCCGAGTATGCGGGCGACGGCCGCATGTTTGAGCAGACGCTTGCCGAGTTTAGGGCTTACTACGGCGAGCACAAGGAAGACCACACCGCTCCCTATGCCGGCACGATCGAGATGCTCGACCGCTTGCGCGCCGCGGGCGTTCAGCTTGCCGTGCTCACTAACAAGGACCACGTCTCGGCGGCTCCGCTTATCGAAAAGTATTTTGGTTCCAAGCGCTTTGCGCTGGTGCAGGGCCGCGTCGATGCGTTTCCGCCCAAGCCCGAGGCGCCTGTTACACTGCATGTGATGAAAGAGCTAGGCGCCGATCCGTCGACCACGCTCTATGTAGGCGATTCCAATGTCGATATCCTGACCGGTCACAACGCCGGCCTTAAGAGTGCGGGCGTCAGCTGGGGCTTCCGCGGCCGCGCAGAGCTGGAAGCCGCCGGCGCCGACTACGTGGTGGACACCCAGGATGAGCTCGCAGCGCTGATCCTGGGCGAGTAACGAGCGACACTGCTTAACGCAGCTGCGACAATTCTTCCGCGCGGAAAGCGCATCCCGTTTTGGAGCTCCGGAATGGGATGCGCTTTCCGTTTGAGGCGCATCAGGGAAACCGCATCCCGTTTCAGAGCAATATTCCGGGTCGCACTTTCCGCAACCCACCCCATCCGGAAAATGCGACCCACTATTCGGCCAAAAACCGGGTCGCGGTTTCCCAAGCACTCGATGCAACGCTGGCACAAGGAATGTCCCCAACTGCCGGCAGAAAAGGAACGTCCCCAAGTGCCGCCTGATCATTTAAGAACGTCCCCAATGACTACAAGTGCCGCACCATGGCAACGATGCAGGTAGAGAATGGACAGCGAGCGACGTCCAGGACGAACAAGTTGGCATTAAAAAGGCGAGGCATAGACCTTCTGGTCATGCCTCGCCTTTTGAATGACAAATTGTCGTCCTGGGCGGCGCGCAGCGTCAACTGGTTACGCGGTTCGTAGAACCGCGTAACCCCCTAGCTCAGCATTGCATCCATCATCTCGGAGTTGACGGAGTCGTCGGCAGACCACTCGCCGTCGTCGTTGCAGGTGTACTTGAAGATAACCGTGGTCTTCCTGGGCTCGGTGGCCTTGGTCACATCGACCATAACCTGACCGGCCATCTTGTACAGCTCGTCATCGGAAGGAACCGTGTCAAGCGCGGCGACCTTCTCCTGATACTGGGTGGAGAAGTCCTCGACGATCTTGTTCATAGACTTGCAGGTGATAGAGACCTCGGCGGTCGCGACACCCTTGTCCTCGTCGACCGTCACGTCGCCGATCTTGTAGTCAAAGCCCTCGAGATAGGTCTTGGCATACTCCTTGGGATCGATACCCAGCTGCTCGAACTCGTCGCCCGAAGCTTCCTCCAGACCAGAAAGGAAGTCGTCGCCACCGTTCTTGACCTCGTCAAACTGCGTCGTAAGATCCTCGGTGATGAGCTCCTCAACCGAAGGACCTCCACAGTCGGAAAGCACGACCACGCATGCAACCAAGACGGCCATGAGGGGCGCAAGCAGCAGCTTCTTTTTCATGTTGTTCCTCCCAATGAGCGGCACCGCGCTTCCCGGACGCGGCACACGTTGTAATAAGTAAGCCCATACTATCCACTTATGAACACCCTCGGCAACGCGAAGGCGCGGTCGGTTCGTTTTAGCGTCCGAACGGTTTGCAAGCCCGCCCAACGCGCAATAAAACGCTTCCCCACGGTGCAAAAAAGGTGGCCGGAAAACCCGACCACCCTTGCACATCCTTTGAACGCCGCAGTTTACTTGCGAACGACCTTAACGATGGCGTCACCGGCGGCGACGGCGGACTCTGCCTCAACGGTGAGCTCGACGTCGGCAAACTCGGCGGTGTTGGACACGGCCACCACGACGCAGTCCTTGTAACCGGCAGCGGCGATCTTGGCGCGGTCGATCTTGAGTATGGGCTGGCCGGCCTTCACAACGTCGTCGGCCTTGACGAAGCCCTCGAAGCCATCGCCGTTCATGTTGACGGTATCGACGCCAACGTGCACCAGAACCTCGATGCCGCTATCGGACTGCAGACCCACGGCGTGACCCATGGTGACGGTCACCTTACCGTCGCAGGGAGCGTAGACCAGATCGTCCTCGGGCCACACGGCACAGCCCTTGCCCAGAACCTCGCCACCAAAGACGGGATCGGGCACGTCGGCCATCTTGATGACCTTGCCCTTGACGGGCGAGCACAGCACGTCGGCGCCGGCAGAAGCAGAGATGGAGGCCGGAGCAGCAGCAGCCGCGGGCTCAGCCTTCTTCTTGAACATATCAAACAGACCCATACGTTTTCTCCTCTTGATTAAGCGCAACGTTGTGCGCATGCCTACGGTAATTATAGTGCCAAATGGTTCAAATGCTAAGGTGGGGACTCGAATCGCAAGCCCTTCCCGGTAGTGTTCGTGGGACGAGCATCTCCTTTGCATCGCGGGTCGATAAGCCGAGTATCGCCTGCACACGGGACGGGCAGAAGCGGGCGCACCAAACCCGACACTTCTTTTCGCTCTCGAGTCCTGTCGCCGCCTTGTCCCTAACACTTCCTGATACCTACCGAAACGTGCCAAAATAAACCCGTCCCTTTTTGGTAGGTTTGGCGAGTGTGGATTTTCGGACGCTTAACTAACGAGCGTGGATAATCTCCCACTTTGACTTTGAGGCCGTCACCGAGCCAAAAACGGGAGATTATCCACGTTCATTTTGGATGACCCCCCTGTACCAAGCCGAGCTCCATGGTCAAGTAATAACGACTTCTCATCATTAGATTGTTTATATCAATTCTAATAACTATTTAATCATTAAACTCGTTATTAGAATTGATATGATTAGCCTAATAACGAGTTTCCGGCACTAAAGATATGGAGGGCGCGATGCAAATCGAGGAGAACGGCCAGGGAACGCTCCGCAATAATCTATCGGGGAAATTGGCTTACTATTCGTTTTTTCCAACGCCCTTGCAATCATTGAGGCAGCTAAACCTCACCGAGGAAACCTATCGCACGCTTTCCGCATGCTCACGAAAGCTTGGAGAGCTTGAAGGCATGCTCTACTTTGTTCCCAACGCCGACATGTATCTGACAATGTACGTGCGCAAAGAAGCACTCCTTTCTTCGCAAATTGAGGGAACCCAGTGCACGTTTGACGACCTACTTAGTCCATCACAAACACAACTCCATCATAAAGATGTCGCAGACGTCGTGAATTACGTCCGTGCTGTCGACCGCGGCGTAGAACTGCTCAAAAAGATGCCCTTGTGCACGAGACTTCTTAGGCAAGTTCATGCGGTCCTGCTGGACGGAGTGCGCGGAACGGAGAAGAATCCAGGCGAGCTGCGCTCCTCACAAAACTGGATTGGCCCCTCAGGCTGCACCATTGCAACCGCATCGTTTGTCCCTCCAAACATTGAAGATTTGAGTAACACGCTCCAGGACCTCGAACGCTTTATCAATGAGCCTCAAGTCGAAATGGATCCGATTGTGCGGGCGGCGCTCGTCCATTACCAATTTGAAACTGCCCATCCATTCCTAGACGGAAACGGTCGCCTGGGCAGGCTTCTCATTACACTTATGCTCATCAATGATGGCGTTCTTCATTCTTGCTTGTTCTATCCATCGTTCCAGTTCAAGAAAAACCGAAGCGAGTACTACCGGCAACTCACATCCGTAAGGGAGAGAGGCACTTACGAGGAATGGATAGAGTTTTTCTGCAACAGTCTTCTCGAGAGTGCGAAGGACTCGGTAGGGTCTTTAAAAAACCTTGTTGACCTCCATAACCGTTCCACAGCAACCATTACCGAAAATCTCGGAAGGACTGCTGCAAACGGGCAAAGGCTGTTGGGCATTCTTGAAGAGCACCCCATCGTCGACACCGCATTCATCGCTGCCCAACTCGATATCGGCAGGAGTACCGCGAGCTCGCTCGTCAAATCATTTGAAGAATTGGGTATCCTCCGTCCGCTCGACGAGTCAAGACAGAGATACCGGCAGTACGGGTATGAAGAGTATCTTTCGATTCTCAGGGAAGACACCGAGCCGATTAGATAGGCATCGCAGCCCAGGCAAATTAAAGCGAGCGTGGATAATCTCCCACTTTGAGCCCGCACACAGGCCAAAAACGGGAGATTATCCACGCTCATTCCTGACCGGTCATTGGGACGTTCTTAAACGACTAGTCAAACAAGGAGTGTCCCAAAGTGCCGACAGAAAAGGAACGTCCCCAAGTGCCGCATCCGGAGCGGGGCAACGCCGCGGGTAGAGGACGGACAGCGAGCGCCGCCCAGAGCGAACAAGTTGGCATGAAAAAGGCAAGGCATTGACCTTCTGGTCATGCCTTGCCTTTTGAATGACAAATTGTCGCTCTGGGCGGCGCGCAGCGTCGGCCGGTTACGGCGTTTGGTAAAACGCCGTAACTAACGAGCTCCGTACTGCTCGTAGTAGGCGTCGATGGCGGTCTTGAGCTCGTCATCGATGACGACCTTGCCGTCGATCTCGTGGTTGTAGAGGGTCTCGACGACCTCGGCCATGGAAACGATGCTCGCGACGGGAAAACCGTACTTTGCCTCGATCTCCTTCTGAGCGGTGGTCACACCGCCCTTGCCGACCTCCATGCGGTTGAGGGACACGATCAGGCCCTTGATCTCGACATCGGCAGCAGCCTTGACCTTAGGATAGGTCTCGTCGATGGACTTGCCGCTGGTGGTGACGTCCTCGACCATGACCACACGGTCGCCGTCCTTGGGCTCATAACCCAGCAGGTTGCCCTTATCGGCACCGTGGTCCTTGGCCTCCTTGCGGTCGCAGCAGTACTTGACCTCCTTGCCGTACAGCTCGTGGTAGGCAATTGCGGTCACGACGGCCAACGGAATACCCTTGTAGGCCGGTCCAAACAGCACGTCAAAGTCGTCGCCAAAGTTATCGTGGATGGCCTGGGCATAATACTCGCCCAGCTTCTTGAGCTGATAGCCCGTCACGTAAGCGCCGGCGTTCATAAAGAACGGGGACTGACGGCCGCTCTTGAGCGTAAAGCTACCGAACTTAAGAACGTCGGACTCGACCATAAACTTGATGAACTCTTGCTTGTAAGCCTCCATGCGGGCTCCTCTCGTAATCGCGTACGTGCCTTCCAGTTTAGCGCAGGCGAAGCATCGATGCGGGCGCGCTTTGGAGCCACGGCATTCTGTAAAGGCTTTGTCAGGGGGAATGGTTTTCCGAACAATGGGGTTGACATGGCAAACCCCCTCATCAAGAATACGGGCGGATTAAAAAGGGGTACGAGATACCCAAAGCGCGCTGCGCTCAGCCTTTAGGAGGTGTGCCATGGAAGGCAGTCCTAGTCGAAAAACCCGCATGTCGCCTTCGGCACGCCGCGAGGACTCCGCACACGCATAAACGCCACCGGCAGATCGCCAAAACCACCGCAAAGGCGCGCTGCACCCTTTGTGGGCTCAAGAGCTTGACGTGAGCGACATCTAGGTTTTTTGAAGCAAATACGACACGTACGCTAACTCCCCTCAACAAGGAGGACCCTATGCTGATGCTCAAAACCGTCACGGTACTCGAAGCCATCTCCAAGCGCCGCCGCACGGCGCGCCCTGCCGCTCATACCGGCCTGTCCAAGAACACCATATTCGCCGCCACCCATAGTGCCGAGGACGCCCTCGTACTGCTTGACGCCACGGCAAACGGCCTCACCGTCGAGCAGGCAACTGAGCGCCTGAACGCCGTCGGCCCCAACACCATCGAGGCAACGACCAAAACGCTCGCCCGCCGCATCGCCGACGCGTTCATCGATCCCTTCGCCGGCATCCTCGCCGCGCTCGCACTGGTCTCGCTCTACATCGACGTGCTCGCCGTGCCCGAACCGCAGCGCGACCCCTCCACGGTCATCGTCATCGGCACCATGCTGCTGGTATCGGGCGGCATGAAGTTTATCCAGGAAGCCCGCAGCGGCAATGCGGCCGAGGCCCTCAAGGACCTGGTCTCCAACACTTGCACCGCCCTGCGCGACAGCGAGCGCATCGAGATCCCCTTCGACGAGCTCGTCCCCGGCGATGTAATCCGTCTCTCTGCCGGCGATATGGTGCCGGCAGATGCCCGCATCATCACCGCGCGCGACCTGTTTGTGATCGAGTCCGCACTCACCGGCGAGAGCGAGGCCGTCGAGAAGACCACCGCCGTCACCGTCGTCGAGGGCGCCGACGGCTCCGCACTGCCACTCTCTGCCTGCAAGAACATCGTCTTTACCGGCACCTCCGTGCAAGACGGCGCCGCCATGGCGCTTGTCGTTGCCACCGGCTCGGACACCTACCTGGGCGGCATCGCCAAGATGCTCAACGGGCGCGGCGAAAAGAGCGCGTTTGACCGCGGCGTCTCGAGCGTCTCCATGCTGCTGGTGCGCCTGATGCTCGTTATGGCGCCGGCCGTCTTTGCCATCAACGCCGCCACCAAGGGCAACGTCATCGACGCGCTGCTGTTCGCCACGAGCGTGGCCGTGGGCATCACGCCGCAGATGCTTCCCGTCATCGTGACCACGAGCCTGTCGCAGGGCGCCAAGGACCTCGCCCGTCGCCAGGTTATCATCAAGGAGCTGCCGGCGATTCAAAACCTCGGAGCGATGGACGTCCTGTGCTGCGACAAGACCGGCACCCTCACCGAAGACCGCATCGTGCTCGAGCGCTACCTCAACACCGATGGCAACGAGGACGCGCGCGTGCTGCGCCATGCGTTTTTGAACAGCTTCTTCCAGACCGGCCTCAAAAATCTTACCGACCTGGCCGTAATCGACCGTGCCGATGTGACGCCCTCGACCGTCGCACCCGATTCCATGCTGGGCCAGAGCCTGCGCGACCGCTACACCAAGGTCGACGAGGTTCCCTTCGATTTCTCGCGCCGTCGCCTGAGCGTAGTTGTCGCCGACGCCCAAGGCAAAACCCAGATGGTTACCAAGGGCGCTGCCGAGGAAATGCTCGAGATCTGCTCCTTTGTCGAGATCGATGGCATCGCTCAGCCGCTCACCGACGAGAAGCTCGCCCAGATTCGCAAGCAGATCGCCGGACTTAACGCCGAGGGCCTACGCGTAATTGCCGTGGCGCAGAAGACCAATCCGCGCTGCGTGGGCGAGTTTGGCATCGTCGACGAGTGCGACATGGTGCTGATGGGCTTTTTGGCCTTCCTCGATCCGCCCAAAGCAAGTGCCGCGGGCGCCGTCGCCACCCTCGAGGCCAAGGGCGTGGCGGTCAAGGTCCTAACCGGCGACAACGACCGCGTCGCCGCCACCGTCTGCGAGCAGATTGGTATCGATGCGAGCAACGTCTTGCTCGGCTCCGAGATCGATGCGCTCGATGACGCCGAACTTGCCAAGCGCGCCGAGAAAACCCACCTCTTCGCCAAGCTCTCGCCGCTGCAGAAGGCGCGCCTGGTACGTGTCATGCGCGAGATGCTCGGCCACACCGTGGGCTTTATGGGCGACGGCATCAACGACGCCGCCGCCATGCGTGCGAGCGATTGCGGCATCTCGGTCGATTCGGCCGTCGATATTGCCAAGGAATCCGCCGATATCATCTTGCTTCAGAAGGACCTGGGCGTGCTCGAGCGCGGCATCATCGAAGGCCGCCGCACTTACGGCAACCTGCTCAAGTACCTCAAGACCACGGTGAGCTCCAACTTTGGCAATGTGCTGTCCGTGACCGTCGCGAGCCTGTTCTTGCCGTTTTTGCCCATGAGCGCCCTGCAGCTGGTACTGCTGTCGCTGGTCTACGAGATCGTGTGCATCGCACTGCCGTGGGACACCGTCGATGACGCCTGGACTGCCCGCCCGCGTGCCTGGGACGCCGCGTCCATCAAGGGCTTTATGCTCGAGCTGGGCCCCGTGAGCTCGCTGTTTGACATCGTGACCTTCGCCGCGCTCTTCTTTGTCGTGTGCCCCGCCGCCGTGGACGCAAGCTGGTCCGAGCTTGCCGCCGCGGGCGACGTCGCGGGTATGGCGACCTTTGCTGCGCTCTTCCAGAGCGGCTGGTTTGTCGAGTCCATGTGGTCGCAGACACTCGTGGTCCACATGTTGCGCTCCCCGAATCTGCCGAGCCCGCGCGACCACGCCGCGCCCGCATTGTGCGTTCTTACCGTGCTGGGCCTGGCGCTCGTCACCTGGCTGCCGGCAAGCCCCATCGCCGATGCGCTCGGCCTCATGCCGCTGCCCACGAGCTTTTTTGGGCTGCTCATTGGCATCGTTACCGCCTATATCGCGCTCACCCAGCTGGCAAAGCGCCGCTACATTGCCCGCCACGGCGAGCTGCTGTAGCAAGTAGACGGAAAACACCCTGCCAGCTGCCGTTGCCACTACCACAGCTGCCAACGCCGCTGCCGTTGCCTCTGCCGCCGCCGCAGTCTATCCCCCCAGCAGTTGCGGTGAAATAGTTCCTGTTTAAAGCCCCGTGACTTTAATTTAGGGACTATTCCACCGCAACTTATTGGGAGGTTAGCTAGTCCTTGGGTGTCCAGGACCAGAAGAAGTTGATAAGGGCCACACGCGAGGCGGTACCGGCCTTTTTGTTGATCGAGGAAATGTGGCGATAGAGCGTGGAGCGCGAAAGAAAGAGCGTTGTGGCGATGTCCTGAACGCTCTGGTCCGAAACGACCAAGACCTCAAGAATATCGCGCTCGCGCTCTGTAAGCCCAAAGGTGGCGACGAAGGCATCAAGGCGTTCATCGGACGTGAGCTCCGCTGCCTCCACGGGCTCGGGGTCGGAGCATGTGGGCGCAAGATCCCCACCAAGATCGTCGGTGGCAAGCGGCAGTCCGTCCCGCATCGCGGCATCATCGGCCCGTTGCCCCAACTGCCCCAGCAGCGTAATCGCAATGCCCACAAGCATCACGAGCGCCGCACCGACCGCAGCCAGCACATTTTGACTCGAGATAATCGCCACTGCCGGCGCCGTCACGAACATCGAGCACACGTTGTTGACGACGCGACCCATGCACGGCCAAAAATATGACCAGCGCGCATAGAGCGAGACGGCGGCATATTTTGTGGTAAAGAACACCACGAAAAAGCCCGAGCCCAGATAAAAGATGATCGTGGCAGCAAGCTCGTTGCCGCCATTACCATCGACGATGAGCACAAAGAACGAAAGCGTGGACAGTATGGCGGCACATGTCATGCCGATATTCATATACGAGCGGCCGTGCAGGTCAAATAGTGCGCCAGCGACCAACGAGCTCACGACAAGCAGCAGGCGCGGCCAATCGCCCAAATCGACGGCTCCGACAGCATGCAGGGTCGTGAAGCCCGCGTTGAGAGCGGCGAATACGCTGGAAAGATACGCCGTCGCCACGGTCAGGCGAACTACGGCGCGGCGGAATGCCGCCTTTGCCTCGGGATCGTCATGTCACTTGGCGCCATATTCCAGAGCATCTACCGAAAGCCCGGCAGCACTGGGTTCAAAGTTGGGATCGGACTCGTCGCGCAGCTTGGCGCGTCGGGCACCGTGGAGCAACGCCACCTGCGCGATCGCACAGACGACCAGAACAGCCTGCTGAGGAATGCCGACAGGCACCACCATGTGGTTGAGAACCTGCACCAGAACGCCCATGGCGTAAGAAAGTGCGGCGGCGCGCGCCAAGCAGGGCGTTCGCGCAAAGCGCCTCGCAAAATTTGCATGAGCAGTCGATCCGCAGTAGCCCAGCGCGCAGCACGCCACCAAACCGCCGGTAATTACCACCTCAACCTGAACCGCCATAATCAACAGCAGCAATGCCGCCACCAGCAAAACGCCCGTGACGTCACTCGTCGCGTCAATGGCATGGGGACGGCGATAGTACAGAATGGGACGCACAAAAAAGCCAATCACGCTCGCGCCGATGACAAGGCTCTCATAAATAACGACCTCGTTCGGAGACACGAACTCGGCCATGCGCACATCAAAAAGATACTCGCACGCCAAAAACGTGAAGAAGAACAGCACCAGGCATATAATCTCCCGAATGCCTCGACGCAAATATGCGGTTGTGTCTCCCATGTCCCTCATGGTTAACCCCCAGCCGCTCAATTGTCTGGAAATCTATTTTAATAAAGAACCAGTCTCAATATCGAAGCCGAGCTCGAAATGCTGCAAATTTGACCCCAGCCGTTCACGTCACACCGCGGTTTTGAGCCTCATGGACCAGAAGGGACACGCGCGGCCTCAAGCTCGGCAAGGAGTGTCTCCAACTACCACTCATTTAAGTACGTCCCCAATGAGTGGCGCCCAGCGACTAGTCGTTTAAGAACGTCCCCGGCGACTAGTCAAAAATGGGCCATGTGTCCCAGCTGTGGAGACTCCTTGAGCCGTCTGGGTATCGCGAAGGATCGCGCACTCCCCCATCATCAAAAGTGACACACGCTACCAGTTGATGGGAGGCAGCCATGGGCTTCTTTGACAAGATGTTCGAGAAGAAAGAGTGCGCGATTTGCGGTACCGAGCTGGGACTTCTAGGTAAGACAAAAATCAATGAAGGCTACCTGTGCAAAGAGTGCGCCGGCAAGCTCTCCCCCTACTTTCACGGCTATCGCTCCAGCACCGCGGACGACATCCGTGAGCAACTCGCCTACCGCGAGGCCAACGCCGAGCGCCTGTCTTCGTTCAACCCCACGCGCACGCTTTCTGCCGGGCGCACCAATATCATGCTCGATGAGGACGCGGGCCTGCTGATCATCACTTCGCAGAGCCGCTGGCGCGACGCCAATCCCGACATCATCGAGTTCTCGCAGGTACTCGGCTGCGATATGGATATCGACGAGCATCGCACCGAGATCTATCGCGAGACCAAGGACGGCGAGCGCGAGAGCTACAACCCGCCGCGCTACGACCTGGATTACGACTTTAACCTGACCATTCACGTCAACACGCCGTACTTTACCGAGATCAACCTGCGCGTGAACGACTCCACCATCGATCAGCGCGGCTCCATCGAATACCGCGAGGCCAAGCGCCAGGCAACCGAGGTCCGCGACGCGCTGGTGCAGCTGCGCCAGGAGACGCGCGACAGCGTCGTGGCCGCCAAGGCCCCCAAGACCGCGGTGACCTGCCCCTTCTGCGGAGCCACCACCATTCCCGATGCCAGTGGGCGCTGCGAATACTGCGGCGGCGCCATCGGCGCATAGCCTCCGGCAGCGAAAGGACCGATCATGGCCTTCGAGAGCGTTAACTATCAGTGCCCTGCCTGCGGTGGCCCCTTGCATTTTGCAAGCGCCGAGCAAAAGCTCGTCTGCGACTACTGTGACTCGCGCTTTGAAGTCGAAGAAGTCGAGGCCCTCTATCGCGAGCGCCAGGACAAGGCCGACGCCAAAGCCGATGCGGCAGGCGCAACACCAAAACCCCACAAGATCTTG
>CABQWP010000022.1 GCA_902467875.1 uncultured Collinsella sp. | reverse complement strand
CTGATGGCGGAGGCCCTGGCAGCGAATGGCGGCGGCGCCGCCGAGCTCGCAAGCACGAGACATTTGAGCCATGGTCTCGGGCGTACGAAGCGGCTCGCCCATATACGCCTGAACGCTCACGACGAGCTTGCCCTTCAGGGACTGGATCAAAGGATCAACGGTCATGTTCGACTCAACCTTTCTCAAAAACAGCCTTCTGAGACACCGCACCTTGACGTTCAAACCGTCGCTCGCGTACCGAAGTACGCTTCGCTCCTCTTTCACGTCAATCTGCGGCACCTCAGAAGGCGCACTTGGTAGCTATGTTTATTTCAACGACGCAAGAAGGTGTTCGGCGGCACCGATGAGCGGAGCATCGCCCTCAAGAGAACCGATGAGGATCGGCGTGTCCTGAAGCGGATCGAGCGCCTGGCTGGCATAGCCCTCGTGTACCGAATCCTTCCACGTCTGTGAACGCCAATCGGGACCTTGGTGAATCACGCCACCCGAAAGCACGATGACCTCAGGGTCCAGGATGTTAGCGAGCGAGCCCAAGCTGGCACCCAGCGCAAAGCCGGCGTCATGGATGACCTCAGTCGCCTTTGCGTCGCCCGCGCGGCACAGGTCGTTTACATCGCGACCGACCGAAGGACGGCTGGGGTCGACGCGGCCAAAGCGCTCGTCGTACATGCGACCAATGGAAGTGCCCGAAGCAACAGACTCAAGATGGCCAGAACGCCCGCAGGCGCAGGGAATGCCGGCGGCAGCCGAGCACTCGATGTGGCCCATATGACCGGCAGCACCGTGGAAGCCCTGCATCACGCGGCCGTTCTCGACATATGCGCCGCCGATGCCCGTACCGATGCCCAGACACAAGACGGAGAACTTGCCCTTGCCGACGCCCCAGTGGGCCTCGCCCAGAGCATGAGCCTGCACGTCGCCCACCACGGCAACGGGAAGACCAAGGTCCTCGCGCAGACGCGGCCCCAACTGAACGCCAGACCAGCCGGGCATGATCTCGTTGGCGTAGGCGATGGCGCCCGTCTTGGGGTCGACGACACCGGCGGCGCCAATACCGATACCGAGGACCTCGACATCGGGGTTCGCCTCGAGAGCAGCCTTGATGGACGCCTCGATGCGCTGGAAAACTGCCTCGCCGCCTTCTTGGGCCTCGGTGGGAACCTCGGCTTCAAAGACCGGATGGGGCACGCCGCCATCAGCCGGATACTCCATAATGGCAGTCGCAATCTTGGTGCCGCCGATATCGACGGAGCAAACGTACTTGTTCTCCATGTCGCTCTCCTTAGGAGATATAAACAACTACAGGAAATGCGCCGTCAGGCTAGCCGTCACAGCGCGGTAAAGGTTTCCCAGGTGCCCGAGATCGCCGAGAAGCCGTGTGGCCATTGACCTAATGGGTCATGGCCGCACGGTTGAACGGCGAGGTCGGGTGCCTGGGAAAGCTTTAAAGGAGGCCGTTGTCCTGGAGGACCTTCTTAATCGCCTCGACGTTCTCACCGGTCATGGCCTTCACCGGGCGCGGCATGGTCGGGCTGTCGAAGATGCCCATGAGGTTCATAGCGGTCTTGAAGGCGCCGACGCCACCGGCATAGCCCTGGACGCCCGAGGTGACATCCCAGATGTGGGAGATCTCATTGAGACGATCCTGCTCGGCCTTGACGGTAGCCCAGTCACCAGCCTGAGCGGCCTTCCACTGACGCACGTAGCCCTCGGGCTCAACGTTGGCGAGACCCGGGACGGAACCGTCAGCGCCGCCGAGATAGGCGCCGTCGACAACAACCTCGTGACCGGTGAGGATGCTCATCGGATGGCCGTTCTTCTCGTTCTCCTGAACGAGGTAGCGGAACGAGATGTCATCACCCGAGGAATCCTTGACGCCAGCAAGGACGCCCTCGGCGCCGAGCTTGGCAAGGAGCTTCCAGGGGAGCTTGGTGTGAACGCAGACGGGAATGTCATAGGCAAAGATGGGCAGGTCGAGCTCCTCGTGCAGGATGCGGAAGTGCTCCTCGACCTCGGTCATACCCTGCAGGGCATAGAACGGGCAGGTGGCGACGAGGGCATCGGCGCCCAGCTCCTGGGCGACCTTGCCGTGCTCAATCATGCGCTCGGTCTCGGTATCGATGATGCCGACCAGAACAGGCACACGGTGGTCGACGATACGAACGGCCTCGGCGATAATCTGGCGACGGCGCTCATCGGTGGAGAAGACGACCTCGCCCGAAGACCCCAAGAAGAACAGACCATCGACGCCGGCATCGATCATGCGGTTGATGCTGCGCTCAAAGGAGGCAACGTCGAGCTGGTGGTCTTCGGTATCGGGAACAACGACGGGAGGGATAACGCCGGTGAATTTCTGAGTTGCCACAAGAATCTCCTTAGCTGTCTGGCGAGCGGCCCTATGCCGCTCACTCTTGTTGGCAGTGTCCAGGCCGTCTAGGCCAAAGAACACGGATAGAACGTTTGGTTAAAGAAGTCGACGACTTCGTTTTCGAACGCGTTAATACGCTCATGAGCGTATTTGGCATAGATGATATGCCTCCGGTCACACTCAAGACCGTTGAATACGGCAAACTGACCCTTGGGGTCGCTCACGGTATCCATGAGCGACGTGCCCATGAGCACCGATCCGCGCACCCGAGACGACAGAGCCTCGAGGCCACCGGGAATTGGATTGGCAACCGCCGTGCAGGCAAGTCCGCGCTCGTCCAGAGCAGAAACCGCCAGCGCGACACCGCCGCCAAGACCCTCGCCCCATGCAAAAATGCGATCGGGATCCATGCCATCAAGATTGCGCGCGACCTTCGCCAACGCGCAGCCCCAACGGACGCGCTTGACAAAAGCGGGCGAAGCAATCCCCCACTGCAGGTCGTCCGCACCAGCAACATCGTCATCCAGCGCGAGAACGGCATACCCCATGGCGGCAAATCTCGTCATGTGATGCCATCCACGCACGGGTCGATCGATGTCGTGAAACATCAGGCACAGCGGCACGCGCTCAGACACTCGGGCACGACCGACAGGCTCGATCAAACGAGCGTGAATCGCATCGTCACCGAGCTCAAAGGAGACCTCCGAGTAACGGGCGCAGGGGTTAACAAAGTCAATCGCCGTAATGGCCAGGCCTTGAATCTCAAGATTCGAAGCGCATGTCTCTAAATCAGAAACATCTGCTTGGACATCACCGCGCCAGTCCCGATATTCTGCGAGCCTTGACGAAACCGTTCCAGGCATCTCCGCGAGCCCGGGGACGATCAGCTCGTCGATATTGCTCTCGCACTTAGACATGAGCCTCCCCTCCCTCGCAGAAAAACGGAATGATCAGATCGTCAAAGTCCTGAATCTCCTCGTGGCCAAAGCCCTCAAAGAACTCGCGTCGCTTCTCACAGGCCAGATTGTTGTAGACCGCAAACTGCGTCGCCGGCGGACAGACGATATCGGCTGTGCCCGTGCCAAACAGCACGGGGCATTTGACCATGGGGGCAAAGTTCTTGGAATCGAAGTACGCCAGTTTGGCATAGGCCTCCTCAATACGAGTCGAGTCCTCGTCAAACCAACGCGACCAATAACGCAGGCCTTCATAAGCGATATCGTCGGCATCCAGATCCCAAACAAGGCGGAAATCCGACAGGAAGGGATAGAGGATGGCAGCGCGATTGATAAGCTCACTATTAAGCGCGCAGGTCGCAATGCCCAAACCGCCGCCCTGCGATGCGCCGTTCACAAATACGCGGGAAAGATCGATGCCCTCGAGCTCGCGAACAATACGGCACAGAATGCGGATATCCTGGTGCAAGCGGACATAGTAAAGATTGGCCGGGTCGCCGTCGATACCGGCGACGATATGCCCAGCAACCGTCGTGCCTTCAAATCCACCAATATCCTCGGAGGGGCCACCCTGGCCAGGACAATCGAGAGCGATGAGTGCCATGCCCATGCCCGCAAACGACGCCTGCTCGAACCAGCTGCGGCTTGCACCCGGATAGCCGTGGAACTGTAGCACCAGCGGCACGGGCTCGTCCGAAACCGGCTGGAGATACTTGGCATGCAGGCGTGCACCGCACATGCCGGTATACCAGAGGTCGAAAAACCGACAGGTCGCGGAATCCGCAACCGAAGCCGCCTCAATCGCATAGTCGAGCTCGACGGCGTCGGCCTCGGCCATGCGGTCCTTCCAAAAGAGATCGAAATCCGATGGACGGGGCATAGCGCCTCGATATTCACCAAATTGCTGTTGTAGCTCCTGAGCACTTGGCATGGCTCGTGAACCCAACCTTTCGAAATCGCAACGGAGGTGCGCCCGGCAAGGGAACCGGGCGCACGGGAGGGAAAGCGAGGCTACTCGCCGAGCTTGGGATGCAGCAGCGACGGCGCAGCGCCGAGCAGCATCTTGGTGTAGGGGTCCTGAGGGTGCTGGAAGACCTGCTTGGCCTCGCCCTGCTCGACGATCTTGCCGCCATTCATAACGATGATGTCGTCAGAGATATAGCGGACCGTCTGGATGTCATGGCTGATGAACACCATGGCCAGGCCGAGCTCCTTCTTAAGGTCGGTCAGCAGGTTCAGAATCTGCGCGCGGACCGAAACGTCCAGAGCCGAGGTGGGCTCGTCGGCGATGATGGCATCGGGGTTCAGCGACAGGGCGCGCGCAATTGCGACGCGCTGGCGCTGGCCGCCCGAAAGCTGGCCGGGAAGAACCTCGGCGGCGGAGCTGGGCAGACCGGTGAGCTCCAAGAGCTCCTTGACGCGCTTCTCCTGCTCGGCCTCGGTACCCAGGTTGTGGACGCGCATGGGGTCGAGCAGTTGCTCGCGAACGACCATGCGGGGATTGAGCGCCGTGGCCGGGTTCTGGAACACGACCGAGATGACGCGACCCATGTGGCGACGGTCCTCGGCGGTACGTTTGGTAACGTCCTTGCCCTTAAAGTAGACCTTGCCGCTCGTGGGAGCCTGCAGGCCGCACATGACGTTGGCGGTGGTGGACTTTCCGCAACCGGACTCGCCGACGATGCCGATGGTCTGTCCGGGCATGAGCTTAATCGTTACACCCTGGACGGCGTGAACCAGGTTGGGGTGCAGAATCGAGCCGGTACGGGTCCTAAAGGTGACGTGAACGTCATCAAGGAAGATGATCGGCTCGACGCCGTTGACTGCGGTCTCGCTCATCTACATCACCTCCGCGTGAGGGGTCAAACCATTTGCCTTGAGCACCTCGTCGGGGAGCTCGGAATAGAAGTGCTCGGTGCCGGGCACGCGCTTGAAGACCGGACGGGTGTCCAGGCCAATGCGCGGATGGCTCGAGCGGGGTGCGAAGCGATCGCCCTTGGGGAAATCGCGCGGGCTCGGAACGGCGCCGGGCACCTGGTGCAGGCGGCCCGAACCGCTCTCGATGGACAGGACGGAACCCAGAAGGCCGCGGGTGTACTCGTGAATCGGGTTGGTGAGCAGCTCCTTGGTGGGCGCCTGCTCGATAACCTGGCCGGCGTACATAACCGTGATGTTATGAGCGACCTCGGCGACCAGTGCCAGGTCGTGCGAAACGAAGATCATGGCAAAGCCGAGCTTGGCCTGAAGATCGTTAAGCAGCTTGATGACCTGCTTCTGGACGGTAACGTCCAGAGCGGTCGTGGGCTCGTCGCAGATGACCAGTTTGGGGTCGCGGGTAAGGGCCATAGCGATCAGAACGCGCTGACGCTGACCACCGGAAAGCTCATGCGGATAGCTCTCGAGCGTACGCTTGGGGTCGAGGCCCACGAGCTCCAGGAGCTCCTCGGCGCTACGGGTACCGCCGCGCTTGGTGAGCTGCTTCATCTGGGCGGAAATGAGCATGGAGGGGTTGAGCGAGGACAGGGCGTCCTGATAGACCATGGCGATATCGGTACCGCGCAGGCCGAACCACTCCTTCTTGCTCATCTTGAGCAGGTCGCGGCCCTCCCAGAGAACCTCACCGGAAAGATGCTCGTCATCGTCGGTCAGGCCCATGATGGCCAGCGTAGTGATGGACTTACCGCAGCCGGACTCACCGACCAGGCCCATGGTCTGGCCAGGACGGACATCAAAGTTGACATGATCGACGACGTTGATATCACCGTGGTGCTCAAACTGGATGCAGAAATCACGGACCGAAAGGATCGGCTCAACGGACTCATCGGGCACATGGCGGTCGTTACGCTTGAGCTCGACATCGCGCAGGGCGCCAAGACGGGCGGACAGGGACTGAGCCTGCTCCTTGTAAGCGCGAACAGGGTCGGAGACCAGCAGGTCGGCCTCGCGGCGCTTGGAGGAATCGGTCGGATCCAGGGCGGCGGAGGGAGCAGCGGCCATGGCGTCGGTAATGCCCTCGGAGAGGATGTTGAGCGCCAGGCAGGTGATCATGATAGCCAGACCCGGGAACAGCGCCTGCCACCAACGGCCAGCGAGCACGCCACCGCGGGCGTCGGCGAGGATGTTGCCCCAGGTAGCGGTGGGCTCCTGGATACCAGCGCCGATAAAGGTCAGCGAGGCCTCGAAGATGATGGCGTCGGCGACCAGGGTAACGGTGAAGACCATGATCGGGGCGATGCAGTTACGCAGAACATGCTTGATCAAAATCCACGGAGCCTTGGCGCCGGAAACGATGACCGCGCGGACATAGTCCTCGCCGTACTCGGACACGATGTTGGCGCGCACGATACGGGCAATCTGCGGAGTGTACATAAAGCCAATGGCGAAGATGATCGACGGCACGGAATTGCCCAGGATGGAGACGAAGACGGCAGCGAGGGCGATGCCCGGGATGGACATGATGATGTCCAGGATGCGCATGATCGCCTCGGAAACGGACTTGCGCGAAACCGCCGCGAGGGCGCCCACGACCGAGCCGCAGACCAGAGCCATGGCAGTAGCACCGAAGCCGATGATCAGCGAGTAACGGCCACCGTAAAGCATACGCGACAGGATGTCGCGGCCCTTATCGTCGGTACCGAAGATAAATCCATTGCCGGGAGCCTGGCGAGCAGTGAAAATCTCGACCGGGCTATAGGGGGCAAGAAGGGGCGCCAGAATCGCGGTCAGGGCGACCAACACCAGCACGACGGCGGCAATCTTAGAAGACAGCGTCATCTTCTTCCAGCCACCGAGCTTGAGCCCCTTGGAGGCAGCCTTCTCGAGCTGCTCGGTTTGCTTCTCTCGAATCTTTACCATAATCTACACCGTCCTGATGCGCGGGTTGATGAGCAGGTAGAGCATGTCAACCACGATGTTGATGATGATGAAGGCAAGAGCAACGACGATGACGACGCCCTGAACCAGGTTCGCCTCGTTGCCCTGAACGCCCTGCAGAATCGCAGTACCCATGCCGGGGAGGTTGAAGATGACCTCGATGACGACGGCGCCGCCCATAAGGTAACCGATCTTAAGACCGAGGGTGGTGACCGGGGTGATCAGCGCGTTGCGCAAAACGTTGATGCCGACGACGACCTTCTCGGGAACGCCGGCGCCACGGGCCATGCGGACGTAGTCCTTGTCGAGCTCCTCAACCATGGCGGTACGCACGATACGAGTCATCTGGCCCGTCAGCGGGAATGCCAGAGCGATAGCGGGCATGATCATACGTCCCAGATAGCCAGCCGGGTTGGTGGTGAAGTGAGGCAGAGCACCGGATGCCGGGAGCACCTTAAGGTAGGAAGAGAACAGCAGAATCAACAGAACGGCAAGCCAGAACGACGGGGTTGCCAAGCCGGCGATGGAAAAGACGCGGATCACTTGGTCCGGCCATTTATCGCGATACAGTGCCGCGATGACGCCGAGCAAAAACGAGACGACCGCGCCGATGGCAAGACCGATGAAGGTCAGCTGCATCGTGACGGGCAGGGCCGTGGAGATGCGCTTGGCAACGGAGTTGCGAGCAGCACCATAGGTGCCCATGTCACCATGGATCAGATCGCCCATGTAGCGCACGTAGCGCACGGGCCAGGGGTCGTCCAGACCATACTTCTCATGGTACTCGGCAACCGCCTCGGGCGAGGCACCGTCACCCAACGCCGTATAGGCGGGGTCGGTCTTGGAGAACGACATAAGGAAGAACACCAGGACGGTGACGCCCAATGCCATGATCGGCAGCGCCACGAGACGCCTTCCAATCAAACGTAGAAAGTTGTTCACGTTCTCTCCCCTTTCTTTTGTCGGTAGGACCAACTGGTATATGAGTATGGATACTCATTACAAGACCCGAGCGACATCGAGGCCGCCCGGGTCTTTGTTTCAACTATGAGGACGTTGCCTTACGACCGACGCCCCACATATGACTCAAACGAGTCTTAGGCCTTGACGGTCGCGACGCCCCTGAAGGACATGCTCGTCGTGCCGATGCCCTTGAAGCCATCGAGGGCCTCGCCGTTGGGCGCGGTAGACGGATCGTCCCAGGAAGCGGAGACGGTCTTGACGTGGACAACGGGGTACAGAACAGCGTTGTCGGCGATGATGTCGAAGCACTCGTTCCACTTCTTCTGCTGCTCGTCGCCCTCGGCGGCAAGAGCCTCGTCCATGAGACCGTGGAGCTTCTCCCACTCAGCGGACTCCTTCCACGGGCAACGGGTCTGCATCCAGACGTTGTCGCCGTACCACCAGTTGAGCAGCAGGTCGGGGTCAGCGCCGAAGCAGGACGGATCGCCAGGGGCAAGGAGGATATCGTAGGCCTCGCCGCCGTCGATGGCAGCGTAGGTGGCCGGCGAGGTATCGGTCTGGATGGTCACCTCGAAGCCGAGAGCGTCGAGGTCGTTCTTGACCTGGGCGGCCATGCCCTTAATCTGCTCGTTGTCGGTGGTGCGCAGGGTGATGGCACCCGGGGTGATGCCGGACTCCTCGATGAGCTTCTTGGCCTTCTTGGCGTCGGTCTTGTACACCGTGGAAGCCTCATGATAGTTGGTGAAGCTCTTGGGCAGGTAGCAGCTGGCAGCGGTGGCAAGGCCGGCGAAGGTGTTGGTGATCATCTTCTCGGTGTCGAGCGCGTACATGACGGCCTGACGGACCTTGACGTTGTTCCAAGGCTCCTTGGCGACGTTGAACATGATGAAGCGGGTGCCGAAGCCCTGGACGTTGTCGATCTTGCAGCCAGCGCTCTCGAGCTGGTCGACGGCGTCAGCGGTGACGAGCTCCATAACGAGCGTGGAGCCTTCCTGCTGGGCGGTAACGCGAGCGGTGGGGTCGGTCAGGATGCTGTACTGGATCTTCTTATCCTCGGCAGCATACTCACCGTTGTACTCGGGGTTGGGAACCAGGGTGATCTCGGTATCGGAGATAGAGTCGTACATCCAGGGGCCGGAACCGATCGGCTGCTTGGCGCGATCCTCCTCGGACTGAGTAGCCGGGGTAACACGGATGATGGCCAGACGATCCTTGAGCAGGGAGAAGTTGGGGACCTTGGTCTTGACCGTTACAGTGCTGGCATCCTTGGCCTCGATGGACTCGAAGGGCTGGAAGAACGGAGCATAGGTAGCGGAAGCAGCGCAAGCGGTGTAGGAAGCGACGACGTCGTCAGCAGTGACCTCGGTACCATCGGAGAACTTGGCGCCCTTGCGGATGGTGACCTCGAAGGTAGTGTCGTCCACGGACTTGGGATCGTCGGTGGCGAGCTCGTTGAAGGTGCTGTAGTCGTGGTAATCGATGCCGTAGAGACCCTCGACGACGTGCCAGTTAGCACCCAGGCCCACAGCGGAGCCGGTGCTGGCGGGATCGAAGCTGGACGGAGCGTAAGCGGAACCAGCGGTAATCACACCGCCGCCACGGTTGGCGGAATCGGCGGAACCGGAAGCGGAACCCTCGTCGTTGGAGCTGCCACCGCAGCCGGTGAGACCAAGCCCTGCGACAGCAGCGACGCTGCCGGTGAGGCCGAGGAACGAACGCCTGGACATACCCTTGTTGATGATGGCCATGTCTTCTCCTATCAATAGAGAATCTTACCCGGGAGCACCTAGACTTGCCCCCGCGCAACTTGCGGACGATATATACCTTACCTACCGACGAACCCAACTGAGGTGCCGCGCTCGGCGACCGATACATACATACGCTTGAACGGTATTTACTACCGTTCACCGAATTCATTGACAAACGATTCGCCAGACAGTATGTATCGACGAGGTGAGATATCAGTCATCGTCAACCCGCAGGATAGCAGGGTTGTTCACCATGGCTAGTCAAACGTTTTAGCGTTAATAAAACCCGAAATCGACAGGTAATCGCCGCGAAATAAATGATTGAAAATCGGCCAATCATGTATATCAGTTGTTTAGAAGCACGTTTAGTTTTCGGAACGGTTGGCCGATGCCTGGGCGCGTTCGGCATTCCATGCAACAAGTGCCTCGTGGACCGCTTTGGCGACATCGGCCGGAACGCCTCGAACTTCCGCGATCTCTTGCTCGCTCGCCGCGCGCAAACGCTTCATCGAGCCAAAATGGCGCATAAGGGCACGTTTTCTGGTGGGTCCCACGCCTGGAACGTCATCGAGTACCGAAACCGTCATGGCTTTATCGCGCAATTCGCGATGGAACGTGATGGCAAAACGGTGCGATTCATCGCGCACCTGTTTGATTAGATAGAGCGACGCGGACCCGGTCGGAAGCACGACTGGAGTCTCGTCCCAAGGCACGAAAACCTCCTCATCGGCCTTTGCCAAGCCACAAACTGGTATATCGAGCCCAAGAGCCTCAAGTTGCTTGATCGCAGCGGTCAATTGCGGCTTACCGCCATCGACAACGAGCAAATCGGGGCGCGATCCAAAGCGCTCGTCGGCCATGCGCTCGGGAGCATAGCGTCGTCCCAAAACCTCGGACATCGACACGAAGTCGTTTGCCTCGTCCAATTCGGCCTGAATTTTAAAACGACGGTACTGGCTCTTGTCGGCGCGTCCGTTGGTAAACACCACCATCGAGGCGACGGTAAAGGTTCCGTGCAGCGTCGAGATATCGAAGCACTCGATACGCATCGGCGGCGCTGGCAGCGCCAGCGCGCTTTCGAGCTCCAGGAGCGCCTGATTGGTGCGGTCGTCAGCGTACCCCGTTCGCATCATGTAGCGCATGAGGGCATGGCGCGCATTTTTGGATGCCATATCGAGCAAACGGTGCTTTTCGCCACGCTGCGGCCTATGGAGATGGCAGGAACGCTCGCGCTTGCCCGCAAGCCATTCCCCCAGCGCCTCCGCATCCTCAAGCTCGACGGAAAGGTTGACCTCAGCTGGAATATCAGCCGTCTCGTCGTAATAGCGCTTAAGAAAGCCCGACTGGAGCTCTTCCTCGTCAACATCAAGACCCTTGTCGAGAATGAACTCGCAGGTGCGAACTGTTCGGCCCTCGCGAACGACGAAGACGCAAGCGGCGGAGATGGTCTCCTCGCGATAGAACCCGATGACATCGATATCGACACTGGAGGGAAAAACGACTTGCTGACGATCGTCCAGACCCCTGATGACCTCCAAACGACGTTTGACGCGTGCCGCGCGCTCAAAGTCGAGCGCCTCGGCGGCATCCGTCATCTCGGAGGTCAGCTCATCGACGACATCCTTGCGATGGCCCGACAAAAAGCGCTCGACACGCTTGACGTTCTTGGCATAGTCTGCCGGGGAAATCGCGCCGACACACGCACCCGGGCCGCGCCCGACATGGTAGTCAAAGCAGGGACGCCCGTTTTGCGCGCAAATCATATTGACGATGTCTTCCTCGCCCTTGTGGGACTCAACGATACGGCGACAACGACGCCACTCCGCACAGGATGCGGAGCAGATGGGAATAACCTTGCGCAGCGTATCTATCGTCTCACGTGCCGCACGGCTATCGGTATAGGGTCCAAAATAGCGCGTTCCCGGCTTATGACGCTCACGCGTATATTTGATAGCGGGATACAGGTCGCCCTTTGTAATGGCGATAAAGGGGTAGCTCTTGTCATCCTTGAGGTCGACGTTAAAGTACGGATGGTACTGACCAATCAAATTGCGCTCGAGCACCAACGCCTCATGCTCGGTCTCCACCACGATATAGTCAAAGCTCGCCACCAGCTGCATCATCAGCGGAATCTTTTGACGCTCATCCTGCAGTGTCACGTATTGACGCATGCGGGCGCGTAGGTTTTTCGCCTTGCCCACGTAGATGACATCGCCCTTGGCATCCTTCCAAAGGTAGCATCCGGGCTGTGTGGGAACGCGCGAAACCTGCTCGGCAAGCGTTGGAATGTTGTCGTGACCGGCCACGCGCACCTACTTGCGACGAAGCAGCGCCGAGACCTCGGGCATCTTAAGGACGACGGCAAGGCCAAAGGTAACAGCAAGCGAGACGACACCCGCAACGCAAACATAGCCAAGAGTAATCAGAATCGAACCGCCAAGCGCCCCGACAAAGTGCTCAAGCGCCCACATGACGCCGGCGCCTGCGGCAGCACCCAGGCCACCGAGCAAAAGGCCAAAGAAACCGCCATGTAGGATAGATTTGACCTGAAGGCCACGCAGACGACGACGCAGCCACCACAGCGAACAACCGACCAAGATCACGTAGTCGACGACATACGAAAGCGCGATTGCCGGCATGCCGAAGCCCAGCACAACGCCAAACAGCAGAACCGAGCCGGCCTGGCCGATGGCAGAATACAGGCAATAGCGACTATAGGGCTTCATGTCGAGCAAGGCAGAGAAGCTCTTCTGCATCAACACGACCACGCCGTAGAGCGGCAGCGAGAGCGCCAGGTAGACAAGGTACTCGGACACCAGCGTCACGCCGGATTCATCGAACTTGCCAGCACAGTAGATCATGTTGAGCGGACGCGCGAAGACAATCAGGTACAGCGCGAACGGAATCAGGAAGAACAGCATCTGGGCGACGCCACGCGAAATGCCCGTGCGAACGCTGTCGTAATCCTTCTCCTGCGCGTCGTGAGAGAGCTCGGTATAGAGCGCCGTCGAAAGCGAGGCGGCAATCAGCGCGTAGGGCAGCGTGTACCACAGGCGCGCATAGGCGATGACGGAAGGACCAGTCTCGGGCTGGACCACCAGCGCGGCAGCGTTGGTGATAGAAGTCGAGACAAACATGCACACCGTGGCGAGCAGCGTCGGGATACCGAGCGCAATCGTCTGCCGCAGTGCGGGGTCCTTAAAGTCGATATGGATATGGGGGTGCACGCCGTGCTTGCCAAGCGCGGGGATCTGACATGCCATCTGAACAAAGACACCGAGGGTCGTACCGGCCGCAATCAAGATGATGCCGGCACGTTCGCCAAACTGTGCGGACACGGGCGCAAAACCCATAAAGCTCGCAATGACGATCACATTGTTGAGGACCGGAGCAAACGTCGACCAGAAGTAGTCGCGGTGTGCGTTGAGAACGCCCGAGAACACCGAGCCCAAACCATAAAACAGAATCTGGATGGCAAAGAAACGGAACATGAACGCAGCGGTATCCATGCTGCCGCCGTCACCCGAAAGGAACGATTGCGTCCAGATAAAGCCCGGGGCGAACACGGTCCCCAGCAACGAAATGCCACCCAGCACCAAAAGCAGAATGCCGAGCAGGTTGCCCACGTACTCGTTTGAGGCCTCGCGACCCTGCTCACGCCTCACGCCCATGTACACGGGCAAAAACGCCGTCACGAGCATGCCGCCCATCACGAGTTCGTAGAGCATATTGGGCAGGTTGTTGGCGACCTGATAGGAGGACGAGAGTAGCGACATGCCGATAGCGGCCGCCATTGCCCACGTGCGGATAAAACCGGTGACGCGAGACACGATAGTCAGGATGGTCATAAGCCCGGCGGAACGACCAACCGTGGAGTAGTCCGACGAGCCCATGTCGTCAGTGTCATCTCGCGACGAAGAAGCTTCGGATGAGGGTGTCTGAGGCGCAGATTCTTTTGCAAAATGAGCTCCGCGCTTCAATTCTTCCTGCGGCATCGCTCAGTCCTCTCTCGTAATCGCGGCAACCGTCGCCCCGCAAAATGCAATTAAATCATCGGGTGCAAGCTCGAGCTGATAACCACGCTTGCCTCCCGAAATAAAAATGGTATCCCAAAGGACACATGTCTCATCAATGAGCGTCCGGTAGCGTTTTTTCATACCGACCGGGCTGCAGCCGCCGCGAACGTAGCCAGTCGCCGCAAGCAAATCCTTCACATGCATCATGGCCAAGGACTTCTCCCCCGCGGCACGCGCGGCGGACTTTAGATCGAGCTCGTCGGCAACAGGGATGCAGCACACGACATAGTCGTTGGACGGTGTCACACAGACCAAAGTCTTAAATCCTTGACCGGGCTCCTCGCCAAGCTGCTCCGAAATCGCGACCCCCAGGCCCACCGACTCATCGCCATCGTCTTCGTACGTATGTAGAACATAGGAAATGCCGGCGCTTTCCAGCTCGCGCATCGCATTGGTTTTTGGCGTCTTTACAGCCTTTGCCATGACATATCCTTTCCCTCGCATTCGGACGCAAGGATTAAGTATATGTCCAATTCGGCTGCATACGTCACTTCGGCACAGCAAGCGCCATCGAATCACAAGGAGTCGATGGCGCCCATAAACTGAATCGCCTATTTATTGAGCATCAAGTTGAGCCTGGCGCTCCCGGTCACGCCTGAGCAACGGCGCCAAAAACTTGCCCGTATAACTCTGCGGACAGTCCGCAACCTGCTCCGGTGTACCCGAAACCACGACGGTTCCGCCGCCGTTACCGCCCTCGGGACCCATATCGATCAGGCGGTCGGCAACCTTGATGACATCAAGGTTGTGTTCAATCACCAGCACCGTGTTGCCCGCATCGACCAAGCGCTGCAGTACATCGAGCAGCTGGCGGACGTCCTCAAAATGAAGGCCGGTCGTCGGCTCGTCCAAAATATAGAACGTCTTGCCCGTCTGGCGTCGATGAAGCTCCTTGGCGAGCTTTACACGCTGCGCCTCGCCGCCCGAAAGCGTCGTGGCGGGCTGGCCCAGGCTCACGTAGCCCAAGCCTACATCGTACAGCGTCTGGAGCTTGCGCTTAATCTGCGGGATATTCCCAAAGAAGGCCAGCGCCTCGGTAACGCTCATGTCGAGCACGTCCGAGATGGTCTTGCCACGATAGGTGACCTCGAGTGTCTCGCGGTTGTAGCGTTTACCGCCGCAAACTTCGCAGGGAACGTAGATATCGGGAAGGAAGTGCATCTCGATCTTGATCTGTCCGTCGCCCTTGCACGCCTCACAGCGCCCGCCACTCACATTAAAGGAGAAACGACCTGGCGAGTAGCCGCGCGCCTTCGACTCCGGCGTACTCGCAAACAGTGCGCGAAGATCATCCCACAGGCCGATATAGGTAGCAGGGTTGGAACGCGGCGTGCGGCCAATCGGCGACTGGTCGATATCGATAACCTTATCGATACACTCGATGCCCTCGATTTTCTTATACGGACCCACAGGGCGCGTCGAGCGGTGAATGGCATTCGTAAGGGCAGGCGCAATGGTGTCGGTAACTAGGGAGCTCTTGCCCGATCCCGACACGCCGGTAACAACCGTAAGCGTACCAAACTCGATCTTGGCAGTAACGTTTTTGAGGTTGTTGGCTCGAGCGCCCGTAATTTTAAGGCAGCCGCGACCGGGTTTGCGCCGTTCATCAGGCACCCGGATCATTCGTTTGCCGGTCAGATAAGCGCCCGTCATCGACTCAGGACACGCCATGATATCGGCAGGCGTTCCCGCCGCGACTACGTGTCCGCCGTTGACGCCGGCGCCGGGCCCCATGTCGATCACGTAGTCGGCGGCACGGATTGTATCCTCGTCGTGTTCGACGACGATAACGGTATTGCCGATATCGCGCAGGCGCTCGAGCGTCTTGATCAGGCGCTCGTTGTCACGCTGATGAAGACCGATCGAGGGCTCATCCAGAATATAGAGCACGCCCATGAGACCCGCGCCGATCTGCGTTGCCAGTCGAATACGCTGTGCCTCGCCACCGGAAAGCGTCGCCGAAGCACGATCGAGCGTCAGATAGTCGAGTCCAACATCGACCAGAAAACGCAAGCGCTCCAGGATTTCCTTGACGATACGGCCGCCGATAAACCGTTGACGCTCGGTAAGTTCCAAGCCCTCAAAAAACTCGAGCGACTCACGGCACGACAGGCAACAAACCTCGTAAATGGACTTGCCGCCCACGGTGACGGCGAGCATCTCAGGGCGCAAACGAGCGCCGTGGCAGCTCGAGCACGGTTCCTCGCGAATGTACTTCTCCAGGCGCGCCTTGGTGTTCTCGTTCGTCGTCTCGGCATAGCGTTCGTACAGGATGTTGCGAACGCCCGAAAACTTTGTATCCCACTGGCTACGACGTCCGTCGAGCTTTTGGTAGTCGACCGAGATCTTCGTATCGCCCAGGCCATCCAAGAATGCACGACGCACGCGAGGGGGCAAGTCCTCCCACGGCGTATCGGCGCTCACCTTAAAGTGTTTGCAGACCGCAGCAAAAATCTGCGGATAGTAGTTCGAATTGCCAAACAGGCTACCAAAGACTCCGTCGGCAATGGACTTCGAGGGGTCCTCAATCAGCGCCTCGGCATCAACGGTTTTCTTAAAGCCCAGGCCGTCGCACTCAGGACATGCGCCATAGGGAGCGTTGAACGAAAAATCACGCGGCTGAAGATCGTCAATGGAGTGTCCATGCTCCGGGCACGCCAAGGCCAACGAATACTCCAGCAGTTCGCCCTCGGTCCCCTCGGGAGCATCGCGATCGGGCAGCATGTACACGTTTACATTGCCGTGCGCCAAGGCAGTCGCCTGTTCAACAGACTCGGCGATGCGGCCCAGAGAGTTTTCCCGAATCACGATGCGGTCGACCACGACCTCGATATCGTGCTTGAACTTCTTGTCCAGATCGATCGGATCGTCGAGCGAGCGCACTTCACCGTCGACACGCACGCGGCTAAAGCCCTCGGCGCGAAGGTCCTCAAACAGTTTGGTGTACTCGCCTTTTCGCCCGCGCACCACCGGTGCCAGCACAAACGCGCGGCGGCCCTCCCCCGCCGCCAAGACCTTGTCGGCAACCTGGTCGGTCGTCTGACGCTCAATGACGCGGCCGCATTCGGGGCAGTGCGGGGTGCCCACACGGGCGAACAGCAGGCGCAGATAGTCATAAATCTCGGTTACGGTGCCAACCGTCGAGCGAGGGTTTTTAGACGTCGTCTTTTGGTCAATCGACACCGCCGGCGAAAGGCCGTCGATTGAATCCAAGTCGGGTTTGTCCATCTGGCCCAAGAACTGGCGCGCATAGCTCGAAAGGCTCTCAACGTATCGACGCTGGCCCTCGGCATAGATAGTGTCAAATGCCAGCGAACTCTTGCCCGAGCCAGAAAGACCGGTAATGACCACGAGTTGGTCACGCGGAATGGAAACATCGATATCACGGAGGTTGTGCTCACGAGCGCCGCGAATAACGATAGAAGAATCAGACATGGAAGCTCCTTGCCTCCTATTGCATCGAATCATACTGTCGATGAGTTTAGCGCACTCGACGCGCACAGATGTTCGTAATACAAGATTCGCAGACCTTTAGCTTTGCGTATCGGGCGCTTTGTTTCTCGAAATGCCGTGGAAAGGTTACAGTAATCTAATACTGAACTTAATTTGCCGTAACAGAGGAACGTCCATGACCGAAGATATCCCCCTTGAAATCACTTCGAGTGACATGGCCAATCTGCCCATATTCATCGCCATCCTTATCGTGGCCACCGTCGTCGTGCGCGTGTATTTTTCAATCAAACACAATGAAAAGCCACCCATTGCCCGCGTCTTTTGGTGCGCGACGCTCCTCATCCCGCTCGGCATGGTAGCTGCATGGATTACGAATCAATTGCTCGTAAATGAGGACAGTTCCCTATGGGTCCTTTCTTATTCGGCGCTCGGTGCTGCCGCCGTCATACTTCTTGTCGAGCCCTTGGTTTCGGGACTTATCGACCAAACCGATCTTGCGACGGGAACGGTTGCCTGTATTTGCCGTGACATCCTTGTCATCGCCGCTGTTTCAGCGCTCTCGTTCGTTTCACTCGAAATTGCCTGCAACGAAACGTTCTATCGCATTCCCGCCAACTCATTCGGGTTTTCCGTCGGGCTGCTCGCGACGGTTCTGCTCTCCCTTTATTTGCTGGGACAGCGTCATGGAGGCGTCATGGCCCTCGTGCCCGTCGCCTGCTGCATCCTTGGCATTGCCGAGCACTTCGTCATAACGTTTAAAGGCGAAGCCATCCTGCCAAGCGATATCTTGGCCCTTGGCACCGCAATGGAGGTGAGCGAGGGATACGAGTTTACCTTTACCGCCGGAATCGTAACCTCTCTCGCCCTGCTGGAGATTTCCCTGGGGCTTCTTTCGCTTATCCGTCCGCGAAAGCTCCGTACGCCCACCCATGTCTTCCCCGCAATCGCCGCTAACCTCTGTGCTTTTCTGTTAGTGACCGTTGTGGGGCTCTCGGGCTTTTCCAGCATCGACTTGGAGCAGGCGCTGAATTTTGGATTTGACCGTTGGCAGCCCATCACCACATATGCGTCTCAGGGTTTTATCACTTCGTTCACCGAAATGGTCAACGAGTTGCCCATTGAGAAGCCCGAAGACTATACGCCCGATGAGGCGCAGAGCATCGAGCAGGAGCTCGCCGCCACCTACGACAGCACGTATGGCTCGAGCGAGCAGCGCGCGGCGGCCGTTGCCCAGTTCAATGAAATCAAGCCGACGATTGTTGCCGTCATGAATGAGAGTTTTAGCGACCTTTCGTGCTTTGAGCAGCTCCAGGCGGCCGGGTACACCGGCCCCGCATTCTACAACTCGCTTCCCGACACACTTGTTCGCGGCACCATGCTCGCTTCGGTCGCCGGTGGCGGAACGGCGAACTCCGAATTCGAATTTTTGACCGGAGCGACAACGGCCTTTGTCGGATTAGGCAAAATCCCCTATCAGCTATATCAGATGAATGGCGTCGACAGCCTGGCAAAGGACCTTAAGGAGCTTGGGTATACCGCTACCGCTATGCACCCGCAAAACCCCGTCAACTACCATCGAGATAAAATCTATCAGCAGCTGGGCTTTGGAGACTTTCTTTCAATCGGCGATTTCGAAGGTGCGCCCTGTTACCATGCCGGCGTATGCGACTACGCCACCTACGACAAGATACTCGACCTGCTTAGAACCGACGAAGCCCCGCAGTTCATCTTTGACGTCACGATGCAAAATCATGGCGGCTACGACTATGGCACCGTTCCCGCCGAGGAGCTTACAAACTATTGGGTCGAGGGAGCCAGCGAGGGTGCCAATAGCGCGCTCAACACCTATCTTACCTGCATCAACGCATCCGACCGGGACCTCGAGTACTTTATCAACGAGCTCCGCAATATCGGCAGACCGGTTGTCCTTGTCTTTTTTGGCGACCATCAGCCGAGCGCCGCAACGACTCTCAACGACGAGCTGTACCCTCAGGAAGATACGGCAAGCCACGCTTTCCGTATCTATCAGTCGACATATTTTGTCTGGGCTAACTATGAAATCGCCGGCAATACCGAGCTCAACGTCTACGACACCGTCGGGGCAAACGAGGTTGCAGCCATTACCCTTAATAAGATCGGCGCCCCGCTCACCGACTATCAAAAGGCTCTGCTTGCAACAAGGTCAGATGTGCCCACCATCAATGTCGCCGGCTACCTCGGTACCGACGGGCTGCGCTACGACTTGGAATCTGAAGACAGCCCATACGCCTCGACGATCAACAAGCTGCGGCGCATGCAATACCTCGAGTTCGCCAGCAAAGTTCAGTAAGCCCGCCCATTCGCTTGGACCCATCGTATTGCAAGCACGCTCGGCCCAAATGCATCGTAAATGACTCCCGCTCGCAAACGAGGGTACAATGACGCTCGTGTCACATCACGGGGCCCCGGCCCCAACATATACAAAGGAGTCATACATGGGTTGCGAGCACGCACAGGCCGCCGGCGGACAAACGTCGCCGTCGCAATTTGAGGAGAATACGCTGTCCGAGGTCAAACGCGTCATCGCCGTGCTTTCCGGCAAGGGCGGTGTCGGCAAGTCGTTTGTCACCGGTGCCATCGCCACCGAGCTTGCCCGTCACGGCCACAAGGTCGGCGTCCTCGATGCCGACATCACCGGTCCCTCTATCCCCAAGATGTTCGGTATGAGCGGACGCCACGTCCATGCCCTTGGCAACCTCATGCTGCCTGAAATCTCCGAGCACGGCGTCAAGGTCATGAGCTCCAACCTTCTGCTCCAAAACGAGACCGACCCCGTCCTTTGGCGCGGTCCGGTCATCGCAGGCGCCATCAGGCAGTTCTGGAGCGAGACCTCGTGGGGCCCCATCGACTACCTGCTGGTCGACATGCCTCCGGGAACAGGCGACGTCGCGCTCACCGTCTTCCAGTCACTGCCCGTCGACGGCATCGTCATCGTCACGAGCCCGCAGGATCTGGTCTCGATGATTGTCGCCAAGGCGGTCAACATGGCCGAGAAGATGAACGTCCCCATTCTGGGCATCGTCGAGAACATGAGCTATATTGAGTGCCCCGACTGCGGCAAGAAGATCGAGGTCTTTGGCAAGAGCAAGCTCCCCGAGGTCGCAGAGCGCTATAACCTCGACATCTTGGGCACGCTTCCCATTAATCCGGCACTCGCCGAGGCCTGCGATAAGGGCGAGGTTGAGACCGCGCTGCCCGATGGCATGTTGCCCAAGGCAGTCTCTGCCGTCGAGGCTATTACCCCGCACGAGACCGACGAGGCCTAAGTGAACACGAGCGCCTTCTATGACGTCCTGGTAATCGGCGGCGGGGCTTCAGGCCTCGCCGCCGCCATTACGGCCGCACGTGCTGGCAAAAGCGTCTGCATCGTTGAGCTCGATGTCGCCTGCGGCCTTAAGCTCCTTGCGACCGGTAACGGCCGCTGCAACCTCTCCAACGAATCGATTGATCCTCAGCGGTATAACCACCCCGCATTCGTCGAATCTGTCATGGGCCCCCAACCCGAACAAGAGCTTATGGGTTTCTTCTCCTCGCTGGGCATCATGACAACCTCCGAGGAAGGCCGACTGTACCCGCGCTCCCTTCGCGCCGAATCGGTGCGCGACGCGCTTCTCAACGTTTGCGACCGCCTAGGTATCACCTTAATCTGCGGAGCCAATATTGCCACGGCGCGCAAAGCTTCCGAAGGCTGGACACTCCAAATAGACCGTCCAGCGCGGGCACTCAAGGCAAAAAAGCGCGACGACCGAAAATCGGAGCTCCGCTCGCTTCGGAAAGCGCTCGCCGATGTCCCTCGCAAGAACGAGGCCCTGCAGGCACATGCCGTAATTATCGCCACGGGTGGCAACCCCACTGGTATCGCCGATACGTTTCGCCTCCCCCTCACTTCGCTGCGCCCCATCCTCTGCCCCGTATCGGCAACGGTCGTCGGCGATCGGGCGGCAATCAAGACGTTGGATGGCCTGCGCGTCCGCGCCCGCTTGACGCTCGCCCGCAATCATAATGAGCTCTGGCACGAAGACGGTGAAGTCCTGTTTCGAACCTTCGGTATCTCGGGCGTCGCTGTCTTCAACCTCTCCCGTCGTATCCAGCACGGCGATACGATCCTGCTCGACGTTTTCCCCGACCTCTCCAAAGACGAGCTGCTCGATATGCTCAACCGGCGCGTTGAGCTGCTCGGCGGCTTTTCGCCCCGCGATCCCCGTTGGCTCGACGGCATGCTCGCCCCGCAACTCTCCCGCGTCGTCTGCACGGCGTTCGAGCAGTGCCATCCAGGCTCCAACGATGTCATCCACCTGGTCTCGATCCTCAAGCACTTTAAGTTGCTCGTCGAGGGAACAGCCGAGGAGCGCTCGGCGCAGGTCACGCGTGGTGGCGTATCTGTCGAGAGCATCTCAACACCCAGTCTACGCGCGAGCAGCGCTGTCGACGCCCCGCTTTACGTCTGCGGCGAAGCGCTCGACATCGACGCCGATTGCGGAGGCTTTAACCTTGCGTGGGCCTGGCTCTCGGGCATTCGCGCTGCAAGCAGCCTGTAGCCGCGCAGTCTATAATCAAAAACGCATTCGGGCCGTCTGGGATACCGGACGGCCTCTTTCTTGCCTCTAAGGAGACCTCGATGATCGAAATCACCCAAGTCAACGTGTCGCTCGATGAAGCCGGCGATGAAAATACCTGCCTCATTGTTGGCAAGCGAGTCGCCAAGCGCATCCTACGTTGCAAGGACTCCGAGATCAAGTCCATCGAACTCCACCGCAAGTCAATCGACGCTCGCAAAAAACGAGACGTCCATTTTATCCTGAGCTTTCGTGTTGAGCTGACTAGTCCCCACCTCGAGCGAGAAGCGGTCGACAGCGTTGCCGAGCGTGACCGCTCGCGCGTACGCGCGATAGAAGACGATGAGCCTTCATTCCCCTCCCCCGTCTCCGACGCACCTCAAGAACGCCCTGTCGTTGTCGGCGCCGGATGCGCCGGCCTTTTCGCTGCGCTCACGCTCGCCAAAGCAGGTCTTAAGCCCTTGCTTATCGAGCGCGGCGACCCGGCATTTCGCCGCTCGCAGGCGATCGACCTCTTTCTAAAGGAGCGCATCCTCGACCCCGAGAGCAATATTCAGTTTGGTCTGGGCGGCGCGGGGACCTTCTCGGACGGCAAGCTCAATACGGGAACAAAAAATCCCGCCCATCGCCTTATCCTCGAAACCTTCGTCGAGGCGGGTGCGCCCCGCGATATTCTGTGGGATGCCAAGCCGCACATTGGCTCCGACATCCTTCCCAAGGTTGTCACCGCTATATCCCAGCGCATCGAGCAGCTCGGAGGTGTCGTCCGTTATCGAACGAAGCTCGTCGACATTCGCATCGACGCGTCTGGCGCCATCACCGGTATTGATGTCCAATCGTCCCAAGACGCCGCTTACGAGCCAATCGAGACAAAGCACCTCATCCTCGCCTGCGGGCATTCTGCTCGCGATATTTTTGAGCTCCTTAAGGACCACAACGTGGCCCTCGCACAAAAGACCTTTGCCATGGGCGTTCGCATCGAGCATCCGCAACGCGACATCGACAGAGCCCAATATGGAGCCTCGGCGGGACATCCAGCGCTCGGGGCGGCCCCCTACAAACTTGTTGCCCATCTTCCCAACGGCCGCAGCGTGTTCTCGTTTTGCATGTGCCCCGGCGGACAGGTTGTTGCCGCCTCTTCAGAACCGTGCCATCTGTGCGTCAACGGGGCCAGTCTCAATGCCCGCGACGGACGCAACGCAAATGCCGCCCTGCTCGTTAACGTCACGCCTGAGGACCTTCCCAACGATGACCCGCTCGCCGGCATCGAGCTCCAGCGTGCCTGCGAGGCGGCCGCCTATCGCCTGGGCGGTTCCAACTGGAACGCACCGGCACAACTCGTCGGAGATTTCCTCGCAGGACGCGCCAGCAAGGCGCCCGGAAAGGTAAAGCCCACCTATCCGCTCGGTGTGACCTGGACGGCAATTGACGAAGCCCTACCGCAGCATATCGTCGAGTCGCTCCGCCTGGGACTTCCCCTACTCGGAAAAAAGCTACGAGGCTACGACCGTCCCGATGCCGTTCTTACCGGCGTGGAGACTCGTTCGAGCTCACCGGTCACTGTTACCCGAGACCGAACGTGCCATGCCGTGTCGACCCCGGGCCTCTACCCTTGTGGTGAGGGAGCTGGATATGCCGGCGGCATCATGAGCGCGGCCACCGACGGCATCCGTTGTGCTGAAGCCCTGATCGCAGACCTCTAACGCACAAATTCCAGCGCGCAAAAGACATAGGCCCCGAGCTCCACAGAGAACTCGGGGCCTGTTCGCTATTTCTTAAACCGTGCACCCTGGCGTTTTCTGCCCGATGCGAACGTGGAACCCTTGCGGGCCTGCGAGCGTAAGCGCTCGATCGTCTCGTCCTCAGACGCACCCTCGAGCATCGCCCGAATCTGAACGACGGCATCGCGCAGGCGCGCCGCCTCCTCAAAGTCCATAGCGGCAGAAGCGTTACGCATATCCTCTTCCATGGTTTCGACGATCCGCACAAGCTCGTCATGCGGCAGTTCTTCCAACTGCTCCGCAAGTGTCTGCTCGGGCGCCACCGTTTCCGGCACACCGCCCTCGCCCGACTCATCGGGCGTATAGAATGCGCCATGGCCAAGAGAGTCGCCCTTCGAGCGTCCCTTGGAGCCCACGGTTTTTTCGGCCTCGGCAATAAAACTTGAGATGTCGTTGATGGCCTTGCGCACTGTCTTGGGCACAATGCCATGTTCTTCGTTATATGCCATCTGAATCTCACGACGGCGCTGCGTCTCCTCGATGGCCTCTTTCATCGAATCGGTCACAACGTCTGCATACATGATGACTTCGCCATCGGCGTTACGGGCCGCACGGCCAATCGTCTGAATCAGCGAACGGCGGTTGCGCAAGAAGCCTTCCTTATCGGCATCGAGAATTGCCACCAGTGAGACCTCGGGGAGATCCAAGCCCTCGCGAAGCAGGTTGATGCCAACGAGAACATCGATCTTGCCTTCGCGCAGCGTTCGCAGGATCTCGACACGGTCCATTGTCGCCGTATCAGAGTGCATGTAGTTGACCTTAATGCCGGCATCAAGCAGATGGTCGGTCAGGTCCTCGGCCATGCGCTTGGTGAGCGTGGTCACCAGCACGCGCTCCTTGCGGGCCACGCGCTCGCGAATCTCGTCCTCAAGATCGTCAATCTGGCCTCGGACAGGACGAACGTCGATCTTGGGATCAAGCAGGCCGGTCGGACGAATGATCTGCTCAACGTCGTTTTGACTCACGCGCAACTCATAGTCGCCCGGCGTAGCCGAGACGTAGATGAACTGGGGAATCCTCGCCTCAAACTCATCGAAACGAAGCGGGCGGTTATCGAGCGCCGAGGGCAGGCGAAAACCGTGTTCCACCAGCGTCACCTTACGCGAGCGGTCACCTTCGTGCATGCCGCGAATCTGCGGCACCGTCACATGGCTCTCATCGATGATGCAGAGCATATCCTTGGGAAAGTAATCGATTAGGGTAAACGGCGGCTCGCCCGGTTTGCGACCGTCCAGATGACGCGAGTAGTTCTCGATGCCGTTGCAAAAGCCCATCGTCTCGAGCATCTCAAGATCATAATCGGTGCGCTGCTGCAGACGCTGCGCCTCGAGCAACTTGTCGGTCGCCTTGAGCTCTGCGACGCGCTTCTCGCACTCTTCGCTGATCGATTTCAGAGCCGCCTTGACCTTCGGCTTCTCGGTCACGTAGTGCGATGCCGGCCATACGGGGATGGCCTCGTACTCACGAAGCATCTCACCGGTGACCTCATCGATCTCGGCAATCAACTCGACCTCGTCGCCAAAAAACTCAAACCGCAATGGATGCTCGGCATAAGGCGGATACACGTCGACAACATCGCCGCGCACGCGGAACGTGCCGCGTGCCAGGTCATAGTCATTACGATCATATTGAATGTCGATAAGTGCATGGATAAAGTCATCGCGCTCGAGCGGCACCTTCTTGTCGACGTTTGGAGCTAGGCCCGCATAGTCCTCTGGAGAGCCAATGCCATAGATACACGAGACCGATGCAACGACGATCACATCGCGTCGAGAGAGCAGTGACGCGGTCGCCTGATGGCGCAGCATCTCGACCTCTTCGTTAATCGAGGAGTCTTTCTCGATATATGTATCGCTTTGTGGCACATACGCCTCGGGCTGATAGTAGTCGTAGTACGAGACGAAGTAGACCACAGCGTTATTGGGAAAGAACTCTTTGAGCTCGCTCGCAAGCTGAGCGGCGAGCGTTTTATTCGGAGCCATGACAAGGGTCGGCTTACCCAAGGCCTCAATGGTTTTGGCCATCGTAAAAGTCTTACCCGAACCAGTCACACCCAGCAAAACCTGATAGCGGTCTCCGTCCCTCACGCCCCGTACAAGCGACTCAATGGCCTTAGGCTGGGAACCAGCGGGCTCGTATGGAGACACAACCTTAAACGGCACATCAGCGCCCTCAACGCCAAAGCGCTTAAGTTCACCACCAACGCGTTCTACTTCAAATTCCGCCATGGATACTCCTAACTCATACATCTGCAGTATACGCAGGCGGTGGGCTTAGTCCTATACGAACCGATCGGGATAGAGAGTCTTATATCGAACCCAGGCATTATTGACGCGGATCAGATAAGCCTGCGTCTCGGGAAAGGTGATTGCATTATGAAGCGACGTACTCTGCTGCGCCCATCCGTCGACATTGCCCATGCCGGCGTTATAGGCGGCAATGGCACTGTCAGTCGACCCGTTAAAATACGCTAGAAGATACGAGAGATACGCACAGCCAAACTCGATATTCGTAGCCGGATCGTTAAGGTTGTCGGCCGAATACTCGCCACCGTCGACAAGGCCTTTGGCGATCATATCCTGGGCAGTCTCGGGCATCAGCTGCATCAATCCCTGAGCACCCTGATTCGACTCGGCCTCGGAATCCCAATTCGATTCAGACTTAATGACAGCGCACACCAGATACGGATCCAGATTATGCGAAATACTGGATTGCTTTACATACGCCTCGTAGTCAATCGGATACAGCGGCTTAAAGAAAGCGGCAGGAGCATACGAGTAAACGAATGAGATAAGGCCGAAGGCAAAAACGGTAGCCAGCGGTATAAGGCGATACCACGTAAGGAAACGTGTCTTAGGCATCGGCCTCCTCCTTATCCACTACATCCCCGAACCCATGGCACGAAAGCCATGCGTCCAGTTGTTCAAAGAGCGAGTTATCGTCTGCCGCATTGTCAATCACAGTTGTAGCGAGATTGCACAGCGCAGACTCTTCGGGCTGGCAAGCAGAACGGGCATCGAAATCAGATGGCTCCATGCCACGTTGAATAGCGCGCTCGCGACGAACTGACAAAGGGGCGCTGATGACCAAAATTTCATCAGCCAAGCCAAATGCATCCTCAAAACCAGTCGGAGCAGAAACCTCGACCACCGCAAAGGGATAACGGGGAGACGAAACCGTACAACAAACCGGATCGAGAATCCTAAGCGAAAGCTGTTCAATGAGAACGGGATGCACAATGCCATTGAGCCGTGCGACCGAATCAGGAGAAGCAAAAGCTCGAGAAGCGAGGATGTTGCGGCGAATGCCGCCATCCTCATCCAAAATGTCCCAACCGAATTCATCCGCGAGAGCATTGACGATATCAGAGCCCGGCACATACAGCGATTTTGCAAGCTCATCCAGATCGATTAGCATAGCGCCACGAGATTCGAAATAGCGGCAGGCAGTCGACTTACCCGAAGCAATATTGCCCAAGACAAATACGGTAAACATCAAGCCCTCCCTAACGCCAATGCGAGTAATTATCGCTCAAATACACTAGAAGGACTCAAAATACAGCCAAACAGTAAGAGCGCATACGGGGGAACTAGGTCCCAAAGTACAACGTGTATATAACGCAAAAAAGGAGGAGGCCGCGAGGCCTCCCCCTTCTCAGTTCAAGCGTACGGCTCGGTGCCGTCCACCGGTCAGCGGCGCCCTGGCCTCCCACGGGCTGACCCCGCAGTACTCTCGGCGCGATGGGGCTTAGCTTCCGGGTTCGGAACGGGACCGGGCGTGCCCCCCATGCTCTGGCCGCTGACCGGTGGGCGGCGCCCACCGTTACGGTGTCCGGGTGTCTCTCACGTGCCCTGGGGGCCGCATGGCGCATAGGAAAGATGTGACTCGGGGGCATCCTCGTGCCCGGACCGCGCGTGAGCGCATGTCCCGCGGGCCGCGAGGTGCGGTTCCGGAAGAGCTCGGGCGATTAGTGCGGCTCGGCTGAGGACGTCGCCGTCCTTGCACCTGCCGTCTATCGACCAGGTAGTCTACCTGGGCCCTTACCGGAAGGAGAACTAATCCCTGGAACGGCTTCCCGCTTAGATGCCTTCAGCGGTTATCCGCGCCGCACGCGGCTACCCGGCCGTGCCGTTGGTCGACAACCGGTTCACCGGAGGTGCGTCCACCCCGGTCCTCTCGTACTGGGGGCAGCCTCCATCGATTCTCCTGCGCCCACGGAGGATAGGGACCGAACTGTCTCACGACGTTCTGAACCCAGCTCGCGTACCGC
>CABQWP010000021.1 GCA_902467875.1 uncultured Collinsella sp. | reverse complement strand
CTCGGCGATTACGTCGCCGGCCCCAACCACACGCTGCCGACCGGCGGCACCGCCATGTTCTCCAACCCGCTTTCGGTCGAAGAGTTCGTTAAGCGCTCGAGCGTCATTTGCTATACACCCGAGGGCCTGCTCTCCGACGCTCCCGCCACACAACGTCTGGCCGAGGCCGAGGGCCTGTGGGCGCACGCGCTATCCGCCGCTCTGCGTCGCCGTGTGCTGGAGCAGGGCGAGGATGCCGTGAGTGCCGAGTCTCTGGCTGCGGCCGACCTGACCAAGGTCGCCTGGCCGGGCGACGCCGTGGCGACGGTTGCCAAGGGTGTGGACCTGGCTTCCGCTGGCGCGACCGGCGAGGAGGCCTAACATGGCCGAACTCACGCCGCGCATGAAGGAGCTCGTCCAGCCCTACTTGGCCGGTATCGAACCCTACGATCCCGACTTTGCGCCCACGCGCATCAATCTTTCGGCCAACGAGAACACCTATCCCGTGCCGGCTGGCGTGCGCAAGGCGGTCGACGCGGCCCTGGCTGCCACGCCGCTCAACCGCTATCCCGACCCCATGTCCAACGACCTGCGCGATGAGCTTGCTGCCTGGCATGGCGTGGCACGTGAGAATATTTGCGTGGGCAACGGCGGCGACGAGCTGCTCTATAACTACCTGCTGGCGTTTGGCGGCGCGGGACGGACCCTGCTCAACTGCCCGCCGTGCTTTAGCGAGTATGCGTTCTTTGCGTCTCTGTGCCAGACCGAGGTGCGCGACGTGTGGCGTGATCCGACGAGCTTTGAGCTCGACCAGGCAGCCATGCTCGCCGCGGCGCCGGAGTGCAACTTGGCCATCGTGACCTCGCCCAATAACCCCACGGGCGACGTGGCGCCGCTCGACTTTGTCGCGGCCCTGTGCGATGCATGCCCCGGCATGGTCATGGTCGACGAGGCCTACGTTGAGTTTGCGGACGATTCGTTTGGCGCGGCTACCACGGCGCAGGGGCTTATCGCCGAGCATCCCAACCTGGTGATTCTGCATACGCTGTCCAAGGCGTTTGGCGCCGCCGGCACGCGTCTGGGCTATGTGATCGCGGCGCCCGAGGTCATCGATGTGTTTGCGGCGATTCGCCAAATCTACTCGGTTAACGTGCTAAGCCAGGCCGCCGCGCTTGCCTGCGTGCGTGCCCGCGATGCGTATGCGCCTGTGGTGGCACAGGTCGCATCCGAGCGCGAGCGCGAGTTGTGCGCCCTGCGTGCAATGGCTGCCGAGGGCATGCCCGTGGAGGCATGGCCGAGCGCGGCGAACTTTGTGCTCGTGCGCACGTCGCATGCCACGCGCGTGCGCGAGCGTCTGCGCGACGAGTATTCGATTTTGGTGCGCGACTTTAGCTACGCGCCGGGGCTCGCGGACTGCCTGCGCATTACCGTGGGCACCCCGCAGGAAAACGACGAGGTGCTGGCTGCGTTTGCCGCGCTGGTGAAGGAGGAGATGTAGATGGACCGCTATGCCGAGGTGACCCGCAAGACGGGCGAGACCGACATTGTCGTAAAGCTCGACCTGGATGGAAGCGGCGTGTGCGATATCTCGACCGGTGTGCCGTTTTTCGACCACATGCTCAACGCTTTTGGCCGCCATGGCCTGTTCGATCTGACGGTGCACGCGGTGGGCGACGTGGAGGTCGATGCACATCATACCGTCGAGGACACGGGCATTGTGCTGGGCGAGGCGTTTTGCCAGGCGCTGGGCGACAAGGCGGGCATTACACGCTTTGCCGACGCGGCGATCGCCATGGACGAGACACTCGTGATGGCTGCTGTTGATATTTCGGGCCGCGGGCAGGCCTACTGCGAGCTGCCCGTGCCGACCGAGCGCGTGGGCAGCTTCGATACCGAGCTGGCCGTCGAGTTCTTCTACGCCTTTGCGCGTGACGCCAAGCTCACGCTGCACGTGCGCGAGCTGGCGGGCAGCAACTCGCATCACATTATCGAGGCTGCCTTTAAGGCCGTGGGCCGCACGATGCGCCACGCCTGCGAGCTCGATCCCCGCGTGCAGGGCATCCCCAGCACCAAGGGATCGCTGTAACCTGCCAAAAAAGGGACAGGTTTTGAATGGGGAAAAGGAGGGTCGCGTGGGCGAACCGAAGATCGTGGTAGTTGACTACCACAAGGGCAACTTGTCGAGCGTCGTGCGCGGGCTTGCGCGCGCCGGTGCCGCCGCCTGCACATCGGACGATCCGGAGCAGATCCGCCGCGTCGACGGCCTGGTCATTCCGGGCGTGGGCGCGTTCTATGACGCGATCGCCTTTATGCGCCAGAGTGGCGAGGCGGACGCGGTGCTCGATGCTGTCGCCACCGGAACTCCGCTGCTCGGCATTTGCCTGGGCCTTCAGCTATTTTTTGAGCGTGGCAACGAGGGCGTGCCTGCGGACGAGGGCGCGGTTGCCGATGGCAACACCCCCGAGCAGGCTGGCGGTCCCTGGGTCGATGGCCTGGGTATTATGCGTGGCTCGTGCACGCGCTTGGAATCGAGTCGCCTGAAGGTGCCGCACGTGGGCTGGGACCAGGTACACATGACGCCCGCCGGTGCGGCCGATCCGCTGCTTGCCGGTTTTGCCGAGGGTGCCAACATGTATTTCACCCACAGCTACGCGGTGGCCGACGACGCCGATGCCGCCGATGTGCTGGCGCGCACGCACTATACGCGGAGCTTCCCGTGCATCGTGCGTCACGGCAACGTGTGGGGTTGTCAGTTCCATCCCGAGAAGTCCTCGGCGCTGGGGCAGCGCATCCTTAAGAACTTCGTCAACATCGTCGAGGAGGTTGGCCGATGATCCTGTTTCCCGCAATCGATCTGATCGGCGGCAAGGTCGTGCGCCTGGAGCGCGGCGACCGCAGCCGCTGCAAGGTATATTCCGACGACCCCGTGGCAGTCGCCCGCTCGTTTGCCGAGCAGGGTGCGAGCTGGGTGCACGTCGTCGACCTGTCCGCCGCCTTTGGCGAGGACGAGGACGCGCGCGCTGCTAACTCGGCGGCGATTAAGGCCATCTGCGGCGTCGACGGTCTGTCTGTGGACGTGGGCGGCGGCGTCCGCTCGCTCGCGCGCATCGACGAGTTGGCCGGCTACGGTGCGCGTCGCATTGCGCTGGGCACCGTGCTGGTGACCGAGCCGGGTTTTGCCGAGGTGGCGGCCCAAGGCTTTGGCGAGCTGCTGGTGGCAGACATCGCCGCGCGCGACGGCCAGGTCAAGGTGAACGGCTGGCGTGATGGCGCGGGCGTGGCACTCGACGATGCCGTGGCACAGCTCACCGAGCTGGGTTTTAAGCATCTGGTGTATACCGACATCGCGCGCGATGGCATGCAGACGGGCATCGATGTGGCGGCGTATCGCCATGTTGCCAAGGTCGCGGGCTTTCCTGTCGTGGCTTCGGGCGGCATCTCTACGCTCGACGACATTCGCGCGCTGGCTGCGGTGAGTGAGGGCGCGATTGAAGGTGCTATTACCGGTCGCGCGCTCTACGAGGGCAACTTTACGCTGGTACAGGCGCTGGCCGCCGCCCGAGGGGAGGAGTAGCCCATGCTTACCAAACGTGTGATTCCCTGCCTGGACGTCAAGGACGGCCGTGTGGTCAAGGGCGTCAACTTTGTGAGCTTGCGCGATGCGGGCGATCCGGTGGAGCTGGCGCGCGCCTACGACCGCGAAGGTGCGGACGAGGTTGTCTTCCTGGACATTACCGCCACGAGCGACAACCGCGCGACGACCATCGAGATGGCGGCGCATGCGGCCGAGGAGCTCGCTATTCCCTATACCGTGGGCGGCGGCTTTCGCGACCTGGCGGGCATGCGCACCATGGTTGCAGCCGGCGCCGACAAGGTGTCGCTTAACTCTGCCGCCGTGCGCGATCCGTCGTTGATTAGCCAGGCTGCCGCGGCGTTTGGCAGCCAGGCCGTGGTCGTGGCGATCGATGCCAAGCGTGTGGGCCTGCCCGGCGAGCCGGGTGCCGATAGGTGGGAGGTCTTCACGGCGGGCGGTCGCAACGCCACGGGTATCGATGCGGTGGCGTGGGCCGAGGAAGCGGCTCGTCGCGGCGCCGGCGAAATCCTACTGACCAGTATGGATCGCGACGGCACCAAGGCTGGCTTTGACCTGGCGCTCACCCGCGCCGTGGCGCGCGCGGTGCCGATTCCCGTCATCGCGAGCGGCGGCGTGGGTACGCTCGAGCATTTTGCCGAGGGTGTGATCGAGGGCGAAGCCGACGCCGTGCTGGCGGCCAGCGTCTTTCACTTTGGAACCTTCAGCATCCGCGAAGTCAAAGAGTATATGGCCTCTCAAGGTATTCCTGTGAGGTTGGACTTCTAATGCTGCGGCTTGCCCAGGCACCCGACCTTCCGGCTCCAACCCTCCTCGCGTACTTAAGTACGCGTCGTCGGGCTTGTCGCTCGGAATCTCGGGCACCTGGACAACCCTCGCCGACCTGTGGGGTTTCGTTTATGACTTGGGAGAAATGATGACTGAGGTAGTAGAAGCGGCGGATCTTACGTACGACGCCCGCGGGCTGATTCCTTGTGTGGTTCAGCAGTACGACACCGGCGAGGTGCTTATGGTTGCTTGGATGAACGAGGAGTCGGTGGGGCTGACGCTCAAGACCGGTACCACGTGGTTTTGGAGCCGCAGTCGCCAGGAGCTCTGGAACAAGGGTGCGACGAGCGGCAATATGCAAGAGGTCAAGGAGCTCTGGGCCGACTGCGATAGCGATACGCTGCTGGTCAAGGTCGACTCGCCGGGTCCGGCCTGCCATACCGGCAACCGTACCTGCTTCTTTAAGAAACTCGCGTAGGGCGGGCGCTCGATTAGACGCTCGGCCACCAGAAAGGATTGAACTATGGGTGTGCGCACCGCAAACGTTCAGGATGGAAATATCGGAGAGACGCTGACAGGTCTGGCCGAGGTGATTCACGGTCGTCGTGATGCATCGCCGCAGGAAAGCTATACCGCGCGTCTGCTGACCGACGTCGAGGATGAGCTGCTCAAGAAGCTTGCCGAGGAGGCGAGCGAGGTGATCATGGCCTGCAAGGATAACGATCACGATCACATCCGCTACGAGGCCGGCGACCTGCTCTACCACCTGCTCGTGACGCTCGAGCGCTACGGTATCACCCTCGACGAACTGGCCGGCGAGCTCAACGCCCGCCGCCACTAGTCGTTTGGGACAGTCTTTGTTGGTGTAACGGGGTCATGGAAGTTGCGGTGAAATAGGGACTGTTTAAGCGCTTCATCAAGCAAAACAATCCCTATTTCACCGCAACTTATGAAGGGATGGCTAGGCGAGGGGCGTGGATTCCCATTCGCCGGTGGCGTGGGGGATGTCGAAGGTTCGATAACCGCAGTCGTAGGCGTGCGCCTGGGCCTCGCGGATGTTCCAGCAGATATCGCAGGCGCGGTGCGCGTCCGAGCCAAAGGTGATCGGCACTTCGGCATGGGCAAAGCAGCGCAAAAGACCGGTTGCGGGGTAGTAGTCGCCCAAGCCCTTGCGCGGTGCGGCCGTCGAGACCTCAACGCGGCGGCCCGTATCGTGCGCGCACTCTGCCATCTGCTGTCAAAACGGTGCGGGATCAAAATCGGGCGCAAAGCCTTCCTTCGAAAAGCGCATGACCAGGTCGGGGTGAGCCATCACATCAAAGTTGAGCGGGCTCTCGCAGGCGCGGCACCAGTCATCGACATAGCGCTCCCACACGCCGCGTACCCCCAGGTTTTCCCAAACGTGCAGGTTGGTGTCATCGTCGATCCAGCCGCAGCGCGAATCGGGCGTATCGGGACGAGCGACGTCCTCCGTTCCCGCCGTACCCGCGGCACCGGCCATGATATCGCCTGGGTTGCCAATCCAGTGCACACTGCCCAGGCGCACGACGGCGCCCTGGGACCAGCGCTCAACCAAAGGCTCGCAGCCCTCGTACCAATCGCATTCGAAACCGTAGATAAAGGTGAGTTCTGGCGCAATCTGAGCGGCAAGATTGCGAGCGTCCTCAAAAGCCAGACGATGCGCCGGGAGGTCACCCTCAGTAACCTGCACCTCGCAGTTAGCATCCATGCTGGCGGGCAGGGTGAGATGGTCGGTCGAGACCATGACGCGGCAGCCGGCCGCAGCAGCGGCACGGACGTTGTCCTCAAACGAGGCATGCCCGTCCGAAAACGAGGTGTGGGTATGGCAATCGACCAGCGGGCACATGGGCATAGCGGCTCCTTTGCGTCAAGCGAATCCGCTTCATTGTAATGGCGCAGCTCTCAACACGCCGGGCACGCCGGGGATCGAAATCGATTGGAAAGGTTGCGCGGCGCGTGGTGCGGCCTCGCTTGCTCTCAAAACGTGTACGTCAGCCTCCAAAACCGACAAATAATGACATGTTTGGAGGCTGACGTACACGTTTGGATGGGGGCGAGGGCGGCGACGGACGAAAGTCACGCTTGTGCCACGTCCGATGTGCTAGCGTTTGGATGAACAAAACGAGCCCGCGCGGAAAGGATCCGGACCGTATGCAATGCGATAGCACATCCCCGCTGTCCCGCGAGACCGATGCGCCCGAGACCATCGTCAAGCTGGAATGCGACATCGACGACGCGTCGCCCGAGGTGCTCGCCTACGCTGCCGACCGCCTGCGCGAGGCGGGTGCGCGCGAGGTGCATTGGCTGCCCCTCTATTGCAAGAAAGGCCGTCCCAGTTGGCAGCTACAGGTAATCTGTGCTCACGAGGATATCGAGCGCCTGCAGACGATTATCTTTTTGGAAACCACGACCAACGGCATTCGTCGCCAGGTCATGGAGCGCGTTTGCCTGCCACGCCGCTTTGAGCGCGTAACGACGCTATGGGGCGAGGTGTCCGTCAAGGTGGCAACCCTGCCCGACGGCAGCGAGCGTGCAGCGCCCGAGTACGAGGACTGCGCCCGTCTCGCCCGCGAGCACAATGTGCCGCTCCAGCGCGTGATGCAGGCGGCACAAGCCGTGGCACTGCGATTTGAATAACGCGGCTGGGGGCGACATCCTGCGCCCAGCCATATCAACCCCATTCGAAAGGATCTCCCCATGAAATACCTCATCGCCTCCGACATCCACGGCTCGGCATATTGGACCGAGCGCCTCTGCGCCGCCATCGAGTCCGAGCAGCCCGACCGCATCGTGCTGCTGGGCGACCTGCTCTACCACGGTCCGCGCAACGACCTGCCGCGCGATTACGCCCCCAAGCGCGTAATCCCGCTGCTCAACGCCCTGGCCGACCGCATCATCGCGGTGCGCGGCAACTGCGACGCTGAGGTCGACCAGATGGTGCTCGACTTCCTCGTCATGGCCGACTACGCCACGCTGTTCGACGAGACCGGCCGCGAGCTGTTCCTGACGCACGGCCATGTCTTTGGCGCCGGCATGCACAACAGCGTCGACCACGCGCCCGCGTTGCCCGAGGGCTCCGCGCTCGTCTACGGCCACACGCACATCAAGGTCAACGAGGAAAGCGCTGCGCACCCGGGCCTGTGGCTCTTCAACCCCGGCAGTGTGAGCATTCCCAAGGACGGTACGCACAGCTACGGCATCTACGAGGGCGGCGCGTTCCGCCATGTGATCCTGGAGGAGGAATAACCATGGCGCAGCACATGGCTCAGCAAAATGCCGAGGGCTCGCGCGATCTGTCTACGCTGGTAGACGCGTCGGCCGAGCTGCAGCATCTGGTGCAGACTATCTGGCGCTTGCGTCAGCCCGACGGCTGCCCGTGGGACCGCGAGCAGACGCATCAGAGCATCGGCAAGAACATGATCGAGGAGGCCTACGAGGCGCTCGACTGCATCGAGGCGGACGACGCGGTTCACCTACGCGAGGAGCTGGGTGACGTACTCATGCAGGTAGTGCTGCATGCGCAGATTGCGGCCGACGCCGGCGAGTTTACACTGGCCGACGTGGCGCGCGATATCGATGCCAAGCTCATCCGTCGCCACCCGCACGTGTTTGGCGATTCGGATGCCGAGAGCTCCGACGAGGTGCTCAAGATTTGGGACGAGGTCAAGCTTGCCGAGAAAGCCGCCAAGGACAAGGCCGTGGCGGCAGGCGAGGCTGCGCCCGAGGGCCTGCTCGACGGCGTGCCCACGCATCTGCCGGCGCTGATGCAGGCGCAGAAGGTGTCGCGCAAGGCGGCTGCCGTGGGCTTTGAGTGGGAGACGGTCCAAGACGTGTGGGACGAGGTCGCCGAGGAGCGTGCCGAGTTTGAGGCCGAGGCCCCCGGAACGCCCGAGCGCGAGATGGAGTTTGGCGACCTGCTCTTTGCCTTGGTCAACGTCGCGCGCAAAGAGGGGATCGACGCCGAGAGTGCCCTGCGCGCCAGCACAGCAAAGTTCCGCCGTCGCTGGGCCGCGATGGAGCAGATGGCGTCCGACGCCCACGTGGATCTTGTCGAGCTTTCGACCCACGGCCTCAACGACCTATGGGATGCCGCAAAGGCGGAGGAGTAAGACTGCGGGAACGACGGGCTGACACGCCTCATCGTTCCCGCTAAATTTTTCGAAAATCAAGTGTATCCCTCGGCTAACTTAGGGCATAATGCAAAAAGTGCGACATGGCTAACTTACGGAGACGCACCGATGGTGCACGGTCAGCCGGTCGCTTGCATCCACTACGTTTCCAAGTGAGAGGGAGACAACATGAGCGATATTTTGGACGTCTACGGTCGCGAGGTGCTCGACAGCCGCGGCAATCCCACCGTCGAGGTCGAGGTCGTGCTCGAGGACGGCAGCTTTGGCCGCGCAATGGTGCCTTCGGGTGCTTCGACCGGCGCCTTTGAGGCCTGCGAGCTGCGCGATGGCGACAAGGGCCGCTACCAGGGCAAGGGCGTTTCGCAGGCCGTCGAGCACGTCAACAACGAGTGCGCTAACGCCGTCGTGGGCCTCGATGCCTTCGACCAGCGCGCCGTCGATGCCGCGCTGATTGCCGCGGACGGTACTCCCAACAAGACCAAGCTCGGTGCCAACGCCATCCTGGGCGTGTCGCTGGCTGTTGCCCGCGCCGCTGCCGAGTCGGCGGGCCTGTCGCTGTACCAGTACCTGGGCGGCGTCAACGCCCACCTGCTGCCCACACCTATGATGAATATCCTCAACGGCGGCGTGCATGCCGACAACAACGTTGACTTCCAGGAGTTCATGATCATGCCGGTGGGTGCTCCGAGCTTTGCCGAGGGCCTGCGCTGGTGCGCCGAGGTCTACCACACCCTCAAGGGCGTGCTGCACGAGGCCGGCCTGGGCGGCGGCGTGGGCGACGAGGGCGGCTTTGCCCCCAACCTTAAGACCAATGCCGAGCCGTTCGAGTACATCACCAAGGCCGTCGAGAAGGCCGGCTTTAAGCCCGGCGTCGACTTCATGTACGCCATGGACCCGGCCTCGACCGAGTTCTACAACGCCGAGACCGGCATGTATGAGCTCAAGGGCGAGGGCGTGGAGTACACGAGTGCCCAGATGGTTGATTACTGGGAGAAGCTCGTCGACACCTATCCCATCATCTCCATCGAGGACGGCATGGCCGAGGAAGACTGGGACGGCTGGGTCGAGCTTACCCGCCGCATTGGCAACAAGGTGCAGCTGGTGGGCGACGACCTGTTCGTCACCAACACCGAGCGCCTCAAGAAGGGCATCGAGCTGGGTGCCGCCAACGCGATCCTGGTCAAGGTCAACCAGATCGGCACGCTCACCGAGTCGCTGGAGGCCATCGAGACCGCCAAGGAGGCCGGTTACGCTTGCATCGTGAGCCACCGTTCCGGCGAGACCGAGGACTCCACGATCGCCGACCTGGTCGTGGGCGTCAACGCCGGCCAGATCAAGTCGGGCGCCCCGTGCCGCAGCGACCGCATCGCCAAGTACAACCAGCTCATCCGCATCGAGGACGAGCTCGAGGGCAGCGCGCGTTACGCCGGCAAGGCCGCGTTCTACAACATTCGCTAGGCACGCGGAGGTCGCGGGGGCGGGGAAGACTCGGATTTGCCTTGCTCCAGCCGGGCGCTGTTGAGCACCATTGGGCGCTGGGCCATATGACTCAGCGCCTTTTTTATGTCGAGCAAAGGCTGGCGAAGGCGGTGCGGGCGCTCGTGCTATAACTAGAATACTTAGCGCAAACAAACCTCAACCGCACAAGGCGCACATGGATCAGATTTACGACAACAGGTACTATTCCGCCGGTTCGCGTGAGCCGTCGCCTCGCCGTGCGCGCACGGTGCAGCTCGGTGGGTCCGCCTACGCCGGCGCCGACCGCTCCATGCAGCGCCCGACAAGTACCTCGCGCCCCAATGCTCAAGTGAATACTTCGACAGATGGACCAGTGCGCCCGGCACGTTCGTCGCATGCTCAGCGCTCGTCGGCTCAAACGCACGATAGGTCGAGCAGGCCTTCGAACCGTTTTTCGGGCTCGGACTTTATGCACTACGCCAACGACAACGCGGTGGTCAAGGCGATCTACGACTTTACCCACGGTCCTCAGCGAGGGCTATTCATCGGCATTGTCGTTGCCCTGGTGCTCGTGAGCCTGTATTTCCCCGTGCGCGACCTGTACGTGGCAAAGCGTTCGAGCGATATCTTGACCAAGCAGGTCGAGATTCGCCAGCAATACAATGATGGGCTGCAAAAAAGCGTCGACAAGCTGCTCTCGGAGGAGGGTATCAAGGATGCGGCATCCGAGGACCTGGGCTTGGTGATGCCCGGCGAGAAGAGGATTGAAGTGCAGGGCCTGGACGGCGATTCGGATGCCTCGTCGAGCCAGAAGTCGTCGAACGCCAAGAAGGCCAGCGAAGTTGCCAAGGAAATCGAAGAAGTCGGTAAGGACGCGCCGTGGTACATCCAAGCGCTCGACATGCTGTTTGGGTTTAACGGCGTCGAGGGCCAGACGGTCGTGTCCAACGGCAAATAGCGCCCGGAGGGGAGCCCGCAATGGCAGATTGCAAACGCTATAAGGTAGCCGCGATCGACCTGGGAACGGTGTCGTCGCGACTGGTGCTGGCGCAGGTCGAGGCCGGGGCGATCGTGGAATCGTCCAAGCATACCGAGATCACCGACTTGGGCGAGGGCGTGGACGCGACGGGGCGCTTTTGCGAGGCGGCCGTTGAGCGCGTGCTCGCTGCGTGCCGCATGTTTGTGGACGAAGCCCGTGCCTTTGGGGCCGCGTGCATCTGCACCACGTGCACGAGCGCCGCACGCGATGCGTCCAATGCTGCCCTGCTGCTGGACGGCCTGCGCGATCTGGGGCTCGAACCGCAGGTGATTCCGGGCGAGGTTGAGGCGCGCCTGACGTTTTTTGGCGTAGCGCACGACTTTGCAGGCGAGCGCATCATCGTCGCCGATTCGGGTGGCGGCTCCACGGAGCTCGCGACGGGCGTCTATGCGCCTGAGCGCGGGGTCTTTGCGCTGGAGGGAACGCGCTCACTGGACATCGGTTGCCGTCGCGTGACGGAGCGGTTTTTCTCGGCGCTGCCGCCTTCGGACGGCGAGCTTGCTGCCGCTGCCGACTGGGCGGACGAGCAGTTCGAGGCTTACTTTGAGAGCCTGCCGAGCGATTTTGAGCGCGCCGAGCGCTTGGTCGCGGTGGGCGGTACCGTTACCACGCTCGTGGCGCTGGTCCACGAGCTGGAGCCGTACGACTCGAACTTTGTGCACCTGCGCGAGCTTTCGATGGAGCAGATTTCGGCCGCTATCGAGCGCATGTCTGCGTTGGATGTTGCAGGCATTGCCGCGTTGCCGGGCGTGCAGCCCAAGCGCGCGGGCGTGATTCTGGCCGGCGCCGTGGTGATCCGCGAGCTCATGCGTGCCGGCGGCTACAAGACGCTCACCGTAAGCGAGAACAGCCTGCTTGCTGGCATGGCCGCCACCATCAACGAGGTTCTCGACGGCGCGACTCCCACCATCGCCTGGACTCCCACTCTCAGCACCCTTTAACCATCCCCTCATAAGTTGCGGTGGAATACGGACTAAAATCGCCCTTTCGGGCACCAAACAGTCCCTATTCCACCGCAACTCAGAAGCCGGCACCTGGGGACGTTCCTTTTCTGCCGGCACCTGGGGACAGTCCTTGCGGGGCGTCCCCACAGCGCCTATGCCAGCTTGTCGATCTGCCCAATCTCCCAAAGCGGAATATTGATGAGCATGCCCTCGTCTCTATATGCCGCCAGGGAGCTCCTCACGCAACGCTCGAGTTTGAATTTTTCGCAGGCTACTTTCAGACTCTTCGCTTTAAGGTTCTCTGCCGCCTTGACCTCAAGCGGAAGCACGGTTCCCGCATGGTCGATGGCAAAGTCGGTTTCGGCATTGCCGGAGGTAGAGGACCAATACGCGGGAGTTTTGTCCTGGAGCAAAAGCTCCTGCGCGACGTATTGTTCGGTCAGCGAACCTTTGAACTCGGTAAAAACAGCGGATCCGTTAAGAACGATGGCCGGAGAGAGACCGGAGAGCGCTCCGAGGATGCCGGTGTCGATGCAGAACAGTTTGAAGCCCGAGAGGTCTTCGTAGCTCGAGAGCGGCGCCTTTAGAGCGGAAGCACGTGGCACCTTATGAACGATTCCGTAGTCCGTGAGCCACTGGAGGCTTTCCTCGAAATCGCGTGCGCGCGCTCCGGGACGAAGGGCGCCATAGACAAACTTCTTGTTCTCCTTTGCAAGCTGGCCGGGAAGGGATTTCCAAACCAACCTCATGCGCTCGACGATGCGGGCGGGTGCATGTTTGCCAAAATCGGATTCGTAAGCCTCGATGATTTGCTGTTGAAGCCTTCGGGCTTCGATGAAGTCGCGTGTCTCGGCGAAAGTGGAGACAACTTCGGGCATACCGCCGACAACAAGGTATTCCTTGAGCAAGTGCTCGAGCTTTTCGGTAACGTTTGCCAGAAGGTTCATGTCTGCGGCAAGGATGGCGTCGGCGAGCGGGTTGCCGTCGACGGCACGAACGAACTCAGCAAACCCCATGGGACGCATGGTGAGCTGGTCGATTTTGCCGACGGGAAATGACTCGTTTTCGCGTCGGAGCGCGAGGCCCATATAGGAACCGGCTGCTACGATGTGGTATTCGGGCGCAAGCTCGTTGAAGTACTTGAGCGAGGTGATCCCGCGTGGCGCTTCTTGGATCTCGTCGAAGATGATGAGCGTGTCTTCCGGCGTTACGGTTTGGCCACGTAGGAGTTCTATCTGGGAGATGATGCGCTTGGGGTCGAGGTTCCCATCGAACAGCGAGCGTGTGCTCGGCTCGAGCATAAAGTCAAAACGAATGACGTTTCGATACTGCTGGCTTGCGAATTCGTTAAGAAGCCAAGTCTTTCCTGTCTGGCGGGCTCCCTTAAGCAAGAGAGGTTTGCGATTCGCCCTTGATTTCCAAGCGATAAGTTCACTCATAAGCTGTCGCTGCATATTGCCTCCCAACCCTCTCGGCTAGTATAAGGCCATTTGGGAGTTTCCATCGGAAAATGTGGGAGACAACCACGTTTTTCCATCGGAAAATGTGGGAGACAGCCACGTTTTTCCATTGGAAAATGTGGGAACACCAACCTAAGTTGCGGTGGAATAGTTCCTAAATGGGCTGGTAAACTGCCAAAACAGGAACTATTCCACCGCAACTTAGAGCCCCACCGGCGTGTAAAAGAAACGAGCCCGCATCCCTTGGGGACACGGGCTCGAAAGCTCCATATGGTAGGGGCGGTGGGACTCGAACCCACAATCCTTGCGGCGAGAGATTTTAAGTCTCCTGCGTATGCCAATTCCGCCACGCCCCCGTGAGACTAGAAGTCTAGCACAAGCCGCCCGTTACGCGTTGACAGCCATCGAGTGTTGGCCCGACTTCTCAAGGAACTCCTGGAACTTGGCTTCGTCGCCCTTGTTCTGGTACTGCAGGGCCAGCAGGTACTCCAAGCGGCAGCGCTTGACCGGGTCGTCGCCGACATCCTCGAGCATGCGCTCCAGCTCGGGAATGTCGTTGTGGCGCTTGAGGATCATCGTGTCGTACATCAGCTGACACTCGTGCGCAACTGCCTCGGCCTGACCGCCCTCAAAGCCCTTGATCTCGTGCAACAGCTCTTTGGACTTTTTGCGGTCCTCCTGGCCAACATAGTAGTTAAAGGCTTTGATCACCAGGTCGACGCGCTGCATCTTGGGGAGGTTGAGCCCCAGCAGCAGGTCGAACATCTCGCTGGCACGCTCGTGGTCCTCACGCAGCAGATAGGAGTTCAGACGCAGGTAGTCGCGGTTGTAGCGCGGGTACAGCATGCTGGTGAGTTTGCCGTCGAGCAAACGATCGAACTCGTCCCACTGCTTGGCAGCCATAAGCTGCTGCAGGCGTTTAAACGTGGTGCGTTTTTTGACGCTAAAGAACACCGACACGGCGATGCAGATGATAACGACGGCGGTCCAGAGTGTGCGGGAATCGGGCATATTGGGGTCCTTAGTCGCTCATAAAGCGAGCGGTATGACAACACGTACTAGATGTATTATACGCAGCGTGCAAGCAAACTGGCATAAAAGCTCATCGAGGCTGAGTGCCATCGCTCGCTGCGGTACACTTACCTAAAGTAAACCATGAAGGGAGATATTACCTATGAAGAAGATCGTTTTGGCTTGCGGTGCTGGCGCTGCTACTTCCACGCTTGTTGCCCAGAAGGTCGCCACCTTGCTCGATGCCAACGGTTACGCCGACAAGTACGAGATCGTGCAGTGCGCCATCTCCGAGGCCAAAGACTACTGCGACGAGGGCGCCGACCTGCTGATCGCTACCACCGTTGCCCCCGAGGGCCTCACCTGCCCGTACGTGAGCGGCGTGCCCTTCATGACCGGCATGAACCGCGTCGCTGCCGAGAAGGCCGTTCTCGACGTTATGGCTCAGTAGGCGCTGCCTGTATGAGTGAGCAGAACGCCAACCCGGTCGAGCTCTTTGGCATGCGCGTTGCCCATGTGGGCATTAACGCCGCCGACCCGGCAGACGCCCTGGAGATTGCGGAGCTGTTCTCGACGATGATGGGTCTGCCCGTCATCGAGACCCCGGTTTCGTACTTTAACGATTCGCTGGTCGAGGTCATGAAGCAGAATGGTCGTGGCGCCAAGGGCCACATCGGCTTTGCCGTCAACGACATCGATGCGGCCGAGAAGTGGTTTGCCGAGCGCGGGCTCGAGGTCAACGAGGAGTCGCGCGTGCTGCTGCCCGACGGCAGCACCAAGCTCGTGTACTTTAAACGCGAGTTCGCCGGCTTTGCCGTGCACCTGTGCCGCGAGTAGCGCACAAGCTGCTATAGCTAGCAAAAAGGGATAGGGCCGCATGGCCTTATCCCTTTTTTATGCCGAGGGGCTGCCGCCGCGCGGGTGCCCCTACCGCGGCAGGCGAATCGTAAAGCGGCTGCCGACCCCTTCGACCGAGGTCACGCCAATGACGCCGCCATGGCTATCGACGATCCACTTGGCAATGGCAAGCCCCAGACCCGAGCCCTGCGCGCCGGCATCGCGTGCGTTGTCGGCGCGGTAGAACCGTTCAAACGCGTGAGCTGCGGATTCCTGGTTCATGCCGATGCCCTCGTCCTCAACACTTATGTCGATCGTGCCCGCGCCCGCATCCGGCGTTATGCCAAATGTGACGGTCGTTCCCGCATCCGAGTACTTGGTGGCGTTTTGCACGATCACACGCAGGGCTTGCTTCACGAGCGCCACGTCGACGGGCGCATCGCAGCGCGGGTCGCTGACAAGCGCGGCGTCGTATGCCAGCCGATACGTGTGCGCGGCATCGATCATCTGCGATTCCTCGCATACCTCGCCGACCAGTGCGGCCAGGTTGGTATCCGCACGCCGCAGGACCGTGCGTCCGGCATCGCCGCGCGCCAAAAACAGCAGCTGCTCCACGAGCTCCTGCATGTGCTCGCTTTCGGCCTTGAGCGAGGCGATGGACTCTGCCAGTACGTCCGGGTCGTCTTTGCCCCAGCGGTCGAGCATGTTTACGTAGCCCTGAATCACCGCGATGGGCGTGCGCAGCTCGTGGCTTGCATCGTTGACAAAGCGCATCTGCTGCAGCTTGGCCTCTTGCATCTGGCGCAGCAGGCGGTTGAGTGCGACCTCGATGCTTGCCAGGTCGGCGTCGCCGGTGGTGACGCTCGGCGAGTCGACGCTCGCGCGCTCGATGGCTTGCTCCAGCGTTTCCATCTTGCCGCCGGAGAGCTGCATGTGGCCGAGCTCGTCCACGCGCAGGGCCAGGTCGTTGAGCGGCGCCATGGTGCGGCGCACACGGCGAGCGCCGCCGAGCATATCGAGCATGCTGATGACCTGCCAACCTACAACAACGATATAGAGGGGCCAAAGTGCGATGAGGTCCTGCGCGAGGGGGAAGGTCTTGCTGGTACGCGCAAGCTCGACGGTATAGGTGAGCGTTGTCGGGTCCCAGCCGCGCGCGGGCGTCAGCGACATGCCGTGAACGGTGGTGCCGGGGATCCATCCTGCGGTAAACGCGCCGTCGGGCAGCGTCTGGTTGTATCCATAGACGAGGATCGCCGCCGCAATCACCATCAGCAACAGATCGAGCCAGACGTAGCTCATCAAGCGGCGCCACATGTAGCTCCAGTTGATGGCGCGCGCGATGGAGGTGACACGCTTGGCCTCGGCGTTACGCGCGGCAGGCATAGCCCACCCCGCGCACGGTCTGGATGATGCGGGTACCACCGGCGTCCTCGATCTTGGCGCGCAGGTGCGCGATGTGCACGTCGACGTTGTTGGTGTCGCCCACGTATTCGTAGCTCAGCGCCTCGTGCGCGATGCGCTCGCGCGTGAGCACGGTGCCGGCGTGCGCCATAAGCAGGGCGAGGACGTCGAACTCGCGGGCCGTGAGCACGATGGGCGAGCCGCCGACCGTGACCTCACGCCGGTCGGGATCGAGCGCAACCGAACCCACGGTGAGCGCGGCGGGGGAGGGCGAGGCGGAAGCCTGGGCCGAGTCGCCGGCCGGGGGTATCGCAGCGGCGTCTCCGCCCGCGCCGGCCGCCATGCCCGTCTCGGCGCCGGCGCCGGAAGCCGCCCGCACGGCCTCCGAGCGCTTCAGCGCCACGCGGATCCGTGCGAACAGCTCCTCAATCGCAAACGGCTTGGTCAGGTAATCGTCAGCACCGGCGTCGAGCCCGGCCACCTTGTCCATCACGGCATCGCGCGCGGTGACCATGATCACCGGCACATCCTTGTGTTTGCGTACGCGCCGCAGCACCTCCATGCCGTTGAGCTGCGGCAACAGCACATCGAGCAGAATCAGATCGTAGTCGCGCTCCAGCGCCAGGTCCACGGCGGTGCGGCCGTCGGCGGCGTGCTCCACCTGGTAGCCCTCGTGCTCCAGCTCGAGCGTCACAAAGCGGGCGATTTTCTCCTCGTCCTCTACGATCAGGATCCGTGCCATGCGTGCCCCCGTCTGAGATTACTTGTCGTCGTTGAGATTTTGCTTGATGTCGTCCGCGGCATCGGCAGCGTGATTCATAAGGTTGTTGATGCTGCCGGGCACGTCGCCGTCGCTATCGATGCGGTAGCGCATGCCAAAGAACAGGCCAATCAGCATCAGCCAAATCGTGGCGCCCCAGGCAAACAGGGCGATGATGGGGATCAGGATGGGGATGTTGAGGATGATCGCATCGCGGCGCGTGGCGATAAACTTGGTGTCCAGACTCAGGCGGAAGAGCTTTTTGAGGTACTCCCACACGCTGTCCATCTTCTTGGAGAAGTCGGTCTTTTCGCTCGACTTTTCGTAGGCGGCCTGCGCGGCGACCATCTCGGCCGAGGGCTCATTGACTGGCGCGGACTCGGTGGCGGCGTGCGCCGACGTGGTCTGGGTCTTGCCCTGCGACTCGAGCCAAATGATGGCATCCAGGACGTTGCCGTCGGCGGCGTCGAGCGCGGCCTTGGCATCGGTGTAGCTCACGTTGCACTTGGTGCGGATGGTTTCAACTTTTTCGAGGTCGTCCATGACCTGTCCTTTCGTTCGATGGGCACGACGCCGGGCGATCTGCCCGGGCGCGAGCGTTGCGTTCGGCGGCCTGCGTGGCGCCGCCCCGCCCTTGGTCGAACTCTATAGTGCAGGTTATAGATTAAGCGATTCTTGAGCCAAGATTAATGTTGGATGAGTTTTTGGGTAGCGGTGGGAAAAGTATTAGACCTCGATAGCGGGGGATGTGGTGCCGGTGCAAAACGGCGTCAAAGGTTGGTCGAGCAGGCGGTTTCTCCATTGATGTCCGCACAGCATGTGACACTTACCCTGCCGCCCCGCTCTGCCGCGGCGGCATGCGTCTGAACAACGACCCTCTAAGGAGTTCGATACCGATGAGTGACAACGCAAAGCATCTCGCAAAGAAGTGCGTTAAGGACGCGGGGCCGTGCCTCGCGCTGTGCGTAGCCGGCGCAGCGGTCGCGCTGCTGGCTGTTCTGGGGCCGTTCGACGTGCTCCGAAGTGCCAGCTTTCTGCATGTTTGCATGGCTCTTGCCGGCGCCACGATGACCGGCGACGTGCTCGATCTGATCTTTTGGGTGTTTGACCCGTTTGGATGGAAGAGCGAGGGGTAGGTCCCAAAGGATGGAAGGGCTGGAACGGTTGACTTAGTGATCGTGCAGAATGTGGGCTAGCGACTTACAGGGAAGTGGTGATCCGATGACGGTCTATGTGACGGGCGATATTCACGGCGGCGTCGACATGCAAAAGCTTCGCGACTGGGATCTTGGGGATGGTCTGACAAGTGACGACTATCTCATCATCGCGGGCGACTTTGGCTTTCCGTGGGATTTCTCTGCCGAGGAATGTGCCGACATCGCCTGGCTGGAGTCGCGCCCCTATACCGTGCTGTTTGTCGACGGCAACCACGAGCGTTTCGATCACTGGTCGGAGCGCCCCATGGAGCTGTGGCACGGCGGCCTGACGCAGCGTCTGTCGGACACCTCGCCCATCCGACGCCTGACGCGCGGTGAGGTTTTTGAGCTCGACGGCTCAACGATCTTTACCATGGGCGGCGCCACGAGCGTGGATAAGGAATACCGCATTCCGTATTCCAGCTGGTGGCCGCAGGAGCTGCCGGACGAGCGCAACTTTGAGGAGGCGCGGGCAAAGCTCGACAGCGTGGGTTGGAAGGTCGACTATGCGATCACCCATACCTGCTCCACGCGCATGCTTTCGCCCACGCTTTACCCGGCACCTGGCTGGAATTATCCCGATGTCGATCGACTCACCACGTTTTTCGACGAGCTGGAGGACCACCTGGACTACAAGCGCTGGTACTACGGGCATTTTCATCGTGACGCCAACCCAGCCGAGTGCCACACCGTGCTCTACGACTGTATTGTCCGCCTGGGCGACGAACTCCAGCCCTGGGATGTCGCGTAGGGGCGGGGTGGCTGGCTACTCGACCGTTACAGTGATGTTTTCCCGATGCGTGCGGATAACATCCCAGCTAAAGTGCTCGACCAGCTGCTCGGCAGAGCGCGGTGTGGCGTCCGGCGCGATGCCTGTTTGCCCGGCGAGCCAGCCCAGTAGTGCCTCGGGCGCGCCAAAGCGGGTGCGGAGCTCGCCCAGGTCCAGGTCGCGGTCGCGCTTGGAAAGGCGGCGCCCGTCCGGCGACATGAGCAGCGGAATGTGCGCGTAGTGCGGCGTGGGAAGTTCCAGCAAATGCTGCAGGTAGATTTGGCGCGGCGTGGAGCCCAGCAGATCGCATCCGCGCACGACCTCGGTGACGCCCATGGCAGCGTCGTCGACCACCACGGCTAGCTGGTAGGCAAAAACGCCGTCGCTGCGGCGCACCAAAAAGTCGCCGCATTCGGTGGCGAGTGCTTCGCATTGGGCTCCATACGTGCGGTCCACGAATTCGATCACATCGTTTGCGAGGTCGTCGACGGCGGGTACGCGCAGGCGCGTGGCCGGAGCGCGCAGAGCGCTGCGGCGGGCAACCTCCTCGGCAGAAAGGTCTCGGCAGGCGCCGCGGTAGATGGGCGTGCCGTCGCTGGCGTGCGGCGCGCTCGCGGCGTGGAGTTCGGCACGCGTGCAAAAACAGGGATAGGTGAGGCCGGCGTCTTGCAGCTGACGCAGGGCGTCCTCGTACAGATCCAGGCGATCGTGCTGGTAGTAGGGGCCTTCGTCCCACTCCAGTCCCAGCCAGGCCAGGTCGTCAATCAATTGAGTGGCAAGTTCCGGGCGCTTGCAGCGATCGTCCAGGTCCTCGATGCGCAGCACGATGCTGCCGCCCTGGCTGCGGGCCGAAAGCCACGAGCACAGGCAGCTGAACACGTTGCCCAAGTGCATGCGGCCCGAGGGCGACGGGGCAAAGCGGCCCACGACGGGGGTGGGGGCGGAGGCGAGCTTGCTGTTGGGCGCCGTCGACGTGGCCACAGTGGGCGTTGCTATGTTGCGTGCGTTGATATCCATGCGGACGAGTATAGCGCGGGGCGCGGTGGGGGAGACGCTGCCGTGGCCTGCAAGTTGCCGAGGCCGCGCGTTGCGCGTGCCGGACCACCGGCCCGACAGCTCGATCGTCGCCCGCCAGCCCAACCTCTCAAACGACAGAAACCCCGGCAGCTCTTCGCAACTGCCGGGGTTTCCGCGGAAAAGGGGGACATGATCCTCGAGCGAACGGCAAAGGGGCAAACCGTTTTCGCTCAACTGCTTTATGCCCCTTGCTCGCGGACTCAACCAGTGCGCGTCGCGGCAACACAAAGCCGCTACACCTGTGACGGAGCTATGAAGTGGTATCTATGGCCGGAGCGGGCTATGCCAAGGAGTGTCCCAGATTGCCGGCAGATAAGGAACGTCCCCAGGTGCCGGCCGCGGGTGTGACTTTCATCCCGTTTGGCGCTCCGGTCGCCTAGATGTTCGTCATGCGTACCCGCAAACGTGGGACAATGGCGCTGTTGGTTTTACAGACAAAGGATGTGCCCATGAACACCCTCGCCGCCAAAGTCAGCCGGCAGCGCCACCTGTTTGCGCGATTCGCTTCCGTCTGCGTGCTCGTCACGCTTGCGTTGTTGCTGCTGCCTGTCGCCGCGCACGCCGACGGCTACTCCATGACCCAAACCTATATCGGTGCCACGGTCGAGGCCGATGGCTCGCTGAGTGTTGTCGAGGGACGCCAGTTTGATTTCGACGACGACATCAACGGCGTGTTTTGGGAGATCAATACGGGCTCCAACCAGCAGGGCGGCACGGCGGGCGTCGACGTGCTGAGTGTCGAGGAAGAGGACACCGCGTTTAACAAAGTCGATAGCGCGAACAAGGGCGACTCTGGCGTCTACACGGTCGAGCAGACCGGTGACGGCGTAAGGATTAAGGTGTTCAGCCCTCACGAGAGCGGCGACAGCGCAATCTACTACGTGAGCTACACCATGACCGGTGCGGTTATGAACTGGGCCGATACCGCCGAGCTCTACTGGAAGTTTGTGGGCGACGGCTGGTCTGCGGATTCCGATGACGTCGAGATGGAAGTGCGCTTCGCAAATGCCGCTGCCGGGACGGCGGCCGTCAAGGGCGATAACTTCCGCGCATGGGGCCACGGTCCGCTGACGGGCGACGTGTCGCTCGATGAGGGCGAGCCCATGGTCACCTATACCATTCCCTGCGTGCATCAGGGCGAATTCGCCGAGGCACGCATCGCCTTCCCCAGCGACTGGGTGCCGCAGCTTGCCGCCTCGGGCGAAGAGCGCATGTCAACGATCCTGAGCGAAGAGAAGGAATGGGCCGACGAAGCTAACGCCCGCCGCGCTCACGCTCGCATGATTGCCAATGCACTTGCCGTGCTAAGTGTTGTTGCGGCGGTGGCCTTTACCGGCACAATCGTTATGCTCAAGCTGCGCAAGCGCAAGCCCAAGCCGCTTTTCCAGGACGAATATTTCCGCGATGTGCCTTCGGCCGACCACCCCGCCGTGCTTTCGGCCCTCATGAGCTGGAACGAGGTGCCCGATCAGGCATATATCGCCACGCTCATGAAGCTCACTGACGACCGTGTGATCAAGCTGGAGCAGGCGACCGTGACCAAGGCCAAGAAGGGTCTGTTGGGGCGTGAAAAGGAAGAGCAGACGTATCGCGTGACGGTGAGTGATGCGGGCTGGAAGTCGGCCAAGGGCATTGACCACATGGTGCTCAAGGTCTTCTTTGCCGGTGCTAAGCCTGACGAGAACGGTGACCGTTCGCGCACGTTCGACGAGCTGCAGCACTACGTCAAGCAGCACGCTACACCCGTGGGTGATAAGCTCGAGGACTATCAGAACACCGTTAAGGGCAAGCTGGCCGATAGCGAGTACGTTGCCTCGGACGGCATTGTTGCAATGGTGTTTTGCCTGGTTCTTGGTATCCTGATTGCTTTTGTTCCCGTGGGATCCATTTTCTTTACCGATGGCGCACAGGCGAACATTACCGCCGCGGTTATCTCGGTGCCGATTGTGCTGGTGGGTATCGGCGTGGGCCTTACGTTCCGCCGCTTTACGCCGGAGGGCGCCGAGGTGGCGGCTCGCTGCAAGGCACTTAAGCATTGGCTCGAGGACTTCACTCGTCTAAAGGAAGCCGTCCCGGGCGATCTGGTGCTGTGGAACAAGCTGCTGGTGATGGGCGTTGCCCTGGGCGTTTCGAAAGAAGTGCTGCGACAGCTGGCCGAGGCCGTGCCTGCGGACCTGCGCAACAGCGACGATTTCTACGACAACTACCCCTGCTACTGGTGGTACTACCATCATTACGGTACCGAGTCCCCGCTCGATTCATTCGATGACGTGTATCACGAGACCATCCGTGAGCTGGCGTCGAGTTCCGATAGCTCGAGCGGCGGCGGAGGCGGTGGCTTCTCGGGCGGCGGAGGCGGCGGCGTCGGCGGAGGCGGCGGCGGAACGTTCTAGCGAGTTCTGATTTTTGGGATGGATCTTCTCCGGCGACTGCCGACGGATCCATCCCATTTTTATGCGCTACCTACGAAGACTGTCCCCAACGACTAGTCACTGGGGACGTTCCTAAATGACTAGGTATGGCTGCCAGGTTTAGGCTGTTAGGTCGAGTTCGTAGAGGAAGCTTTCGCGCGGCATGTCGTGACGGCGCTCTTCGCGGTTAGCGCGGTGCGTGGCCGTGCGCTTAAAGCCGTGCAGCTCGTAGAACTTCCACGAGCAGTTGGAGTCGGTGTACAGGTGCGCCCTCGTCGCTCCAAGTGAGGACAGGTGCGAGACCGCGGCATCGAGCAGAACCGTGCCAACGCCCAGGCCATGGACATCGCGATCCACGGCAAGCAGCGTGACCTCGTTGTCGTGCGGCAACGGGCTGCTCTCGAGCAGGCGGTTGTTGGTCCGGATGGTTGCGCGCACAAACGAGAGGTACTCGGCGCAGGCATCGGGCTCCAGCTCACGCATCTGCGATAGCAGCGCGCGTTCGGTATCCATCCAATGCTCGTTGATAGTGGCGCCGGAGCTCTGTCCCGCACGCGCGAGCGAAATGCCACGCGCCTGACCGTCGATTACGGCAACCTGTGAAAACGTCGACGACGAAAGGCAATAGGCGAGGTCGCACGCGGCCTCAAGGCGGTTGTACTCATCGTTATCCGAATTGTTATGCCAAAGCTGCTGCAGAATCAGCGCGATGGCGTCGAAGTCTTCGGTATCAAACGGTCGGTAGAGAACCCGCGAGACCATGGTGCCTCTTTCTTTTGCGGATGCATATCGAGCACAGTTCTACCACGCCATTGGCATCGAATTATGGTGCCCCTGTGTTCCATGAACTCACCGTGCCCGGTGCTGTGCCCATCCCCTCCGCTCGCAAACTTTTTCTGCACATGCGCCCGTTGCGGGGTGCATCGTCGCGCTCGATGCGCTACATTGAATCAGTATTTTCAATGCCGCTGCGCGAGCGCTGCAGATCGACGTATCACCGACTCACAGAGCACGGCGGCGTACCAGACAGGAGGACTGCATGGGATCTGATGTGAAGATCGCACGCGCGTTGATCTCGGTTACCGATAAGACGGGCGTCGTCGATTTCGCACGGACGCTGGTTGACGACTTTGGCGTCGAGATCATCTCTACGGGCGGCACGGCTCGTGCCATCGAGGACGCGGGCGTTCCCGTAACCCCCATCGAGGAGTTCACGGGCTATCCCGAGATGATGGACGGCCGCGTCAAGACGCTGCATCCCAAGGTTCACGGCGCGCTGCTTGCCCGTCGCGATTCCGAGCAGCACATGCAGGAGGCCGCTCAGCACGGCATTAAGCTGATCGACCTGGTCGTCGTCAACCTGTACGAGTTCGAGAAGACCGTCGCCAACCCCGAGGTTACCTTCGCGGATGCCATCGAGCACATCGACATCGGTGGTCCCTCCATGCTGCGCTCTGCCGCCAAGAACGCCGCGAGCGTTACCGTCATCTCCGACCCGGCCGACTATGATGCCGTCCTGGCCGAGATGCACGAGACCGGCGGCTGTACCACGCTTTCCACTCGTCGTCGCCTGCAGGTGAAGGTCTACCAGACCACCGCCGCCTACGACACGGCTATCTCCCGTTGGCTTGCCGCCCAGGCAAGCGACGTGGCGGACACCTCTGCCAAGCTCGAGATCTCGCTGGAGAAGGTCGACGACCTGCGCTATGGCGAGAATCCTCAGCAGAAGGCTACAGTCTACCGCTTTGCCGAGGGCTGCGAGAACACCGCGAGCTCGCAGTTCCCGCTCGTGGGCTCCGAGCAGATCCAGGGCAAGCCGCTCAGCTACAACAACTATCTGGATGCCGACGCCGCCTGGAACCTGGTCCGCGAGTTCGACGAGCCGGCCTGCGTGATCCTCAAGCACCAGAACCCCTGCGGTTCCGCCGTTGCCGAGGACATCACGGCCGCCTACGACCGCGCCTTCGCCTGCGATCCCAAGAGCGCCTTTGGCGGCATCATCGCCTGCAACCGCGAGGTTCCCTTTGAGCTGGTTGAGCACTTCGCCGATCAGAACAAGCAGTTCGTCGAGGTCATCATCGCCCCGAGCTACACCGACGAGGCGCTCGAGCGCATGGCCAAGCGCCCCAACCTGCGCGTGCTGGCTACCGGCGGCGTGGACCACGGCGCCCAGGTGGAGCTGCGCTCCGTCGACGGTGGCATGCTGGTGCAGGAAGTCGACCACGTGACCGAGGATCCCGCGACCTTTACGTTCCCCACCGACCGCAAGCCCACTGACGCCGAGATGGCCGAGCTCGAGTTTGCCTGGAAGGTCTGCAAGGGCGTTAAGTCCAACGCCATCCTGGTCTCCAAGGGCAAGGCCGGCATTGGCATGGGCCCCGGTCAGCCCAACCGCGTGGATTCTGCGCTGCTGGCCTGCGAGCGTGCCGAGGACTTCTGCGAGCGCGAGGGCGTGGAGAAGGGCGGCTTTGCCTGCGCAAGCGATGCATTCTTCCCGTTCCGCGACAACGTCGACGTGCTTGCCGAGCACGGCGTGACCTGCATCATTCAGCCCGGCGGCTCCAAGCGCGACGACGAGAGCATCCAGGCCTGCAACGAGCACGGCATTGCGATGGTCTTTACGGGCGCCCGCCACTTCCGCCACTAAGTTCCGCCCTGGGACAAAATAATCTCTGCAAAAGACGGCTGCTCCGTTTGGAGGGCCGTCTTTTTGGTATAAGAGGACGGAATGACTAACACGAAAGGTATAACCATGCCCCAGATTGATGATGCCGAACTGTTTGGCAATGCCGAGGATCAGCGTGCGTACGAGGACTTTTGCGCCAATCAGGAGGCGGTCGAGAAGTTCACGCTCGACAAGCCCGCGCTCATCTGCCGTTGGCGCATGTCCAACAAAAAGGTGCCCATGCTCAACCGTCACATCCGCGCGCTGTCCGAGCGTCTGGTGCAGGGCGAGCCACTTACCCATAACATGCTTAGTTGGGCCAAGCAGCACGTCGAGTGGTCACTTGCCGAGGGCGACTACACCGCCCGTGACGGTGTGCTCATGCTGGTGATCGACGTTAACGGCAATGCCGCCATGACGGTGGGGGAGTACGAGCCGCTGGCCGACACGTCGGCCAAGGCGCTGCGTGCCCGTTCTGCCGAGGCTCGCTCCGAAGCCGACGAGACCGGCGTGGCGCCCGAGCTGCTCGCTGCCGTCAACAACGGCGAGCTTGCCTTTGTGGCGCCGGCGGACGAGTGCCTGTGCGGCACGGCGACGCTCATCGAACAGCTGGCCCAGACCAAGGGCATCCCGGTCACGCGCGTAGACATTCCCGCGCAGCTCAAGGGTGCCCTGTTCCTGGTGAGCGACGAGCACGGCGTGGTTCCCGCAACCGAGACGGACGCCGCCGAGGCCGACGCCGCCACGGTCGCCTTCTTCGCCGACGGCTACGAAAAGCTTCGCGCCCGCCGCTAAATGATGTTTCTGGGACGGGGATTAAAAACTCATTTAATTCCCGTGCTCGTCGCGAGCGAGAGGCAAGCCTCTGCCACTCGCGAACAGTTCTGTCACCTTGGCGACGTGCGTGGCGCGCACCTGCAGTTTCGCAGCCATAATGGTGGCAAGACAACCAAGAGGGGAGCGGAATCCATGGCGCTGATCTATGTCGTTGAGGACGACGAGCCCATTCGTCGTGAGCTTGCCGATATCCTTGCCCGTGCCGGTTTTGAGGTTGAGGCCTGCGAATCGTTTGAGCATGTCTCGCGCGATATTCTCGCCGCCGCGCCCGACCTGGTGCTGCTCGACCTCACGCTTCCCGTCAAGGACGGCCAGCATATCTGCCACGAGGTTCGCCGCGAATCCGAGGTTCCCATCATCGTCCTCACGTCGCGCGCGACCGAGATCGACGAGGTCATGGCCATGACGCTCGGCGCGGACGACTTTGTTCCCAAGCCCTACAGCGCCCGTGTGCTCGTGGCGCGCATCAATGCCTTGCTGCGTCGCACCGCGTCGGCGGGCGAGCGCAGCACGCTCGTCCACAAGGGACTGGAGCTCGACCTCGCACGCTCCATGGTCATCAACACGCAAACGGGCACCAGCACCGAGCTCACCAAAAACGAGCTGCGTATCCTCTCGCTGCTTCTGAGCCGCGCGGGCAAGATCGTTTCGCGCTCGGCCATCATGCAGGACCTGTGGGACTCCGACGCCTTCGTGGACGACAACACGCTCACCGTCAACATCAACCGCCTGCGCACCACGCTCGAAAAAATCGGCATCAAGGGGTATTTGACGACGCATCGCGGCCAGGGCTATTCGGTCTAGGGGCCGGCTATGTCGTTTGCCAAGTTCTTTAAAGACGCGCTGCTTCCCGTCGCCGTGTGGACGTGCGGCGTGCTGCTGAGCTGCTTTGTGCTGACGGTCGCCGGCGCACCCGTTTCTATCGTGGTCGTGGCGGTTGGCGTGTCCTTTATCTTCGGTATGCTCGGCATCGTGATCGAGTACGCGCGTCGTCGTCGTTTTCTGCGCCAGCTGGAGCGTGCGGCAGAGGAGCTCGAGAGTCCCGCATGGGTGCAGGAGATGGTGCAATGCCCGACCTATGCTGAGGGCGAGCTCGAGTACGAGGTCTTGCGCCGGGTGGGCAAAGCTGCCTGCGACGAGGTTGCCGAAGGCCGGCGTCAGACCGATGACTATCGCGACAATATTGAGAGTTGGGTTCACGAGGCCAAGCTGCCCTTGGCGGCGGCTCACCTGATTTTGGAAAACCTGGACGGCAGCGAAGACGACCTGTCGCGTGTGGATGACCTGGGCCGTGAGCTGGCTCGCGTGGAGCGCTATATCGACCAAGCGCTCTACTATGCGCGCTCGGAAGTCGTGGAGCGCGACTATCTGATTCGCCGTTGGAGCATCAAGACCTTGGTGACGGGCGCGATTAAGGCCAACGCGCGCGAGCTCATCGCGGCGCACGTGGCGCCGGTGTGCGAGAACCTCGACTTTGAGGTCTTTACCGACGAGAAATGGCTCGAGTTTATTCTGGGCCAGCTCATTCAGAACAGCATTAAATATGCGCGTGAGGACGGCGCAAAGATCGTGTTTTCGGGTGCGTTGCTGGACGAGGGTCTGGCGAGCGAGCGCATCGAGCTTACCGTCGCGGACAACGGCTGCGGCGTGTGTGCGGCAGACCTGCCGCGCGTGTTCGAGAAGGGCTTTACCGGCGACAACGGCCGCACCACCAAGCGCGCAACGGGCATCGGCCTCTACCTGGTGGCGCGCCTGTGCTCCAAGATGGGCATCGACGTCACCGCGGCATCGGAGCCGGGCGAAGGCTTCGTCGTAACATTCGCCTTCTCAACCAACAAGTTCCATTATTTCGAGTAACGCACACGGCAAACGCCCGTCCAAACAAAAACGTGCCGCCTCAAACAAAACGTGCCGCCCCAAATGGGGCCGCACGCCATCTTGCACGCGGCC
>CABQWP010000020.1 GCA_902467875.1 uncultured Collinsella sp. | reverse complement strand
CGCCTTGCACCCAAAAACGTCTACGACGACATTGTCTCGGCGGCTACGAGCCACGAGACCGCCTACGTTACCTGCACGCGTGCCCTCAAACGCATGCCGCGTGAAAACGAGGTCGTCGTTGCCTGCGTGGGCGATATTACGGCAGAGACCTGGTTCTCGGTACTGGCCGACTATCCCAACGTGAGTGTGTACCTGCCGTTGGGCGTGTGCGATAAATGCCGCAACACCGGCGGTGAGGACATTCTTGGCGAGGCGATTGCGAAGGCCGAAGAGTGGTCTGGCACGGGTATGGGCCTAGAGGTCGACCCCAAGAGCCTCAAGTGCCATAAGCGCCGCGAGTACGAGCGCAAGGAGTACATGGAAAAGATTGCCCGCACCACGGGCCTAACGGTGACCAAGCTCAACCCGGCGACGGCGGCGCTGGCCTCGGTGACGCAAAAGCTCAAGGCCCATCGCCATCAGATTACCCAGCTGGAGCGCACGCTCAACACCATGTGCGGCACCACGACGACCAAGCGTCGCCGTTCGCTCACCCATGGGCGGCAGCTGGTGCTCTCGACACTGCAGAACCATCCCGAGCTTGCCCAGAATATGCAGGTGAGCACGCCGGAGTGCGATTTTGAAAAGTGCACGTCGTGCGGCGAGTGCGTCAATGTATGCCCCACGTTCGCCTGCGATTTGGTGGGAAGCGGCCGCTTTGCGTTGGAGTCCACGTATTGTTTGGGCTGCGGTGCCTGCGTCAAGGTGTGCCCCGAGCATGCGCTCAAGTTGGTTGAGCATGACGCGTCCAATCTGGTCGTCGTCGATCCCGAAGCCGAGGAAAAGGCCGCCCAGAAGGCGAAGGCTCACGAAGAAGCTGAGAAGGTCAAGGCCGAGGCAAAGGCCAAGCTGGACAAGATGCTCGACCAGGTGGAAAAGCTCGCGGACTAGTTAAAAGAGCGTAAATGATGGCCGGTGGGACAGGTACTGCCCCACCGGCCAAAAAAGTTGCGGTGGAATAGTTCCTGTTTTTGCCCTTAAGCTGGCCATTCTAGGAACTATTCCACCGCAACTAATAAATGGTTAGTTCATGCTGCTTTGGTGGCCGGTTCGACCGGTACCGTTGCGCGTCACGGTTTCATGGAGCAAAAAGAACCCGGGGACCTGTTTGGTCTCGGTGTATTCCATAAGGATGCCGTCGGCGTTGTAGGTCTGCCCGCGTATAACGGCGAGTGCGTTAAAGTCGTCGAGATCGAGCACGCGCGTATCCTCGGGCGTGGGGTGCTCAATCGTTACATCGCGTTTGCCCGTGGCAATCTTAATGCCAAGATCTTCTTCGAGGTAACGATAGATCGAGTCGTTGACAATCTCGGGTGTCAGCCCCGGTACTTGTGAGCTTAGGTAATAGGAGTCGTCGGAGCACACGGCTTGTCCGTCTGCATAACGGATGCGTTTGGCGCGTGTGAGCTCACAGCCTTCGGGAAACCCGGTAATCTTGGAGAGCGCCTTGCTACAGATGAGGAGCTCAAAGACGGTGGTGACAGTCTTGAGCTCAAAGCCTCGGTTGACCGCGATTTCCTTAAAGGTCTCGAGTCCGCCGCCACCACGACTCTTCTCGTCACTGATGTTGCGAATGACGCGCATGCCTTTGCCTTGCTGGGGGAGCACGTAACCATCTGCCGCAAGCATCGAGATGGCGCGACGGACCGTCATGCGCGAACAGTCAAACAGCTGCGTGAGCTCAGTCTCCGAAGGCAGATAGCTCTGATAGGCGTATGTGCCGTCGTCAATCGACTGCTTCACGTTGTCATAAATAGTTTGGAAGATGGCTCGCGCCATGACGGTCTCCTAGAGCTGGGTGCGCGAGTGGTGGATGAGGACCGCTCGCGCGGGTGTCGATCGATTTACTTGCTTGGGTCGATTATATATTTACCCATGGCACGCAGGGCCGGGTCTGACAGGATGGCGCCGAGTTCGTCGAGGGAGGCTACCTTTGCGACCATCGAGGATACGTCGAGCCTGCCAGAGTCGATGAGCTCGAGCGCACGACGCTGCGTATAAGGGTTAATGTAGGACGAAGTAAGCACAAGCTCCTTCTGGAAGACCTCGAAGGGCTTGACGGTGATTGTCTCATCGGGCTTGGTGAGGCCGAACATCATGACCGTAGCCTTGTGGCCGGCGATCTGGATGGCCTGCTCGATGGTGACGGGCTTGCCAACACACTCGATAACGACATCGACGTTGCCGACGCCCTCCTGCTTCAGGCGGGCCGGGACGTCCTCGTGGATGGAATCAATTGCCAGGTCGGCGCCGAGTTTGAGCGCAACCTCGCGCTTGCCTTCGACAGGCTCGAGCAAGACAACCTTGGTGGCGCCGGCGTTTTTAGCAAGCTGCATCATGAGCAGACCGATCATGCCACCGCCGATAACGACAACTGTGCTGCCGGGCTTGATGTTGCACATATCGATGCCGTGCAGGCAGCAGGCGACGGGCTCGGTCATGGCGCCCTGCTCGAAGCTGGTGTGATCGCCCAACTTGTAGACTTGCTGCATATCGACGGAGCAGTACTCGGCAAAGCCGCCGTTAACGGTGGTGCCGTAACCGGTCATATGCTCGCAGTAGTGGTTGATTCCGTCGCGGCAGGGTTCGCAGCAGCCGCAGGGATGGTTTGGGTCGATGCACACGCGATCGCCCGGTTTAAAGCCGGTGACATCGCTGCCCACGGCCTCGACAACGCCCGCAAACTCATGACCAAGGATCGTGGGCGGGGTAACGTCGGCCGCACCCTTGTCGCCTTCATAGATATGAACGTCGGTACCGCAGACGCCGCAAGCTTTGACGTTGATCAGAACGTCGCGCCTGCCCACGGCCGGCTTTGCCGATTCCTCGACTCTGAGGTCGTGCTTTCCATAGAAGACCGCGCTTTTCATGGTGACTCCTTAACGTGGCGGTGAATGTTGTAATGAAGTATAGGCATGTCTATAGATATAGACAAGCACATCTAGACAAGTAGAAAAGAAAAATGAAATGCAGCCATCAGCTATGTCAGATTTAACAGGCGAAATACTGGACATATACCGTTTACGGCCAATAATCAACCGTTTACCGACCGTTGTATTTATGCTAACTTGTCTAGATAAGTGATATGATAAAAATAGAAGCGCAAGAAGTCAGGGAAGCGGGCCCACCCGTCCTATTGCACGAGGTACACGCAAACGGCGCGTCTGCGGTCTCGAGTGAAGCCAAAACCGCAGTCGCTCCGAATGAAGAGAGGGGGATTCCCCGTCATGATGCAAAAGATACAACGTTTCGGCGGTGCAATGTACACGCCTGCAATTCTTTTCGCATTTTCCGGAATCGTCGTCGGCCTGGGTACGTTGTTTACCACCGAGGCGATCTTTGGCGAGATGGCCACTGCGGGCCATCTTTGGTTTGATTGCTGGAATGTGCTGCTCCAGGGTGGTTGGACGCTCTTTAACCAGATGCCGTTGCTGTTTTGCGTAGCGTTGCCAATCTCGCTCGCGAACAAGCAGAACGCTCGCTGCTGCATGGAGGCTTTGGCCATCTACCTTACCTTCAACTACTTTGTAAGCACAATCTTGGGGCAGTGGGGCCCTGTCTTTGGGGTCGACTACTCTGTCGAGGCGGGCAGCGGTACTGGTCTTGCCACTATCGCAAGCATCAAAACGCTTGATATGGGCATCATGGGCGCGCTCATTATCTCTGGTATCGCCACGATGCTGCATAACAAGTTCTTCGACACCGAACTTCCTGAGTGGCTGGGCGTGTTCTCGGGCTCTGTGTTCATCTATATGATCGGTTTCTTCGTTATGGTTCCGGTCGCTCTTATCGCCTGCCTGGTGTGGCCGCATGTTCAGGCTGCTATCTCCGCCTTCCAGGGATTCATCCTTTCCGCCGGTACGTTTGGCGTGGGTGTCTTTGCTTTCTTCGAGCGCGTGCTGATCCCTACAGGCCTGCACCACTTTATCTATACGCCGTTCTATTACGACAACGCGGCGGTCAACGGCGGCATCTTTGCTGCTTGGGCCAACATCCTGCCCCAACTGGCTGCCGATCCGAGCATTGCTCTTAAGGATGCCGCACCCTGGGCTGCCTATACCTGCCCTGGTTGGACTAAGGTCTTCGGCTCGCTTGGCGTCGCCATTGCGTTTTATATGACCGCCAAACCCGAGCGCAAGCAGCGCGTCAAGGCTCTGCTGATCCCGGTCACCCTTACCGCTATGCTTTGCGGTATCACCGAGCCGCTTGACTTCACCTTCCTGTTCATCGCGCCCGGCCTGTTCGTCGTCCACTGCGTGCTCGGAGCGCTCGGCTGCATGGCTCAAAACCTCCTTGGCGTCGTGGGCATCTTCGACGGCGGCATCGTCTCGATGCTCTCGTGGGACTGGCTGCCCCTTTGGGCCGCACACGGTCTGCAGTACGCCATCTCCATCCTTGTCGGTCTGTGCTTTACCGCTCTTTGGGTCGTGGTCTTCCGTTTCCTGATCGTCAAGTTCGACTTTAAGACCCCCGGTCGCGAGGATGACGATGTTGAGGTCGAGCTCAAGTCCAAGGCCGACTACAAGCAAAAGCAGGGCGGTGCTGCTGGCAAATCGGTCGCCCAGAGTAAAGATGACGAGCGCTTGGTGCTTGCCGAGAACATCCTCGATCTGCTCGGTGGCGCGGATAACATCATCGATGTAACTAACTGCGCTACCCGTCTGCGCGTTAACGTCAAGGACAAGGGCGTCGTTGCACCCGAGGCTTCCTTCAAGGCGATCGGTACGCATGGCTTGGTGGTCCAAGGTCAGTCAATCCAGGTCATCATCGGCCTTACCGTCCCGCAGGTTCGCGAGAAGTTCGAGAGTCTTCTGAAGTTCGAGAGTCTTCTGTAAACCATCGTCCATCGAAACAATCGGCCTTGCAGAGCCGGTATGCACCGCAAGGCCGATTCTAGAGATAAAAAACTCCACTTCTAGGTAACAATTCCAAACCGTGCAGGCCGCGTACGGGGATGGATTGAGCAAGCGGCCAGAATGAGGAGGACATCATGTCCAAGAAAAACTATGCCGTGACCATTGCCGGCGGTGGCTCTACCTTCACCCCGGGCATCGCTCTGATGCTGCTTGAGGAGCGCGACCGCTTCCCGGTCAACAAGGTGACCTTCTACGACAACAACGCCGAGCGCCAGGAGACCGTGGCCAAGGCCTGCGAGATCTACTTCCACGAGAACGCCCCCGAGGTTGAGTTTAGCTACACCACCGACCCCGAGACCGCATTCACCGGGACCGATTTCGTCCTTGCTCACATCCGCGTCGGCCTGTACGCCATGCGTGAGCTCGACGAGAAGATTCCTCTCAAGTACGGCTGCGTTGGTCAAGAGACCTGCGGTGCCGGCGGTATCGCCTACGGCATGCGCTCCATCGGTGGTGTCATCGAGATCCTCGACTACATGGAGAAGTACAGCCCCAACGCCTGGATGCTCAACTACTCCAACCCCGCGGCCATCGTCGCCGAGGCCTGCCGCGTGCTGCGCCCCAACAGCCGCATCATCAACATCTGCGACATGCCTATCGACCTTATGGATAAGATGAGCCGTATGTGCGGCATCAAGGATCGTCGCGAGCTGCAGTATAGCTACTACGGCCTCAACCACTTTGGTTGGTGGAGCAAGATCTACGACAAGGACGGCAACGACCTCATGCCGCAGATTAAGGAGCACATGGCTAAGAACGGCTACCTGGACGGCATCGAGCACGAGGCCGGTAAGGAGCAGCATGTCGAGGAGAGCTGGATTCACACCTTCGGCAAGGCCAAGGATGTCTATGCTGTCGATCCCGAGACGATTCCCAACACCTACCTCAAGTACTACCTGTACCCGGACTATGTCGTCGAGACGTCTGACCCCAACTACACTCGCGCCAATGAGGTTATGGACGGCCGCGAGAAGAAGGTCTTTGGCGCTTGCCGCGACATCATCGCCAAGGGTACTGCCAAGGACGGCGGCTTTGAGCCCGACGTACACGCCAACTACATCGTCGACCTTGCCTGCGCGCTGGCCGAGAACACGCTCGAGCGCTTCCTGCTGATTGTCCCCAACGATGGTGCTGTGCCCAACTTCGACCCGACGGCCATGGTCGAGGTGCCTTGCATCGTTGGCTCCAACGGCTTTGAGAAGATCTGCCAGGGCCCGATCCCGCAGTTCCAGAAGGGCCTGATGGAGCAGCAGGTTTCCGTCGAGAAGCTCGTTGTCCAGGCTTGGGTCGAGGGCAGCTATCAGAAGCTCTGGCAGGCGCTCACGCTCTCCAAGACCATTCCTTCGGCAAGCGTTGCCAAGCAGATCCTGGACGAGCTCATCGAGGCCAACAAGGATTTCTGGCCTGAGCTTAAGTAAGGACTGCTGTCTCGAACCCTCACGCATCTCTGCTTCATTTGCGCCGTCGTGGTGTCCGGATTCGCCCGGATGCTGCGGCGGCGCTATACTTATGAAGTTTGAAGTACCTGTACCAAAAGGAGCTGTCGTGTCCCTTTCCATCGGTATCGTGGGCCTGCCCAACGTGGGCAAGTCGACGCTGTTCACCGCGCTTACCAAAAAGACCGGCCTTGCCGCCAACTACCCGTTTGCCACGATCGACCCTAACGTGGGCATCGTCGATGTGCCCGATAGCCGCCTGCAAAAGCTCGCCGACATCGTTAACCCGGGTCGCATTGTGCCGGCTACGGTCGAGTTTGTCGACATCGCAGGTCTGGTGAAGGGCGCTAACGAGGGCGAGGGTCTGGGCAACCAGTTCTTGGCCAACATTCGAGAGACCGACGCTATCTGCGAGGTCGTGCGCTACTTTAAGGACCCCAACGTCATGCGTGAGGTGGGCCGCACGGGCGAGTTCGTCGACCCCGCCGGTGACGCCGATACCATCATGACCGAGCTCATCCTGGCCGACATGGGCACGCTCGAGAAGCAGCTGCCCAAGCTCGAGAAGGAGGCCAAGCGCGACAAGGAGCTCATGCCCAAGTTCGAGGTGGCCAAGCGCCTGCTTGCCTGGCTCAACGAGGGCAAGCGCGCCGCATCCATGGAGATGACTGACGAGGAGCGTGCCGCCGCCAAGGGCCTGTTCCTGCTCACCATGAAGCCCATCCTGTATGTGGCCAACGTGGACGAGGATATGCTTAACGAGGACCTGGCGCCCATTGATGGCGTCAAGCCGCTGCCCATCTGCGCCAAGATCGAGGCCGAGCTTTCCGAGCTCGATCCCGAGGACGCCGCCGACTACCTGGAGAGCCTGGGCCTGGAGCAGCCCGGCCTGGACGTGCTCGCTCAGGCGGCCTACAAGCTGCTCGGCCTGCAGTCGTTCTTTACGGCCGGCGAGATGGAGGTCAAGGCCTGGACGGTTCGTCAGGGCGCGACCGCCCCGCAGGCCGCCGGCGTCATCCACACCGACTTTGAGCGCGGCTTTATTAAGGCCGAGGTCATTGGCTATGACGACTACATCGAGCTCGGCGGCGAGCAGGGCGCCAAGGCCGCCGGCAAGCTGCGTATTGAGGGCAAGGACTATGTCATGGCCGATGGCGACGTCGTGCACTTCCGCTTCAACGTGTAAGGACGACGCATATGTTTAAATATGGCAAAAAAGCTGGCTACATGGGTATTGCGCTGCTCGTACTTGCGGTGATTCCGCTGGTGGTTGCAGCGTGTGTTATCCCCAACATTGGCCCCGAGGTGGCAACGAAGTTTAACGCCGCCGGTGAGGTGACGCGCTGGGGCAAGAGCTACGAGTTGCTGGCACTGCCGGTGCTCAACCTGCTGCTGAGCGTGGCGACGTACTTTACGGCGGGACGCCAGGCAAAGAACAACGAGGACTCCGCTGTGATGGCACGTCTTGCGTGCGAGCGCTACCTGCGCAACGGCTGCATCACGGGCGTGTTCCTCAACGTAATCAACGTCTACTTTATGTATTCGGCGATTACTGGAACGGGCTTTGGCTTTGGTTTCTAGCTTGTCCTTTTAGGCAACGAGCCTGCACGCATATTCAATGGCTGCTGCGAGGCCGCCGCTCGATCGTGGTTTAAAGACCATGTCGGCGGCGGCCTCGTTTTCGTATCCGGCGCCGCGAAGGGCAAGTGCGATACCGGCTTCCAGGAGAAGGGGCAGACCTCGTTGGCTGGTTGCGATTACGGCAGCCTGCTTGAGCGGGCAGCTGTGCGCTTGGCATTGGATGGCAAGTTCACCTTGCGCCGGGCAAGGGACCAGAACGGCGGCGACGCGACTTGATAGCAATGCAAATGCTGTGCGCTCATCGGGCGAAAGGCATTCTGCTTCAACGACGACGAGCTTGGGCGGTGCGCTGTTTGTGCGAAGCGTGGCTCGGTACATGCGGACCGAAGAACCCGACATAGAAAACTCCTGTGTATTCGGCAAAACGTAAACTATAGTTTACGTTTATGTTCGGCTCCATTTCAAACTCGGCTGCATGGACGAACGTGCGAAACAGATTCTTGGCAGGCGGGTCGAAGAGACACGCAGGGACCTTGGTATCTCCAAGGTTGATTTTTGTGTGGCGACAGGAATCAGCCGACCCTACCTCGACCGAATCGAAGATGGAACGGCAAATTTCACGCTCAAGGTTCTATTTAAGATCGCGCCCGCACTCGGCATGACGGTGTCAGAACTTCTCGAGGGTATCGAATAGGGGATACCCGTCGACAACTGAATTACGCCATCGGGATACGGTCGTGGTTGACTTGGCTGTAGAACAGGCGCTGGATTTCGGTGGCATCACGTGACTGGCCGAGTGCCCACATGGTCTTGGCCACGAGCGTCTCGGTGGTCATGTCGTCGCCGCGCAGAATGCCCGGATGATCGGCGTAAGCACGGCCGACCTCATAAACGCCCAGATCGAGGCCCTCTTCGGGGACCTGCGTGGTCATAACGACGGTGCGACCCGAATCGACCCAGCGGAAAATTGCCTCTTGGAACGACTCGCCGGACTCGCCAAACTCGGGAATACCGCCAATGCCAAAGGTCTCAAGAATTACAGCATCGTAGCTATCGGCTAGGGCGCCCAGGATACCCGGGTTCACGCCGGGCGTCAGCTTAAGGACAAACACGCGCGGGTCGATACTGTCGTAGAAACGCACCGGGTTTTCGCCCTGATGCGTGCCGTGGAGCCCGTTGCGCACGATGCGGTCGTTGCGGATGTAGGCAATGGGCGGATAGTTGACGCTAATGAACGCGTTAAAGCTCATGGTGCGCTGTTTGCGGGCGCGCGTGCCGGCAATGGCGACGCCGCCAAACACAATTGACACATCGTGCGAATGCTCGTCGAGCGCGTAGAACAGGCTCTGATACAGGTTGAGCTTGGCGTCGGTAAAGGGGTTGCCCATGGGCTTTTGCGAGCCGGTGAGCACGATGGGCTTGGGGCTGTCCTGAATCAGATAGGAAAGCGCCGCCGCGGTGTAGCTCATGGTGTCGGTGCCGTGCAGGACCACAAAGCCGTCGTGGTCGGCATAGCCCTCGACGATGACGTCGCGGATACGCATCCAGTCGCTCGGGCGCATATTGGTACTGTCGATGTTCATGGGCTGTACCACGTCGAGCTCGCAGAGGTCCGAGATCTCGGGGACGCTCTGGGCGAGCTCCTCACCGGTCAGGGCGGGGGAGAGGCCGTTGCCGTCCTCGGTCGATGCGATGGTGCCGCCCGTGGCGATGAGAAGGATGCGCTTCATGCTGGTATTCCTATCGTATTTGCCGCCGCAGAGGCGGAGTCGTTCGGCAGTATTGTGGCACAGGGCGTCCAATGTTCAAACGTATTACATCATCTGTAACGTTTGAAAACACTTCAATTGCCGTCAAATAGGGGCCCAGGTCGTGCGTTTGCCGTGCGCTGATGGCTGCGAGGGGCGAGAAACCCCATATAACGTGTACACTATGGAGGTTATTTTCGTTCATTCACGCGGGTGGGCACCGGCTCCCCGCCAACAAGAGGGGGAACCATGGATCAAAAGGCTTCCGCAAAGGTCCTCGTACTCGACTTTGGTGCGCAGTACGGTCAGCTCATTGCCCGTCGCGTCCGCGACCTCAACGTGTATTCCGAGATCGTCCCCTGCGACATCTCGGCCGACGAGATTCGCGAGATGAACGCCTCTGCGCTCATCCTTTCCGGCGGCCCGGCTTCCGTGTATGCCGAGGACGCTCCGTCCATCGATCCTGCCATCTTTGACCTGGGCCTTCCCGTCCTGGGCTTTTGCTACGGCCATCAGATCACGGCCGTGACGCTCGGCGGCAAGGTCGGCCACTCCGAGGTGGGCGAGTACGGCCGTGCCACCATCACGCGCACGGCCGGCGCCAAGCTCTTTAACTCCACGCCTATGGAGCAGACCGTGTGGATGAGCCACCGCGACGCCGTTTCCGAGGTGCCCGAGGGCTTTACCGTTACCGCCAGCACCGACGTGTGCCCGGTTGCTGCCATGGAGTGCCCCGAGCGCAAAATCTTCACCACGCAGTTCCACCCCGAAGTCAAGCACTCCGAGTACGGTCAGCAGCTGCTGAGCAACTTCCTGTTTGAGATCTGCGGCCTGGAGCCCAACTGGAGCATGGACAACCTGGTCGAGACCATGACGGCCGAGTTTCGCGAGAAGGTCGGCGACGACCGCGTGATTCTGGCCCTGTCCGGCGGCGTTGACTCCTCCGTCGTGGCTGCGCTGGGCGCCCGCGCCGTGGGCAAGCAGATGACCTGCGTGTTCATCAACCACGGCCTGCTGCGCAAGGGCGAGCCCGAGCAGGTGGAGGAGGTCTTCACCAAGCAGTTTGACGTCGACTTTATCCACGTCCACGCCGAGGACCGCTATGCCGAGCTTCTGGCCGGTGTGACCGAGCCCGAGGAGAAGCGTCGCATCATCGGTACGCAGTTCTGGAAAGAGTTCTTCGCCGTGGCGCAGCAGCTCGAGACCGATGGCAAGCCGGTTAAGTACCTGGCTCAGGGCACCATCTACCCCGACATCATCGAGTCCGGCGCTCGCAAGACGGGCGGTAAGACGGCCACCATCAAGAGCCATCACAACCTGATTCCGTTCCCCGAGGGCGTGCACTTCGACCTTATTGAGCCGCTCGATCACTTCTTTAAGGACGAGGTCCGCGCGCTTGGTCTGGCACTGGGCCTGCCGGGTCACATCGTGTTCCGTCAGCCTTTCCCGGGCCCGGGTCTGGCCATCCGCATCATCGGTGCGGTCGACAAGGAGAAGCTCGAGATCCTCAAGAACGCCGACGCCATCGTGCGCGAGGAGCTCGATGCTTACAACCAGCGTCTGTTTGAGCAGACCGGCGAGCGCAACTCTGAGCACAGCTGCTGGCAGTACTTTGCGGTTCTGCCCGACATTAAGTCCGTGGGCGTTATGGGCGACGAGCGCACCTACCAGCGCCCGATCATCCTGCGTGCCGTCGAGTCCAGCGATGCCATGACCGCCGACTGGGCCAAACTGCCTTACGACGTCCTGGCCCGCATCTCCGGCCGCATCGTTGCTGAGGTCCCCGGCGCCAACCGCGTGTGCTACGACATCACGTCCAAGCCGCCCGCGACCATCGAGTGGGAGTAAACGATATTCGTTGATTTCAAGCCTCTGACCTGCGAAAACAGGTCGGGGGCTTCTTATTTTGCAACCTCTGTGCAACCTTTGCGGTTTCGCGCCCCGTGAACAGGGGACGTAGCACTGTTCACGTCTGGGCCCATGTCGGCACCGATCAATGCCCGCGCTGCTTCTGCTTGCGCTTCAGCTTCCGCTGCTCGAAGCACGTCGTCCGGGATTCCTCGCCAGAGGAGAACTGACCGTTCCTTGCGAAACCGCGAGACCAGCTATATCCGCTTGCTGCGGGCTTGCTTGAGCCAGTTCCTCTTGAAAGAGCCTATACCTCCGAAGAGCTTGTTGTACGTCCCACCGTTCTCCTTGGCCTCGTACTTGACCAAGGCAAGTTCGATAGTGTAGAGGTAATCCGCCACTTGCTCGAGGCGGTAGTCGGTCATCGAGGTCTTGCGACGTCGGACGACCCCTTTTGAGAGGACCTTGCCCACCGAGTCGTCTCGCCCGCGGAACAGAAGGAGCGCATCCTCGCGACCTTCAGCGACCTGTGCTGCGAGATGGAGGGCTGCACCATCGCGCAGGGCCCTTTCCAAAGCGAAGTGTCGAGCCGAAGTGTTGAGCGTCGGCCCTGAATGTTCAATGGCCGTTGTTTTCTGCCCCTCAAGTGGTGAACTTCTCCTCGGGGCTGTTGATTCCCCCACGCGCCCCCTTCCGTTCTCTGTGTTCCCCTTATACTCCTTGTACAAGGAGGTAAGAAGTCATGGACAAGACCGCACAGGACAGCTTGGCAAAGAAGCCCGTCGACATGAGGGACAGGATTCTCGAGCATCTCGAGGCCCTCACCTCTGCCGTCTCGCTCGACGACCTTGCCCGTCTGTCCACCTCCGACATCGCCGAGACGCTCATCATCTCCAGGAGCCTGGCGAGCCAGTACCTCAACGACCTTGTTCGCGCCGGCCTTGTGGTTAAGGTGGCGGGCAGGCCTGTCCGTTATTTTCATCGCCGCGCGTTCCAGAAGCGTTTTCAGGTAAAGCTCTCTGCAAGCGAGTACGCCTCGCTCGCCGACCTCATCCAGGCGACGGGAATCGCCGATCACCGTGACTTCGCGCGTGCCGTGGGCTTTGACCTGAGCCTCAGCTCCGTTGTCGAGCAGTGCAAGGCTGCGGTTCAGTACCCTCCGTTTGGCCTACCCATCCTCTTGAGCGGCGGCGTGGGTGTCGGTAAGTCTTTCCTTTCTCGCCTTGTGTACGAGTACGGCAAGAACCAGGGCTTGCTGTCCCGCGACTCCTCCTATGTGCGCATCGACTGCGCCGGGGTCCCGGACGCCGCCTCGTTCAACGGGCTTCTTGACGAGTCGATCGCGAAATCGCGCGGGGGTGTGGTTTTTGTGAACGGCATCGAGGCACTCTCTCCCTCTGCGATGGAGCACTGCCTTGCGACGGCCCTCGGGCTCGATGCCTCCCAGGATGCGCCGCGCGCTCGCCTCGTTCTTTCGACGACGCTTTCCGCCGATGACCTGAAGGTTTCCTCGGCCTACAGCAAAATGCCCATCTGTGCCCGCGTCCCCTCACTCAAGGAGCGGACCCCCGAGGAGCGCGAGGATCTCATCTTGAGCTTCCTGCGCAGCGAGGGGTGCCGAATCGGTTCTGATGTGAAGATCAACCGCGGCGCATACCGTTGCCTCGTGAACGCGGACTTTTCCGATAACATCGCCGGCTTGCGCGCCTGCGTGACGAACTGCTGCGCCAAAGCGTTCCTCAATCGCGAGGGCGACTACGTCGTCGTTCGCCCGTATCTTCTTCCCAGCGGGCTCCTCTCCTCCGCGCAGATCGATCAACAGCCCGACGATGGCGTTCTGATTGACGCGTCTCTGGATGCCGCCGAGAGCACAGGGCCGGTCGAGCAGGCGCTCGATGCCCTGTGCTCTCTTGATGAGCGATTCTGCGCCGGGGAGCTCTCTGTCTCCGAGCTTGTCTCGCAAGCTGTCTCCGCTGTGCGCGGCGTTGAGGATCACTTGATCTTCGACCACGGCGTCGCCTCCTCGAGGTCGCGCGCCTTCGAGCGCGTCGTGGGCGCGGTCCTTGCCGACGCAGGCTCTTCTTATGGCATCGAGCTTTCGAGGAAGGTCGCTTTTCTACTGGCCCAGGAGATTTGCCTGCAGTTGTGGCCGGGTATCGGCCTGGCTAGGCGAAAGTCTGCCTGTGCGGAGCAAATCTCCCATCTCCTTGGTGCCGTGACCTCCGAATTGCCGTTTGCCTCGAGTGTCTCCGATCAGGTCGCCGCAGACGTGGAAGGGGCGCTGGGAATCTCGCTCGATCACTTCACGAAGACGCTTCTGACGCTGTGCGTCGCATCGGAGTCTCGCGATGCGAAGGCCCTTCGGACGCTCTGCGTCATCTTGTCCCACGGCTACTCAACGGCGACGAGCATCGCCGACGCGGCGAACCGTATGCTCGGCATGCATGTGTACGAGGCTGTCGACATGCCCTACGACCAGCAGCTGAAGGACATCGTCGGTCCGCTCCAGCGCCTCGTCGACCGCCATTCCTACTGCACCGGGGTCGTGTTCCTCGTCGACATGGGCTCCTTGGAGGAGGCCTATAAGGCCCTCGAGAACGTTACCGACTCCACTATCGGCGTGGTGAACAACGTCTCTACCGGTCTTGCGCTCGAGATCGGGGTCGGGCTGCTCGGCGGCAAGTCCATCGCCGAGGTTCTTGGCGATGCGACCGCCGCGTGCGTGACGCACTGCAAGGTGATCGAGCGCGTCAACCGTGAGGACGCCATCGTCTTCTGCTCCGAGTCCGGGGTCGACGACGCGGAGAGGATACGCCAGCTCGTCTCGCAGAGCCTCCCGCGCACCATAGGCGCGCGCCTGCTCACGAGGCCCTTCAAGCAGCTCGTCGCGAACGGGTCGAACGACGCCGTTTTCTCCGAGCACCGCGTCTGCGCCGTCATCGGCACGGGAGACCCCGGGGTCGCCTCCGTCCCCTTCGTCGCCCTCGAGGACATCATGTCGACGGCGTCCGCCTCTAAGGTTGATGCCGTGTTCGGCAGGTGGCTTGACGCTTCCGAGCTCTCTTCTTTCCACGAGAAGCTGCTCTCGAACATGACGCTGCAGAACGTCATCCGCTCCATCACCATCCTCGACCCGGAGCGGCTATTCCACGAGATCGAGAGCGCCGTGCACGAGCTTCAGCGCAGGACAGGCGAGAAGATCGGCAGCAACGCCATCATTGGGCTCTACGTCCACCTCTGCTGTCTCGTCGAGCGCCTTGTTACCAGAAACCCCATTGAGACCTACGTTGGCCAGGACCGCTTCGAGGAGGAACGCGCCGATTTCATCGAGTCCTTCAGGCAGAGCTTCTCGAGCATCTCGACGCGCTATCGCGTAGAGGTTCCCGTAAGCGAGATCGCATATGTCTTCGACTACATAAGCGTGAGCGCCGCCCCGGCGCGAGAAGAGCGCCTCGGCTCCTCGGACCTCCTGCTCGACGAGTGACCTTCCCCGCGCCGCCGCAAGCCGACCGCGCGTCCTCAATAATCCGATAACCCCTTGCCCGGCGCGAATCCGGATAGCGCCGAGGCAGTACCGAACGTAAAACTTCATTTGATAGGAGCAAACATGAGTGTTGTTATGGCACGAATCGACAATCGCCTGCTTCACGGCATCATCGTGACGCAGTGGGCCCCGGTGTCGGGCGCGACCCGAGTCATGGTCATCGACGACAAGGTCGCCGGCGACGAGGTCCTGAAGTCCACCATGAGGATGGCGCGCCCCGCGGGCATGGCCGTCTCGATCATCTCCGAGCAGACCGCGCTCAAGAACTTCGCGGCGGGCAAGTACGACCGCGAGAAGGTCTTTGTCATCGCCAAGGAGCCCGAGACGATCCTTCACCTGGTCGAGTCGGGCATCGAGCTCCCGTCGCTGATCGTCGGCGGCTCGCTCGTCAAGGAGGGCGGCGTCCAGCTCACCCAGCGCGCCTATGCCTCCGCCGAGAACGTCCAGAGCTACAAGGCGCTCATCGCCCGCGGCGTCAAGGTGACGGCACAGTTCGTGCCCGCCGACAAGCCCGTCTCCGTCGCCGACCTCATCTAAGGAGGGATCATGGTCAACTTCACTATCCTGCAGGTCGTCCTTTTGACCCTGCTGGCCTTCATCAAGCACGTGGACTACTACGGCATCCCGATGATCTTCGTCAACTATGCCGTCTTCTGGGGCCTTATCACCGGCGTCGTCATGGGCGACTGGCAGACCGGCCTCGTCATCGGCGGCACCATCCAGCTCATGCAGCTCGGCGTCGCGGGCTTCGGCGGCTCGTCGATTCCCGACTACGGCACGATGGCCATCATCGCCACCGCCTACGGCGTGACCCTGGGCGCGGACACGGGCCTCGCCATCGGCCTGCCGGTCGGCATGCTCGGCATCCAGCTCGACGTCATCGTCAAGATCCTCAACGGCTTCGTCGTCGAGAAGTCCCAGAAGTTCTGCAACGAGGGTAAGTTCAATCAGATGAACGCCATCCTGTGGGTCTGCCCCGCGCTCTTCGGCCTGTGCGCCGCCCTGCCCGTCTTTGTCTCCGTGACGCTCGGCCAGCCCGCCGTCAACTGGCTCCTCGAGGTCATGCCTCAGTGGTTCCTCTCCGGCCTCACCCTCGCCGGCAAGATGCTCCCGGCCATCGGTATCGCCATGCTGCTCCGCTACATGCCCACCGGCAAGTACTTCCAGTACCTGCTCGTCGGCTTCTTCCTCTCGGCCTTCCTGAACGTGCCCATCATCGGCGCCGCCATCGTCGGCGTTGCCCTCGCGATCGCGTTCTACCAGCGTGCCGAGAGGGACACCGAGCTCGCCGCTCACGCTTCCGCAGACGCCTTCATCGGAGAGGATGAGTAACCATGGAAAACGAGAACATCACCGCCGTCGCCGAGGGCAAGCCCTCCGGCTACAAGGTCACCAAGAAGGATCTGCGCAACGCGAACTGGCGCTGGCTCATGAGCGTGTGCACCTTCAACTACCAGACCCAGCAGGGCGCCTCAGTCGCCTACGCCCTCTCGCCGGTCCTGAGGAAGATCTACACGAACGACGAGGACTATAAGCAAGCGCTCAACAACCACTTCCGCTACTACAATACCCAGCCTTGGCTCGCCGCCATCATCCTTGGCGCCTGCGTGGCCATGGAGGAACGCGACGGCCTAGCGGCGGCGGACGCCGTCCAAGACCTGAAGATCGGCACCATGGGACCGCTCGCCGGCGTCGGCGACTCCCTGCTCATGACCATGATCCCGACCATCATGGGCTCCATCGCTGCCTACATGGCCATCGAGGGCAACCCCGTGGGAGCCGGCATCTGGTTCGCGCTCATCCTGGCCATCTTCTGGGTCCGCATGCACGCCCTCGAGTTCGGCTACAAGCAGGGCGTGAAGCTCGTCACCGACTTCAGCGAGAAGCTTCCCAACCTCACTGCCGCCGCCTCCGTGCTCGGCCTCACCGTGGTCGGCTGCCTCATCGCCTCGGTCATCGGCGTCACCTGCCCGATTAGCTTCAGCTTCGGCGACGTTTCGATGGAGATTCAGCCGCTGCTCGACAAGATCCTGCCTGCCATGATCCCCGCCGCCATCACGGGAAGCGCGTATTACCTTCTTACCAAGAAGAACGCGAGCATGACGGCCCTCATCCTCGTGGTGATCGTCCTCGCGATGGTCGCCTCCGCCGCCGGCATCCTCGCCTAGCTTCGACCCAAGAGATTGGTGAATCAATGAGAAAGATAGTTGTGGCGAGCCATTCCCTTCTCGCCCAGGGCTTCAAGGACACCCTCGAGTTCCTTACGGGTAAGAGCGACGCCGTCAACGCCGTGTGCGCCTACGTGAACGACAACGGCGAGGGGCTCGACGCGGCGGTCGAGGCTGCGCTTTCGGGCACTGACGAGGTCGTCGTCCTTACCGACGCGCTCGGCGGCAGCGTGAACCAGCGCTTCTCCCGCTTCGCCTCCGACCGGATCCACGTGATCGCGGGTGTCAACCTCCCGCTCGCCATGACGGTCGCGCTCGCGCGCCCCGACGAGAAACTCGACTTCGACGCCCTCGTCGACGAGGCGCGCCAGCAGATCGTCTACGTGAACGGTGCCAGTTCCGCCGAGTGCGAAGACGACGAATAGAGGAGGTCGACGATGAGAGAGTTCCTTAAGGATGTGTGGATGCACGGCGGTGAGGAAAGCCGCGCCATCACCCCCGAGAACATCACGGGCGAGAAGGGCCGTGCCGCCATGTCGGCCAGCCACCTCGGCGTCGGCCGCAAGGGCTCGTGCTGCGTGCCCCTTGAGTCCGGCGAGACCATCACGCTCGCGGACATCGAGGGCCCCGGCATCATCCGCCACATCTGGATGACCGTCCCCGACAAGACCGCCGCCGGCAGCTTCGTCATGCGCGACCTCGTGCTGCGCTTCTACTGGGACGACGAGGAGACCCCCTCGGTCGAGTGCCCTGTCGGCGACTTCTTCTGCAACGGCTTCGGTGAGCGCGCCATCGTCAACTCGATGCCCATCTGCGTGAACCCGACGGGCGGCATGAACTGCTACTTCGAGATGCCTTTCAGGAAGCACGCCAAGGTCACGCTTACGAGCGAGCACCCCGGGTTCATTAAGTACATCTTCTACACGTTCAACTACGCGCTCACCGACGTGCCGGACGACGCCATGTACTTCCACGCCCGCTTTAACCGCGAGCGCAGCACTCGCAGGGGCGTCGACTACACCGTGCTCGACGGCGTGCGCGGCAAGGGCTACTACGTCGGCACCTACATGGCCCTGTGCGCCCTGGAGCGCTATTGGTGGGGCGAGGGCGAGATGAAGTTCTTCCTCGACGGCGACGAGGAGTTCCCCACGGTCACCTCGACGGGAGCCGAGGACTACTTCGGCGGTGCCTGGGCCTTCCTCGACAGGCCGCCCCACGCGCTGCCCGAGGCGCAGTGCTTCAACACGCTGTTCGCCGGCTACCCGTACCGCTCGACGCGCGACGCCACGCGCGACCGCTTCAGCGCGGGCAAGCCGAACCCGAACCCGATGCTCGCGACCAACGACGACGCGCTGCCCAGGCACGGCCTCTACAGGTGGCACCTTCCCGACCCGATCTCGTTCAAGGAGGACCTGCGCGTGACGTTCCAGGACCTCGGCAACGACGACATCAAGCTCTACGAGCGCGAGGACGACATCTCCACCGTCGCCTACTGGTACCAAAGCGAGCCGCACGCCGTGCTCGCCCCGTTTGCCGCAAGGCAGGACCGCGTGCCCAGGTAGGGTCGCCTCGAAACAAGCCAACGTTATGGGCGCCCGCGGTTGACCATGACTGCGGGCGTCCCTTTGTAAGGAGGATCACATGAGCGAAAAGCAAATGAGGCTCGGCGCCCTCGAGGCCGGCGGGACCAAGATGGTCTGTGCCGTGGTGTCCGGCGACGGCGAGGTCCTCGACCGTATGGAGACCCCGACGCTTACGCCCGCCGAGACCGTCCCGCAGATGATCGAGTGGTTCACCGTCCGTGATGTGGACGCGTTGGGTATCGGCGCCTTCGGCCCGACCTGCGTCGACCCCAACGACGAGCGCTACGGCTCCATCCTCCAGACGCCCAAGCTCGCGTGGCGAGGCCATGGTCTTCGCGCCGCGTTCGCCGACGCCCTCGGGATTCCGGTGGCCTACGACACGGACGTGAACGTTGCCTGCCTCGGCGAAGTGGTCTTCGGCTGCTGCAAGGGGCTCGAGGACGCCGTCTACGTGACCATCGGCACCGGCGTGGGCGCGGGCGTCATGTGCGCGGGCAGGCTCCTTCACGGCATGCTGCACCCCGAGGCCGGCCACATGCTGGTAAGGACCCGTCCCACCGAGGAGGGACGCTGCGTCTGCCCGAGCCACGCGAGCTGTCTCGAGGGCCTCGCCTCCGGCCCCGCCATTGCCGCGCGCTGGGGAAAGCCCGCGGCCGAGCTCGCGGACAACGATGAGGTGTGGGCGCTCGAGGGGGATTATCTGGGGCAGATGTGCGCGAACCTCGTGCTCATGTACTCGCCTCGCCGCATCGTCCTCGGCGGCGGCGTGATGCACCAGGAGCAGCTCTACGGCATCGTCCGCAAGAAAACCCTCGAATATCTGGGTGGCTACATCCAGACCGCCGAGCTTAAGGACATGGAGCGCTACATCTGCGCCCCGGGCTGCGGCGGCGACCAAGGAATCCTCGGCGCGGCCGAGCTGGCAAGCAGGGCGCTCGCGTAACTTGCGCTCTCTCCGCCATACAACGCGTTAAGAAAAGACGAGCGCTTCTTGCCAATTGGGCGGCAAGAAGCGCTCGTCTTTTGCATTTTTGTCTCTCAAAATCTTATTTTCACGATTTGCATTTTCATCCCGTTGTCACCGACCCTTGCGAGAAACCGGAAAAAGCCGCTGACAGAAGGGTCTCTCAAATCGTTATAACCCAGCATATAGCCGCGACTTGTGACCTGCAGACGGCTGTCCCACGTGCCGATTTCCTTGGCGGCATCCGAAACCGCAAAATATGCCCCCACATCCTTGATTTTTGCAGTCTTAAGCCATGTTTTTGCGATCATCTTTACTGCTGTCCGATTGGCAGCATCAAAGACCAGCACACCGCCGGGGAAAGCGTCCGCCATCTCCCGCACCAGTTCCCGGACCTGCTGGGTCAGAAAGTAATAGAACACCCCGGAGGCAAAGAACACCGCCCCGCCGGAGGCATCGATTTTGCTAAACCATGTGGTGTCTTTCAGGTCGCAGGGGATATTTTGTTCTCGATCCCCGGCGGGCAGTAGCTGCTGTCGCAAGGCAATCACATCCGGGAAGTCCAGATTGTAAATCTTGCATCTTCCGTTGTCGCAGGTTCTGCCGGTGTTGTCCAGTCCGCAGCCCAGATTGACCACCGCCGCATTGGGGTGGCCTTTCAGGTAATCCTGTACCTCGAAAGCAAGATCACCCTGCCGCATGGCCACCTCCAGCGCACCAAAACGCTGCATCAGGCTGCGGGAGCTTTTCGCTGCCTCTGAAAAGTCGTAGTCGATTTGGTCGAGCAGACGAACCGCTGTTTCATCCCTATAAAGGTTCGGGTACAGCTCCGTACACAGCTTCCGGGAATACAGCGGGAGGATCAGCGTCTCCTGAACGGTGTTTTTCTCAATTTTACATTTCATAGGTTTCTTCCTCAGTGAATAAAAACTGTCATAATTGCCGCCAGCACAGCCGCTATGACCGTCATGCCTATCGCCATGTGCAGGATGGATGCAAAAATGCCCGCATGGCGTCCTCAAACGCCATATCCGCCGCGCTGCCTTGCAGAACGGCGCAACGCCCCTCCTGAATCGCAATTCGGTTGAGCTTTCTAGTCTTCTCCACGCTGACGGGCGAATAGTCGATGCCCTTGACGACGCCATGCGGGCATTTTTCCAGCAGCCGTTTTATGTTCGCCCCGCCGCCGCAGCCGCAATCTAGCACCTTGGCGTTTGGCGCAAGTCGTAGAAATCGAAGTCCCCACCGCGCCACAGGGCCGTGGCCCAGATTCATCATTGCAACCATAAGTTTTCCGCCGAGGCCCACGGGCTTGCGGGTGTTTTCAAAGAACGACATCTGGCCCCTCCGATTTCGTGCATTCCGCATAGGTCAACGGGAACGAGGCCTTCAGCACCGCGCTTTTCTGCACCGACCAGTCGTTTTGACGCAGGAAACACAGGTATTCCTCGCTTGTCCACCTGCTATGGAGGGGGAATCCCGCCATACTCATTAAAAAGGCTTTTGCCTTGCCGGGAACCGAGTTCCCCGCGTGGGTGAAGGTTGGCGCGATGAGCGCGCCGTCGTCCTTCAGCACCCGCCTGATTTCTTGCAGGGCCTTTTCCGGATGCGGCACTATGTGAAGCGCGTTGGACGCGATCACCACTTCGAAGGACTTCTGTGCATAGGGCAGGCGGAACATATCTTGTACGGAAAAGTGCAGCTTTGCGGATTGATTGTCCCGCTTTGCTTCAAGGATCATCTCTGCAGAAGCGTCTGTAGCCTCGATGTGCGCCGCCGCATTCACGATGTTCTTTGCGATAAGCCCCGTGCCGGTGGCAACCTCCAGTACGGTTTTTGCTTTCACCACCGGCCTGATCAGCTCATACATCTTCTCATACGCCGCCCGGTCCTTTCGCATGAAACGGTCGTACCGACCGGCATTCTTGTCCCAGAAGCCCTTGCGTTCGTGCATTGCTATCGCCCCCAAATAGTTAGAGACATCTAACTATAACACACGAATCATGCAGTAAGATAAGGCTAACCTTATTTTCTTGGCTAAAACGCATCTCTTCGGTTTTCGCTTATAACGGCGCGAGTCAGATACTAGGCTGGAGCTGAAGAAGGAGCTTGGCGGACAGGTAGGTCGATACCGGTTCCCGGAACGGTGATCCAGCCAATTACACCAGGGCTCTAGTCATTGAGTGGGAATAGAAAAATCCTTAGTTATGGGGGTATAAATTTGATTCCCTTTAGGATAAACCCCCATGACTATATGAATTGACCTGCTGACTCCAATGAAGATTGGAGGGTAACGGCCAGGGGTGACGGCCCAGCGAGTGTTGTTTTGCGAGCTATGCGCATCGAAAGCGACCTTTCGTGGTATAAACTACTTGCCGGAAGCCGCGGCTTTCAGAGTACGGCTTACGTGTACGTTTAGCCTCCGTGGGCGACGGGGTGCCGCAAGGCGTAGAATATCGCCCACCTGTAGGGGCCTGCAGCGATGCGGGCCCCGCTTCGTATGAAGGGGGGGCGCAACCGATGAAGATCGTATCCATCTCCCAGGACTTCTTCGACCTCGTCGATGGCGACCGCGAGCTCATGCTTAAGCACAATCGCCCCTGCATCGTGGTGGTGAGGCTGCGTTTCCGCGGAAAGCGCAGGGACTTCGCCGTGCCGCTGCGTTCCAACATCGCCCCTAACGTGCCCAAAGACCAGTACTTTGCGTTGCCACCCCGCCCCACGACGCGCCCCGGCTGCCGCCACGGCATCCACTACATCAAGATGTTCCCCATAACCAAGGCCTACCAGCGCCGCTTCAGGACCGAGGGCTCGGCCTACTACGAGACGCTCCAGCGCATCATCGATGGCAACACCAAACGCATTGTCTCCGAGTGCCAGGCATACCTCGACCGCTACGAGCGCGAGGGAAGGCCTCGCTTTGCCGTCGACATCGACCGCATCGTGGGGCTGCTGGAGGGCGAGAAGTAGGGCATCTCGGCTCAGTCTCGAGCCATGCGGAGTCGCTCCGCATTTTTGAACGCCGCGTGTGCGTCCCAAATACTTGAGAAACAAGCTGTGAAGTGCGGTGGCGCGCCCGTGCCCGTGCATAGCCGTCACCATCAGCGTCTACGCGGCGTCGGCTTCAAGTGGAACTGGCGCCGCTGCTGTATATGGTTTGCCTTGCTGCAAATAGCGATCAATGCCCGCGATGTTTCTGCTTGCGCTTCAACTTTCGCTGCTCGAAGCGCGTCTCCGCCTCATCCGCGCGACGCTGGCTTCTTGCTTGAGCCGACTCCCGCTTCATCGCTTTCCGCTGTGCCGCGAACGCCTGTTGTGCCTTGGTGCTCACCGCCGGTCGTTTAAGGACTTTCGCCGCCTCACGGGCGCGCCGCTTGGGGTTCTTCGCGGGTTTGCTCGTCTCGACCGGGTCGTCACCGAAGAACGAGAGTTTCTCCCATTTGCCGACAACGAACTGCAGGATCTCCTCATCGGACGGCTCCGCGCCGAATACGATGCGGGCGACGCCGTACCTTCCGTCCTCGACATGCTCCGCCATCCCGACCCAGAATTGACCGTCGTGATATACGGTCAGGGTGGACGACACGCTGATCTGCATGGTTGGTTCCTCCTTTATGTAGATGACCATGCAGAGAAGGGACAACCAAGGAGGCAGGTTACTGATGCGGACTAGCGCACGCCCACGACTACCCGACGGGGACTGTGTTTTCATCTCTGGTGGTTGGATTGTAGCACGTGCGAATGCGCATTGACCTCGCTGCCGGCATGCTGTGACTGGGGTCGGAATTTCGAATTCTCGATAATATGCCTACGTGCATCGCCCCTCAGTTTCGAAACTTAAAAACATCTCGAGTTTCGAAACCGAGAGGGAGCTCGCACCGCTGCTGCCCGTCAGGGATGCGTTCCCGAAGGTTCTCATCGCCCGCACGAGGCACGAGCCCTATACCCGGGAGGGCGTTCTCGTGCTGGACCTCGCGAGGTGGCTGCTCGGCTAGCAGGAGTTCTGAGCGCCGCGTAGGGCTATCGCGGAGTTTTCCCGGATAAGAAAAAAGCCGGGGAAAACGTCCCCGGCACTTGGAAGCCTTCCTAACGGGAAACCAATTGCCTTATATCATGTACTGTCTGAAAATTCAAGGGAGCTCGAAGCGTTTCCGGACGTCAGCGGAATCTCAGGGCTCGTTCGCTAACTCATGGGCAAGCCACCCGAGACTACTCACTTTGCCCACCGATGGCGAAAGTCTGCGACCTGGGGTTTTGCGAATGGTGCGCAAGCCACCTGCGTTGATTCGCTTGCGATTGCAGCTGGCGGCTTTCAGGCTAAAGAGCGGCTGAGTTTCAAAACGAGCGTTTTCGGCGCTATCGAGCCTCCAAAGGCGGCCAATCGTGGCCTTTGGGACAAAAACAAAAACTCAACGTTCTGAGTTTGAAAAAAGGTTTTGAAGTTGTCCCAGCTTATGTCCCCGAGGCCGACGAAGCACGACATGGCGTTACCTGGCGGAACTCGGCTCGAGACGGCACCGAAAACTGGATGCAACTGGAATGACAGGACGTCAGAACCGGCGCCAACGAGTGGGAATAATTCCATTTAAAAGAGTGTTAGTTGTTAGAAGTGCCCTGTGGTATCACGGGGTATTTCTCTTTTTGTATCGTATCGATTTTCTGCAGCAAGCCGTCTGAGCTCATGGTTGCCATGAGTTGGGACAACGCTGGATATCAGGGTATCAATTTTTCAGGGAGCGTCCCTTTATGAGCAATTATCCGCGCAGCTAGCCTTGATATTTGGTTTTAATTCAGTAAAGATTACATTGACGTTTGGTACCCATTTAATACTCAGTTGAGCCTCTCGGTACCCATAGGGGCGTTTGACCTGGTGTTTTCGTTATTCTTGCCGAAGCACTTCCGATGGGTAGCTTTATGGACCATATGATCGGAGGGCTTGCCGGAATCGGCCACATTATCTCAATAAATGGACTCGCTTTTCTGTTCCATGCCCTCATTAAACCAGCAGAAAGCAACTAACGAGGAGGAGCTCATGATTCGACAGATCTACCATGTGGGATTGACGGTCAGTGACCTGGACCGTTCCGTGGCGTTTTATCGGGATGTGCTGGGCCTTCAGTATCAGGGGGAGCTCCTGATGGAGGGAAAAGAGACGGAGGCAATGTTCCGGCGAGAAAACTGCAAGGCACGGGTTGCTTATTTGAACGGCTCGGATCAGCTGCATATGCCGCCGGTGGAACTGATCCAGTTTGTGGAGGATGAAATTCACCGCAAGCCCATGGATCTTTTCACAACTTCCATATCAGAACTTTGCTTCTGTGCAGAGGATGCCGATGCGGTCTATCAAAAACTGGCGGAGCAGGGCGTGGAGTGTTTCTCCGCTCCCCAGGAATTTGATTTTCGGCAGGATGGCTTTGGCCGGAGCAAAGCCTTCTACTTTCGGGATCCAGATGGAATCATATTAGAAATCATGGAGCCGCTGGACAAGTGATCTTTTGCCCCAGCGGGAAAGGAAGCATCCTGCATCGGGATGCAATCCGTGTAATCGAGGCCGTTCAGAACAATATCAAACGGAGATGGGTCGGTTTTTCCGTACCTGACAATTATGCGACAAAGCCCAGGCTGCGTCTGTATTGCAACGGGCTCATCCCCCCGAGCGATCGCTTCAGCCTCTTCTCGTTGCCCCAGCGGATGTAGCGGTCGATCCATTTCGCCAACAGGCCCTTTCTGCCCGGATACCCCAGGGCTCGCTGGATGGCTGTCATGCGCTTCCCATTTCGCTAAACAAGCGTCAAAGAGGATTATCGATCGTTTCGGCATCGCCACTGAACTGCGCTATCAGCAAAGTGGCAGGAATAAAGGCCTCCGAATCTTCTGGTTCGGCGGCCTTCTTTTTTCATTGCTACCCGAAAAAGAACTCCTTGACGAACTCCCTTGAGCATCGGACGGCACTATCGAGCGTGAGCGTTTTCGTAGGCCTCTTTGATTCCTTCTGGCAAGCCGTCGGGAATCAGTGCCTTCAGCTCAGCCTCGCTGTTGCCCTGATTCAGCTGCCCGTAGTACCAGCATTTGAACTTCAACATGTCCAGCGCGCGGTTCATGCTCTCGATCTCCGACTCCATATGGGCCTTACGCTCCTCGAACATGGCCTTGCGCTGGGGGTAAGTGGACGGGCCCTCCGCACACCATTCCATGAACAGACGGATGTCCTTGATCTCCATCCCCGCTTTCTTCAGGCATTCGATGACTCGAAGCGCCTCGAGTTCCGTGTCGCCGAATCGACGAATGCCGGACGTCCGCTCCAGCCCCGGGAACAATCCCTGCTTGTCGTAATACCGCAGCGTTGAGGCGGGCAAGCCGAACATTTCCGCCACCTGTCCGATTGTGTACATGGCCCCTCCGAATAAATCTCGAATTCATTCCTTGACCTAAAGTCAGGTTTAGGTATTACCTTCATTCTCGTCAATATAAATCGGTAGCGCAAGGGGTGGTCCGTAATGGGCAAAACGGTTTTCGCCGGCGGCGTGAACGGCGTGGGCGAAATCGCTGGGCACCCTGCTCTTGAGCAGGCGCGACGAATGGGCATGGAAATCTAGGCGGGCTACTTAGCCGCGCGGAGACGGATTCGTGTCCAGAACCATCGATAGGAGGAAATCGATCATGGCAATTAAACAGACGGCGGGCAGAGACGCCCTGGGGGATTTTGCCCCCAAATTCGCTCAGCTCAATGACGATGTGCTGTTCGGCGAGGTGTGGAGCCGAGAAGACGGGCTTTCCCTTCGAGACCGCAGCGTGGTGACGGTGGTGGCCCTAATGGCGCAGGGGCTGACGGACTCTTCGTTCCAATATCATCTGATGTCCGCAAAGAGCAACGGGGTGACCAGGGCTGAGATAGCGGAAATCCTTACGCATGCGGCGTTTTACGCGGGATGGCCCAAGGCGTGGGCGGCCTTTCGCATGGCGAAGGAGGTCTGGGCGGACGAAGACGACGGCGCCGACGCAAAGGCCCGACACCAAAACGAGATGGCCTTTCCCATCGGTGCCCCCAACGACGCATTTGCGAAGTACTTTATCGGGCAAAGCTACCTCGTGCCCCTTTCCACCGAGCAGGTCGGCATTTACAACGTTACGCTCGAGCCCGGCTGCCGCAACAACTGGCACATCCATCACGCCAAAAGCGGTGGCGGGCAGATCCTCATCTGCGTGGCTGGTCGAGGGCTTTACCAGGAATGGGGCAAACCGGCACAAGAGCTATGCCCTGGCGATGTAGTAAATATTCCCGCGGGCGTAAAGCACTGGCACGGTGCGGCGCCCGACAGCTGGTTCTCCCATCTCGCGGTGGAGGTTCCGGGCGAGAAGGCCTCCAACGAGTGGTTGGAGGCCGTGGACGACGAGCAATACCTTAAAGCGACTGACAAGGAGGTTTAGGCATGGAGCAGTTGAAACTGACGCAGGAATGGGACAAGGTATTCCCCAAAAGCGACAAGGTTGAGCACAGCAAGGCGACCTTCCACAACCGATACGGCATCACGCTGGCGGCCGACGTGTACGTGCCTAAGAACGCGGAAGGCAAACTGCCCGCCATCGCCGTCAGCGGCCCGTTTGGCGCGGTGAAGGAACAGTCCTCCGGTCTGTACGCGCAGAAAATGGCGGAGCTGGGCTTTTTCGCAATTGCCTTTGACCCGTCCTATACCGGCGAGAGCGGCGGCACGCCCCGCTATGTAGCATCCCCGGACATCAACACCGAGGACTTCTGCGCAGCGGTGGATTTCCTTTCTGTGCAGGAAAGTGTTGACCCGGAGCGTATCGGCATCATCGGTATCTGCAGTTGGGGCGGCATGGCAGTCAATGCAGCAGCCATCGACACTCGTATCAAAGCTACCGCGGCTATGACCATGTACGATATGACCCGCGTGACCGCAAACGGCTATTTTGACGCCGAGGATTCCGAGCAGGCACGCTTTGAAAAGCGGAAAGCGTTGAACGCGCAGCGCACCGAGGACTATAAAAACGGCAGCTATGCGCTGGCGGGCGGCGTGGTCGATCCGCTACCGGAGGATGCGCCGCAGTTTGTAGCGGACTATTACGCCTACTACAAGACTCCGCGAGGCTACCATCCCCGCAGCTTGGGCTCCAATGGCGGCTGGAATGTGACGTCCTCGCTGTCGTTTTTGAATATGCCGATTTTGCAGTACGCCGGCGAGATCCGCTCTGCCGTGTTGCTGGTACACGGCGAGAAGGCGCACTCCCGCTATATCAGCGAAACCGCGTACGGCAAGCTGATGGGGGACAACAAGGAATTGCTCATTATCCCTGGTGCCAGCCACACCGACCTTTACGATCAGATGGACATCATTCCGTTTGAAAAACTGAAAGCATTCTTTGAGGAATATCTGAAATAAGGCGTGCCTCGATTCAATGCCAAGCCTCCAGCAACGATTCTTCTAAAGAGTGGGAGTAGCTGAAACGAGGCGACTGAATAACTCCATACGTTTTGGTTAAAACAAAAAAATAGGCTCTGTTAGACCAGGATTGACATACATGTGTCCCCACGGTGCCATATCGTTAGCCTTGTAGACGCGCGGCGATGGGGGCAGCATGAACGCCGAAGACCTGGTAATCACCTTCAAGCGGAACATGGCGAAGCTGAGCGGGGCGGAGCGCCGCCGCGCAATTGAATCCGTCAGGGACGTGATCCGCGCGGCGGCGTTCGACGACGCGGCCGACTCCGCCTACGAAGTCGAATGCTGCCCGCGCTGCGGGTCCACCGCGGTCGTGAAGAAGGGGAAGGCCGGGAACGGCGAGCAGCGCTATCTCTGCCGGGGCTGCGGCAGGACCTTCGGCATGGGCAGCGAGCGCATCCTGGGGACGAGCAAGCTCCCGAAGGAGACCTGGATGGCCTACGCCGAGTGCTTCGTGCTCATGCTGCCCCTGCGCGAATGCGCGAGGCGCTGCCGCGTCTGCCTCAAGACCGCCTACACCATGCGCCACAGGCTGATCGAGTGCCTCTCGGCCTACTCCCCCTCGTTCAGGGTCGAGCGGGGCTGCGGCTGCGAGCTCGACGAGACCTATTTCCCCGAGTCGTTCAAGGGCAACCACACGAAGGGGTCGTTCACGATGCCGCGCCCTTCCCGGCAACGCGGCAAGCAGGTGCACAGACGCGGGCTGTCGCGCGAGCGGATCTGCGTCATGACCGGCGTGAACGACTCGAACGAGACGTTCCTCGAGGTCACGGGGCGGGGCGCCCTTTCGAGGGAGCGCGCCATGGACGCGCTGAGGGGTGTTAGCGTCAATATAATTTTCACCATTTCCACCAACGCATTTTCGCCAATCGCG
>CABQWP010000019.1 GCA_902467875.1 uncultured Collinsella sp. | reverse complement strand
TGGCCGGTACCGGCGGTAAGGCGTCGTTTACGGAGCGCTATGCCACGCTGCGTCGCGCGACGGTTGCCTATGCCCCGCCCGAGATGCTCACCGACGATATTCCCGATCTGCGCGCTTTGCGTATGTCGCCGGCGATCGACGTCTATGCCGCGGCAAGCACGGTTTACGAGCTCATTGCCGGCGTCGCGCCATACGAAGCCGCGCCGAGCACTTCGGGCACCTCGGGTTCGCGCAAAAGGACGCGCGACATCGCCAGCCCCTACCGTCTCAAGATGGACACGCGGCCCGACTATCCCATTGGTGCCCATGCGCCCGGTTGTGATTTGACTCAGCTGCTTCGTCGTGAGCCCGATGTGGCGCTCGCCGCGGCCGAGCAGGCCCAGCAGCTAGGGCTTGAGCCGGATTCCGAAGAGCTACGCGATGCGCTGGCGTTTGTCGATGCCCAGCTGTTCGACGTGGTGATGGCCTGTCTGTCCAGCCATCAAAAAGATCGTCCCGAGCCGGCGGCGGTCGAGGCGGCGCTCTCGGCGTTTTGTGACCACTATGCGCAAAATGTCGGTCGTTCGCTCCGCGGCGAGCCGCTCACGCCGTGCCCCATGGATGCGTCTGGCCGCGCGGTTCGTCGCGCGCTAATGGTCGGCGCGACGGTCGTCTGTGGCGTGGTTTGGGCTGTGGTCGTGGTTTCGGCCGCGCTGCTGGCGTCGGGCGCTCGTGTGACGGCGACTTTGGGATCGCTCGTGTGGTCTGGGTCGCTACCGGGTATTATTGCCGCACTGGCGTTGGCGCTGCCAGGCATAGCCGGCGTCGCCGCGGGGGCACTTGCGCGCGATCGGCGCTCGGGCTTCCTGCAGGGCGTGCTTGCGCTTTCTGCCTGCGAGGTTCCGGTGCTGGTTGTGGCTGCATGTAGCGTATTTTTCCAACGCGCCGTGATGGGCGGCCTTGTTGCCGCTCTGGTTGCAACCTATACGCTTACGTGGTTTTTGCTTGCGATGGGCTTTGCCTTTGAACTTCCCGTTTCGGCACCGCGACGCACAAAAGCCCAGATGGCGACTCCGCTTGCCGGTGGAGCCGCAGCTGCCCGTACTTTTGGCGGACCTGTCGAAGCATCGTCCGATTCTATTTCTACGACCAAGGAGGCCTAGGTCATGGCATCTCAAGTTGAGCTCACCCCATGCGGGGCCATGTTTGACATCTTTAAGCGCGCGGCGCATCTGAGCCATATCGAGCTGTGCGGCTTGGTGCTCTCGTCCCGTCCGCTCGCCGACGGCCGCAGCCCGCAGAGCCGAGCCGCCGATCGCTCTTGGGTTTCCCGCTTTATCGTTCGCGCGCCGGTCGGCACGCTTCAGCAGCGCTACTTTGCCGAATACGGTACCTCGGCTGCGCGTATTATGTCGCAACTGGCCCTGCGCCAGCGCAATCCCATGGACTCCACGGCTGTGATTAATATGGTGTGCGGTCCTGCAGGTGAACCGATGGTGCGTGCGCTCGAAGAGTGCCACCAGGACACGAATCTCTATCGCAACGCGCTCGATCGCCTGTCCCAGGCGGCGGAACTCATGCCCGCCGAGCGCGCCGAGGCCGTGCTGGTGCTGTTTGTCGCCGTCGGTTGTTCGGCGGATGTGCGGACCTCGGTGAACTATGCCATCGACTACGCGCACGCGACCTGTGGCGGAGGCACATCCACGCCGCGTTCGCTTGGCATGTCGATGACCGCAGACGAGCTCGAACCCGCCCCGGCGCACCCCCTGGGCTTGCTGCGCGTGCAAAACAGTTTTGTCGTGAGCGCCCCGCGCTGGATTCAGCCGAGTGAGCAGGGTGTTGAGATTGGCGCGCTGGCCACTGGTGAGGGCGATATTACCGACGTCGGCGACGATGTCTCGGCCCGCCATGCCCATATCTGGTGCGATGCTCAAAATATCTGGCACGTCGAGGACTTGTCGTCCACCAACGGAACCGTGGTGGTAAACGGGGCCACGCGCGTCTGCATTCAGGTCGAGCCCGGCCGTTCCGCCCAACTCAATCCCGGCGACGAGCTCAAGCTCGGCGAATCCACTACCTACGCCATCCTCTTCGGTGCTCTCTAGCCGTCAGATAGGGACGTTCCTTTTCTGCCGGCCGGGGCACTCCTTGGCGCGCCAGAGCCGGTCGCCTGGGGATGGAGAGGCCATTTTGGCCCTTGGCGGTCACCCGAGGTAAACCTTTACCGCCCGCCTATATTTGCCGAAATTACACTTGACGGCGGGGTACAATAAACCCGCATGCGGATTTCCGTTGCGGGCGCTTCCCATCGCCGGGGCGTGCCCGGGAGCATCCGGCATGCGGCCTTTGCGGCGCTCGGTCATGTGCAAGACGGGCGGTCGGGTCTGTGGGGCGCATCAGCTGTCCCTCGCCTCGGCATGTCTTCTCTCCACGCCACGTACCTGCTGCTGAGCCTGCCTGCCAGATGATTGGAAGCAACAGCGTAAATCCCATCACGCCAACATCCCGGCGATCGCCGGGGCCTGTATACCTATATGAGAGGAGAGGGGTATATGGCGCGTAAGTTTAAGTCTATGGACGGCAACGAGGCGGCCGCATATGTTTCGTATGCGTACACCGAGGTAGCGGGAATCTATCCCATTACGCCGTCCAGCCCGATGGCCGACCATGTCGACCAGTGGGCGGCCCAGGGTCGCAAGAACATCTTCGGCACCCCGGTCAAGGTCGTCGAGATGGAGTCCGAGGCAGGTGCAGCCGGTACCGTTCACGGTTCGCTGGGCGCCGGTGCTCTGACCACCACCTACACGGCTTCTCAGGGTCTGCTCCTGATGATCCCGAACATGTACAAGATCGCGGGCGAGCAGCTCCCGGGCGTCTTCCACGTCTCCGCGCGTTGCGTCGCTTCCCACGCCCTGAACATTTTTGGCGATCACTCCGACGTCATGGCCTGTCGTCAGACCGGCTTCGCCATGCTCGCCGAGGGCAACGTCCAGGAGGTCATGGACCTCTCGCCGGTGGCTCACCTTGCCGCCATCGAGGGTAAGACCCCGTTCCTTAACTTCTTCGACGGCTTCCGCACCAGCCACGAGATCCAGAAGGTCGCCATGTGGGACTACAAGGATCTGGCCGAGATGTGCGACATGGACGCCGTCCAGGCTTTCCGCGATCACGCGCTCAACCCTGAGCACCCGCACACCCGCGGCAGCCACGAGAACGGCGACATCTTCTTCCAGAACCGCGAGGCCTGCAACAAGGTCTACGACGAGCTTCCCGCCGTCGTCGAGGGCTACATGAAGAAGATCAACGAGAAGCTCGGCACCGATTACGGCCTGTTCAACTACTACGGCGCCCCCGATGCCGATCGCGTCGTCGTGTGCATGGGCTCCTTCTGCGACGTGCTCGAGGAAGTCATCGACTACCTCAACGCCCACGGCGAGAAGGTCGGCCTGGTCAAGGTCCGTCTGTTCCGTCCGTTCTCCATCAAGCACTTCGTCGACGTTCTCCCCGAGACCGTCCAGAAGATCGCCGTTATGGACCGTACCAAGGAGCCGGGTTCCATCGGCGAGCCGCTCTACCAGGACGTCGTCTCCGCTCTCTACGAGGCCGGCAAGACGGGCATCAAGGTCGTCGGCGGCCGTTATGGCCTGGGCAGCAAGGACACGCCTCCCGCGTCCGCGTTCGCTGTCTTCGAGGAGCTCAAGAAGGACGAGCCCAAGCGCGAGTTCACCATCGGCATTGTCGATGACGTGACCAACCTGAGCCTGCCCGAGGCCGAGGATGCGCCCAACACCGCAGCCCCCGGCACCATCGAGTGCAAGTTCTGGGGTCTGGGTGGCGACGGTACCGTCGGCGCCAACAAGAACTCGATCAAGATCATCGGCGACCACACCGACAAGTACGTCCAGGCCTACTTCCAGTACGACTCCAAGAAGACCGGCGGCGTCACCGTCTCGCACCTGCGCTTCGGTGATTCCCCGATTCGCTCGCCGTACTACGTGACCAAGGCCGACTTTGTCGCCTGCCATAACCCCAGCTACATCGTTAAGGGCTTCAAGATGGTCCGCGACGTCAAGCCGGGCGGCACCTTCCTGGTCAACTGCCAGTGGAGCGACGAGGAGTTCGCCGAGCACATGCCCGCCGTGGCCAAGCGCTACATCGCGAACAACAACGTCAACGTCTACCTGATCGACGCTATCGACCTGGCCGCTAAGGTCGGCATGGGCAAGCGCACCAACACGGTGCTCCAGTCCGCCTTCTTCGCGCTGGCCAAGGTCCTGCCCGCCGAGGACGCCCTGCAGTACATGAAGGACGCGGCTACCAAGTCCTACATGAAGAAGGGCCAGGCTATCGTCGACGCCAACCACAAGGCCATCGATGCCGGCGCTACCGCCTTCCGTAAGTTCGAGGTTCCGGCCGACTGGGCTACCGCCGAGGATGCCGCTCCCGTCGAGCTCTCCGAGGAGACCAAGTCCGCTATCGCCCAGCAGGTCAAGAACCTGCTCGAGCCCATCGATCGCATGGACGGCGACAGCCTGCCTGTTTCCGCCTTCGTCGATTGCGCCGACGGCCAGTTTGAGCTGGGCGCCTCCGCATACGAGAAGCGCGGCGTCGCCGTGGTCGTTCCCCACTGGGACGAGACCAAGTGCATCCAGTGCAACCAGTGCGCCTATGTGTGTCCGCATGCCACCATCCGTCCGTTCGCGATGACCGAGGACGAGGCTGCCGCCGCGCCCGAGGCTACCCGCACGCTTGACGCCATGGGCCCCAAGGCCAAGGGCATGAAGTTCACCATGGCCGTGTCCCCGCTCGACTGCATGGGCTGCACCAACTGCGTCAAGGTTTGCCCCAAGGGCGCCCTCGAGATGGTTCCCACCGAGCAGGAGATGGACCAGCAGCCCGTTTGGGACTACATGGTCGAGAACGTCTCCGAGAAGAAGGAGCTCATCGCGGCCAACGTCAAGGGCAGCCAGTTTAAGCAGCCCTACCTGGAGTTCTCCGGCTCCTGCGCCGGCTGCGCCGAGACCGCCTATGCACGTCTGGTGACCCAGGTCGCCGGCGACCGCATGTTCATTTCCAACGCCACCGGCTGCTCCTCCATTTGGGGCAACCCCGCTGCCACCGCTCCTTACTGCAAGGACAAGGACGGTCACGGCCCGGCGTGGAACAACTCCCTGTTCGAGGACAATGCCGAGCACGGTCTGGGCATGGCCGTTGGCTACGAGGCCGTTCAGAAGAAGCTGATCGCTGCTACGCAGGAGATCATCGCCGCTGACGGTCCGTCCGACGAGCTCAAGGCCGCCGGTCAGGCTTGGATCGACTCCGTCAACGACGCCGAGGCCTCTAAGACCGCTGCCGCCGCCTACGTTGCCGAGCTCGAGAAGTGCGGCTGCGACGCCTCCAAGGCGATCCTCGCCGACAAGGCTTACCTCACCAAGAAGTCCTTCTGGATCTTCGGCGGCGACGGTTGGGCCTACGACATCGGCTTCGGTGGCCTGGACCACGTCCTGGCTTCCGGCCACAACGTCAACGTCTTCGTCTTCGACACTGAGGTCTACTCCAACACCGGCGGTCAGGCCTCCAAGGCCTCGAACCTGGGCCAGGTCGCTCAGTTCGCCGCTGCCGGTAAGGTGACCAAGAAGAAGTCCCTGGCCGAGATCGCTATGAGCTATGGCTACGTCTACGTGGCGCAGGTCGCCATGGGCGCCAACCCGGCTCAGACCCTCAAGGCCATCCATGAGGCCGAGGCCTACGACGGCCCGTCCCTCATCATCGGCTACAGCCCCTGCGAGATGCACTCCATCAAGAAGGGTGGCATGCAGAACTGCCAGGCCGAGATGAAGAAGGCTGTCGAGTGCGGTTACTGGAACCTCTTCCGCTTCAACCCCGAGGCTGCTGCCGGCAAGAAGTTCTCGCTCGATTCCAAGGAGCCCGCGGGCGGTTATCAGGAGTTCCTGATGAACGAGGCCCGTTACGCTTCGCTGACGCGTTCCTTCCCCGAGCGCGCCGAGGAGCTCTTCAAGGAGAACGAGCAGGCCGCTATGGACCGCTACGCTCACCTGCTGAAGCTCAAGACGGTGTACAACGAGGCCTAGGTCTCCCACCGCAGGATCTGAGGGCTGACCTTCGCGGACGCCCTCGGACATGAAAGAACCCCCGCTGCGCACTACGTGCGGCGGGGGTTCTTTCGTCCTGCGGAGTGTCCGCGAAGGTCAGCCCTCAGATCCTGCTACGACTACGTCCTCGGATTGCGTGGGCGGATGAAGGACGTAGTTGGCGGGTATTCCGTCCCTTTCGCTGTTTCGCGGCTTTGCCGCGAAACCTCGCGCCACTTTGGGGATGGATGGGGGACTTGGCTGTTGCCGCCTTTTCGGAGCTCTTCTTTATTCCTTATGCTGGATGAAAAGCCCCTTGTTTTTGCAGGGGTGCATACTCGACTTATATGTGCATAGAATCTCGTATAGTGCGAGTAAGATATTGCGCTGTCCGTTTTGTGTTTAGCAGAGATGTAGTTTGCATAATCCGACATAATCCTCGCTTCATTTAAATAAAGTCGCACGTAAATTACGTAGATATGTCTGAGCTGGAGTTCTGTACGCTGAGCGGATAAAAACGACCGTTCACCGTTCCGCTATTTTCAAAATGAATAAAATGAGCGATAAAGAGAATATAAACCTTAATAAACTCGCGTATCGCACGGACGCGGGTTATTAATGGGTTGTAGGCCTTTTACAGAAAGGATTCCAGCAATGTCTAAGCCTCTTGGCAAGCCCGATCGTATTGTCGTCGCCCTTGGCGGCAACGCCCTCGGCAACAACCCCGTCGAGCAGATCGAGGCCGTGAGCAACACCGCCCACGCTCTCCTTGGTCTCATCGAGCAGGGTAACGAGATCATCATCACCCACGGCAACGGCCCGCAGGTCGGCATGATCCAGAACGCCTTCGCCGCTGCCCACGATGCCATCGGTACCCCCGAGATGCCGCTGCCCGAGTGCGGCGCCATGTCCCAGGGCTACATTGGTTATCACCTGCAGCAGGGCATCGGCCGCGAGATGCACAAGCGCTATAAGCGTTGGCACGCCGCCACCGTCGTCACCCAGATCGAGTGCGACCCGGATGATCCCGCGTTCAAGAACCCGACCAAGCCGATCGGCCCCTTCTACACCGAGGAGCAGGCCAAGGAGTTCATGGCCGAGGATCCCTCCAAGGTCTTCGTCGAGGATTCCGGCCGCGGCTGGCGTCGCGTCGTCGCTTCCCCCGATCCCAAGAAGATCGTCGAGGCTGACTCCATCCTCAACCTGCTCGACAACGAGTTCATCGTCATCGCCTGCGGTGGCGGCGGCATCCCCGTCGTCCGCGACTACGAGAACAAGGGCTGCTACAAGGGCGTTCCCGCCGTCATCGACAAGGACCTGGGCGGCGAGCTGCTGGCCGAGGACTGCGACGCCGACGTTCTGTTCCTGCTGACCGCCGTTGAGCATGTCGCCATCAACTTTGGCAAGCCCAACCAGGAGGAGCTCGAGGACCTCACCGCCGACGAGGCCGAGCGCCTGGCCGACGAGGGCCAGTTCGGCAAGGGTTCCATGGAGCCCAAGGTTCGCGCTGCCATCAAGTTCGCGCGTTCTCGCAAGGGCCGCACCTGCATCATCGGCGCTCTAGACAAGGCCGCCGAGACCATGGCCGGCCTCTCCGGTACCCGCATCCACGAGTAGTCTCTACTCTGTTGACTCTCTCGTGGGCGCCAGGCAAAGCGCCCACAAACTAGCCTCTCTTCATGAGCCCCGCAGTCCGCTCCGACTGCGGGGCTTTTGCTATTCACCTAGTCATTGGGGACAAACCCGGCACTTGGGGACGGTCCTTTCCTGCCGGCAGCTTGGGACAGTCCTTAATAGTCATTGGGGACGTTCTTAAACGACTAGCCAAACAAGAACGTCCCCAACGACTACTCATTTAAGTCTGTCCCCAATGACTGCCCAATGGCTGGGAAGGCGCATCCCACACCGACGCATTGCCTTCGGGCCCTCTCCCCAGGCTCTCCATAGCTCAGCTGGACTCCCCGCAACCTGTTCCGAGTTGGCGGAACGAGCGCGACGTGGAGTGTCATTCTTTACCGCGTTAGACTAGACGCAGGGAAAGGAGGAGGACATGGATGCTCGCGTCAAGCAGCTTGTAAATATGATCGAGGACGCTCAGCCTGTCGCTGTCGCGGTACTTGCCAAGCGTCTTGAGGTAAGCGAGCGCGCCGTGAGAAACTATATCCATCGCGCAAACGACAACCTTGCAGGGGTTGCACGCATCGTTGGCAGCAAGGGGCAGTATCGTATCGATGTTGCACGTGCAGATGAGCTTGCTCGCTTGCTAGACGGTGCGGCTCTGGCCCATCCGGGCATTCCTGATACGCGCGACGGCCGTGTGTCCTTCCTTCTTAACGACCTCCTCATGCGGTCCCAGTGGGTGACGATTGAGGAGTATGCGGATTTACTCTACGTTTCGGCGCGAACTCTGTCCAATGACATGCGTCTGGTAGAGCAGAAACTCGCCCAATTTGACTTAACGCTCGAAAAGCGCCCACGCTACGGAATCCGCGTTGCGGGCGGGGAGTCGCAGCGGCGCCTGTGCCTGGCCTCGCTGGTGAGGCCCGTGTTGCCCGACACCGACGATGCAAAGCTCGCCGAGCGCCTGCGGGCCATCGCCGCATGTGTGGACGATGCTCTGACGGCCTCGCCCGTCACGGTGAGCTCGCTGGCATCCCGCAATCTCATCATGCATCTTTACATTGCTCTTGGCCGCATCGAGCAGGGCTGCTATGTCCCAGCTGCAGAATCGGACGTTCAAAAACTGGAGGGAACGCGCGAATACGCCGCGGCTTTCCAGATTGCCGCAAACATCAAGGATGCCCTGGGCGTGAGCATGCCCCGAGAAGAGGTTGCCTTTATCGCAATCCATTTGCTCGGCAGGGGCACGAGCGTGCCCGAGAAGGGCTCTGCCGTTATCTCGGACGAGATGTGGGAGATTGCTTCCGAGATGGTACGTGCGGTCAACGATGAGTTTAGGTTTGACTTTAGCGGCGATCTTGAACTTCGCATGAACCTTGCTCGGCATATCGGCCCTCTGGGCTATCGCCTTGAATATCACATGCATATGGATAACCCCATGCTGTCCGATATCAAGACGAGGTTTCCGTTGGCCTATTCGATGGCAGCTGGCACCTCGCAGGTACTCGAGCGTCATTTTGGCAGCCAGCCCTCTGATGAAGAGCTCGGCTACATCGCCATGGCATTTGCCCTGGCCCTCGAGCAGCAAGCCGACCAGCCGCGTCGCAAACGCATCCTGATCGTGTGCGCCTCGGGAGCGGGAAGCGCCCGTATGCTCGAGCACCAGTACCGCAAGCAGTTTGGCATGTATATCGATTCGATTGAGACATGCGATGTCGCCCGCGTGGGAACGTTCGATTTTTCGCATATCGACTACGTGTTCACAACGGTGCCGCTCAACGTCAAGTTGCCCGTGCCCGTCCGCGAGGCCGATTTCTTCTTGGAGACGAGCGATGTCAACGCTATCCGCAAGGTGCTGAGCGACGACACTGCGCAATCGGACTCCGTGAGCTCTTTCTTTAGCCGTGCCCTGTTCTTCAACCGCGTTGAGGCGTCGTCGAAGCAGGCCGTTCTCCGATATCTCTCCGAGCGCGCCGTCGAGAGCGGCCGTGTCGATGCCCAGTTTGCCCAAGAGGTCGCCGAGCGCGAGAGCGCGAGCGCCACCTCGTTTGGCAATGGGGTAGCCATGCCCCATGGGATGCATCCCTTGAGCGCCGAGGCCTTTGTTACCGTGGGCCTGCTCGAACATCCCATTCTCTGGGACGAATACGGCCATGAGGTCGATATCGTCTTTATGGTGTCGTTTGCCCGGTCGGGCGGCGATGAGGCGCGGATCTTGAGCTCACTGCTCGCCGAGATCTTTATGGACCGCCAGGGGGTCGAGCGCCTACGCGAGCGCCGGTCCTGGCATGAGCTGATGGCGCTTGTGCAAGCGCATACGGCTTAAGACTTCTTTTGTCGATGACCCTGTCAGTCTACCTGCAATAAACCTCGAGGATTGCGGGCGGGAGATAGGCGTTTCGAATATTCAAGTACAAACCAAACATCACGGGAGAGGAGACCGTTATGGACGATCGGGGAACCGAGATGGTTTCGTTTCAGCTGGTCGCTGCAGCGGGAGAGGCACGCAGCCTTGCCTTCGAAGCCCTTGAAAAGGCAAAGGCGGGGGATTTTGACGCCGCCGCCAAACTCATGAAGCAGTCAAAGGATGCGGGAATCAAGGCTCACCACATCCAAACGCAGCTGCTTTCGACTGAGGCAGCGGGCGAGCATCTGTCGGTGGATGTGTTGCTGGTCCATGCTCAGGACCACCTCATGTGCTCCATGCTTGCTCAGGAGCTCGTGCAGGAGCTGATCTGCCTGTATGAGCGCACTGCAACCAAGAACGCCTAGCGGCGTGCGGTGACTATCCAACCAATCAATGCGAAAGGAATCCCTTATGAAGATCCTTCTTGTTTGCGCAGCTGGTCTGTCTACAAGCATTCTGATGAAGAAACTCGAGAAATATGCGGAGCAAAACGGCATCGAGCTCGATATCGATGCGGTGGGTATCGGCGAGTATCAGGAGACGTGCGCCAATTATGACGTGCTGCTCTTGGGGCCGCAGGTGTCCTACCAGCTCAACACCGTCAAGCAGGGGAGCGGTAAGCCGACCGCGGTCATCCCCGCACAGGACTACGGCATGGGCAACGCCGCCAACGTGCTGGCACTCGCCCAGTCGCTGTTGGGTTAGGAGGCAACCATGGAGAAGTTCATGACCCTGCTTCAGGAAAAACTGACCCCTATCGCCAATTTCTGCGGCACCGAGCGCCACTTTGCCTCCATGCAAAAGGGCTTTATGAGCGCGATCAGCTTCATCTTGGTATCTGCCGTCTTTATGATCCTCGCCAACCCGCCGGTCACGGCCGACCTGGTGGCGCAGGGCGGGTTCTGGTCCGTCTTTGGCCCTTGGCTCGATTTTGCCACGGCCAATAAGCTCACGCTGCTCATTCCCTTCAACATGACGATGGGCATACTGTCGGTGATCGTGACGTTCGCAATCGCCTATAACCTGGCGGGCACCTACAAGATGCCCAAGCTTAACGCCGGCATGACCTCGCTGGTGATGTTCCTGATCGCCGCGGCGCCGTCGTCCTACTACCAGCTTGCTGACGAGTCCGTGCTCCAGGCGGTCCCCTGCACCTATCTGGGTGCGCAGGGCCTGTTTACCGCCATCATCGTTGCCTTGGTCTCCGTCGAGGTCACGCGCTTCTGCCAGACCAAGGGCATCACCATCAAGATGCCCGATGGCGTGCCGCCGTTTTTGTCCGAAACCTTTGGCGCCATCGTACCTATGCTCGCCAACATCCTCATCTTCTTTGGCGGCAACCTGCTGATCCAGATGATCGATCCCGCGCTGTCCATCCCCTCGGTTATCGAGAAGCTGCTCGCTGCCCCGCTTTCCGTCGCAGCTGACTCTGTGCCCGGCGCACTGCTTATCTGCTTCATGACGCTGCTGTTTTGGTGCTTTGGCGTCCACGGCAACATGATCGTAATGCCCATCACCGCCCCGGTCACGCTTGCCGCCTTTGCCGCCAACGCCTCGCTCTATGCTGCCGGGCAGCCGCTTGAGTTCCACCCGGCGCTCATGTCGTTGGCCATCAACCTCATCGGCGGCACGGGTAATACGTTCTCTTTTGTGGCGCTCTGCGCGTTTAGGGCAAAGTCGCAGCAGCTCAAGGCATTTGGCAGGGCATCGATCGTGCCGAGCTTCTTCCGTATCTCCGAGCCCGCGATCTTCGGCGCGCCCATCATCTTCAACCCGATCCTCATGATTCCGTTTGTGCTAGGCGGCATGATCTCGGCCCTGCTGTATTGGGGTGCGGTCTCACTGGGTCTTGTCTCTAACTTCTACATCTTGGTGAGCGGCACGTTCCCCATCTTCGTTCAGGGCTTTGTCCAGTGCCTCGACCCGCGCATCTGGGTGTTTACGATCGTTTTGATCGTGGTCATGGCTGTGGTCTGGTACCCGTTCTTTAAGGTGTACGATAACCAGCTCCTGGCTCAGGAGCAGGAGAACGCCGCGGCAGCTTCTGCCGAGGATGCTGAGTAGCATGAGTTACTTTGACAGAACGTCTGCCGCCGGTATGCCCGAGGGCTTTTTGTGGGGTGGTGCCCTCGCCGCCAACCAGGCCGAAGGGGGCTGGAACGAGGGCGGCCGCGGCATGTCGCACTCCGACCTGATCCCACAGGGTTCCGACCGCTGGGATGTAATGTTTGGCAGGCAAAAGCCCGTGGACGATCCGGACAGGCTGTATCCATGCCGCTGGGGCAACGACTTCTTCCATCATTGGCACGAGGATGTCGAGCTCTTTGCCGAGATGGGCTTTAAGTGCCTGCGTCTTTCAATTTGCTGGAGCCGTATTTTTCCCACAGGGATGGAGACCGAGCCCAACGGCGAGGGCTTGGAGTTTTACCGTCAGGTATTCGAGGCGCTGCGCGAGCATGGAATCGAGCCGCTTGTGACGCTGTCGCACTACGACTATCCGTTGGCTCTGGTCGAGCGCTATGGTGGCTGGCAAAGCCGAGAGATGATCGAGCGGTATGCGCACTACGTCGAGACCGTCGGACGCGCGTACCAGGGCCTCGTGCGTTATTGGCTTACGTTCAACGAGATCAACAGCGTGGCGCTGTCCTATCTCAACGCGGGTGTCACGCTCGAGGATGAGCGTGACCGTGCAGCCGTGACCGCGGCGTTCTCGCACCATATGTTTATGGCGAGCGCTCGCGCTGTCGAGATTCTGCACAAGATCGATCCCGCAAACAAGGTGGGTTGCATGGTCGCTGCCGGTGCGACCTATCCGTACCGTTGTGCGCCCGAGGACGTATGGCTTGCGTATGAGGAGGACCGCGGCCGCTACTTCTACACAGACGTGATGGCTGCGGGCGCCTATCCTGCTTGGAAGCTGCGTGCACTCGAGAAAGAGGGTGTTCACGTGCCCTTTGAGCCGGGCGATACGGAGTATCTGGCAGAGCATACGGTCGACTTCATCTCGTTCTCGTACTATTGCTCGCGCTTGGTGTGCGCCGATGATCAGGTGATCGCCGAGAAGGCGGAGGGCAACGTGTTCCCGACGTTGCGCAATCCGTACCTCAAGGATAAAGAGACTGCCTGGAAGTGGCAGATCGATGCGCTGGGTTTGCGCGTGACGCTTGCCGGCTACCACGATCGTTACCATCTTCCGCTCTTTATCGCCGAGAACGGTGTGGGCGGACTCGATGCGCTGGAAGACGGCAAAGTCCACGATGCGTATCATATTGATTACCTGCGAAGGCATATTCTTGCGCTGCGCGATGCAATTGTCGAGGACGGTGTTGACCTGATGGGATACACGCCGTGGGGCTGTATCGATTTGGTGTCGGCCTCGACGGGGCAGATGAAGAAGCGCTATGGCTTTGTTTATGTTGATGCCGATGATACGGGCAAAGGCACGTTCGATCGCTACCGAAAGGACAGCTTCTGCTGGTACCAAAAGGTCATTGCATCAAATGGCGAGGACTTGAGTTAACTCTTGCAGGTCTGTTGCCCCCGCGGTCCGCTTCGGCCGCAGGGGCTTTTGTTATTGAGGCGGCTGTTCATGAGGAGCATTGCAGGCTGCGGAAACCCGGCACTTGGGGACGTTCCTTTCCTGCCGGCAGCTTGGGACAGTCCTTAAAGGCCGCATCGATCAACTGCGGAAAGCACATCCCAGAATGAGCGTCCAACATGGGGTGCGGTTTCCCTTGAGGCCCTCAATCGGAAAATGCATCCCGGATTTTTGTCGAAAAGCGGTCCCTAGTTTCCCAAACGGGCCGCTAACGGAAAGCGCATCCCGCTATTGGGCCCCAAAGCAGGATGCGCTTTCCGTGCTGGCAGTTCCAAGCAGTTCGGGATGGCCCTTTTCGTTTGCTCTCGGCCGGCGTCCGTAAGACTGTCCCCGACGACCACTCATTTAAGTCTGTCCCCAATGAGTGCCCAATGACTAGTAGTAGGCCCACATGGCTTCGACTTCGTTGAGGACCTCTACGACGCCCCAGCGCCGGGCGCTGCGGCTGGCCGAGTTGGGATCGAAGACTTCAATCTGGTCGGCGTCGTCAATACCGTAAAGTACAATGTAGTGGCCCACGTTGGTAAAGGTGCCCGGCCGAACGGCGGCGATGACGGGCGCTCCCGAACGCAGCGCCTGAGTCATCGAGTCGCGATCGTTATGAAGCTCCGTTCCGTTAAGTCCCAACTGCCACGCACCGCTCGTCATAAACGACCATTCGGTTGCACCGGTGGGGGCGTAATTGCCTGCCTCGGAAAGCGCGCACATATCGACGGGAGTCATATCGGTGCGTCCCGTCTTAAAGATATAGACCATGGTGAGGCACGTAGGCCCGCAAGCATTTTGGCGGATGGTACCGCCGGCGTAAGGCAGCTCCGACCATGCAGGGTCGATCTGATAGATATGGGGCATCGTGCCGGCTTGCCATTGCGAGCGCGGGGTCGAAAAGGCGAAAGAATAACCGGGCGCGACGGGGGCCTTGAGCAGCTTGTCCTCGGCGGTGGGCTCGAGACCGGCTGATCCGTGGGAGATACACGAGCCTAAAAATAAAAAGAGCAGGCACGCGACGATGGAGCAAAGCGCGATGCGTGCGCGGCGGAAGGGTAGAGCGGGAGCGCCGGAGCCGGCTCGAGATGCCGGGCGAGAGCTCAGGCCGCTGCGTCCGTTCTGCGGGCGCGAAAAAGAACGGCGGACAAAGATGCCGGGCTGGGGGCGACCGTTGCGACGCAGTTGCGGCACATCGGTCTGGCGCTGGCGCGTGCCCGTGAAAGAGCGCGTGCTTTGGCGTTGATCGGTACTGCGACTGCGCCGTTCGGTTTTAGCGTTGGATCTGCTCGAAGCGACGGCACCGTCGCGTCTGCGAGTCGCAGCGGTACTAGCCTGCCCTCGAGTCTCAGAACCGCTGGTGTTTTGCCGAGGCGTAGGGCGGGGCTGCCGTTGCGAGCTGCTTGGATACTGCGGGCTGGCGGCGGTGGAAGAAGACGAGCTTCCGGGCGTCGGCGTAGCGCGACCGGCAAGGCGAACGCTCTGTCGCCGTTGATCGCCGTCGTTAAAACCATATGCCATTTAAACCGCCTTGCCTCATGTATAACCCGTCTATCCTACAAAAAAGATGTACAACAAATGCGTGCGCGCGCCAAAAGCTCGGTAAACGGCACGAACGGGGGCGAGTTTGGCGCTATAAAGCGACACCCTCCTCGAGCTAAGAGAAAGGGGCTCTTTGGGCCCCTTTCAAAAGATGTGATTTGTGGTGCGCCCGCCGATTACAAAACGAGCATCAGCACGGTGACAAACGAAACGGTAATCACGGTAAGCAGGACCATGTATTTGGCCGCCGTCTTGATGTAGGTCGCGTAGCTTACCTGGGCAAGCTCGAGGCCAGCCATGATGGACCCGCATGTGGGAGTGATCATCGCTACAACGCCGTGTGTGGCGAGGTAGATTGCGACCATGGCTTCGGGGGCAAAGCCTAAGGATGCCGCCAACGGTCCCATGATAGGCATCGAGACGGTTGCCATGCCCGTACTCGAGGGGATGAGGAAAGACAGGGCAAAGTAGAGCGCATAGGAGAGCGGGGCAAAGACTGTGGCGGATACGCCGGCGAGCGCGTTGGCGGCGTTGGTGAGGATCCACACATCGAGTCCGGTGATGGACATGAGCACGGAGACGCCGCGGGCGACGGCGACGACGAGCGCGACAGAAACAAGGTCGGCGCAGCCGTGCAGGATGGTGTCGACGAGTTCTTTCTCCTGCATACCGGCAACCTTGCCGATAATAATTGTCATGGTGAAGAACCAGATGCCGCATTCGGTAAAGTACCACTGACCAAGTGGCAGGCCAGTCAAAAGTGCGCTCCATGCGGTGCTGAGGTCATCGCCCTTGGCGCCGATATCAAATAGGCCAACTCCGAATGTCTGCCACGGAATAAAGCCGATGATCATGACGACAAACGTGAGGGCGAAGAGAACAAGGACGCGCTTTTGAATTTTGGAAAGCTCGACGTGCGCGTCCTCGGCGGAATCGCCGTTCTTGTCGCCGTAGAGACGCTCGGCGGTCTCCCATTCCTCGGGGGTGAGCGATGAGGCGGCGCGGTCGGTGCGGACGCGCTTGGCATACCGCATGACAAAAATGATGCCCGAAATCTCGGCGATGGCGAACATAACCAGACCGATGCCGATCATGAGTCCCTGGTCATAGGGGATGCCGGCTGCCTTGAGAGCATCAAGCGCGAGTCCGGTCGAAAACGGGTTGACCGTCGATCCCAAAACGCCAAGGCCGCAGCCCATGAGAACTACCATGCATCCAACGAGCGGATCCCAACCCATGGCAAACGTGACCGATGCCAGGAGCAGGTAGAAGGGGACGGATTCCTCGAGCATGCCGTACGTGGATCCGCAGATGCCAAAGGCGAGCATGAGAACAGGAACGAGCAATAGATCATTACCGCCTAGTTTACGGACGAGCACGGCGATGCCGGTGTCGAGCGCGCCCGTTTTTTGGACTACGCCCAGGAAACCGCCAAGCACAAGAATGAACACGCAGACCTGCATGGCGCTCTCAAAGCCCAAGAAGGGAGAAGCCATAAAGTTGCCAAGCGTTGCGGCCTGCACGTCAGGGCTAAATGACGAGACGACCCACGAGGCGATGGCCACGAGCAACAGGCAGCCAAAGAGAATGGTAAAAGATGAGGGCATCTGGCGTGGCTTACGTTCTTTGCCAGATGCGGCAGCCTTATCCGACATACAAAGCTCCTTCACGGAAAGCCCTGCCTCCGCCATGGGAGACGGGGCTCTCGTTAATCAATAAGGTCTTGACTCTGTTGTCGACTTGAAAGCTGCACCCTTCAAGTCGGGGAAGTAATGCGTTTAATAAAGCGTGCATCACATATCAATAATACCATCCGGTGAGTATGTGAGGACATCTATGGTGGCATGTATTCCGCAAACGAGCCGACCTATCGGTAAACGTACAATGTGATATACGTTGTCGCATATAGATGCGGGTATTTTTAAGGACTGGTCCCTAGTGATCCCTTTTCTGTTGGTCTGGTGGCCCCTGCTGTTTTGGTTCGCGGCGACTGCACGTCGCTTAGACGATAGGGGGAGCAATAAAACGGGATGAAGAATAGGCCTTCATCCCGTTGAGCCACGTGTTCTGGAAGCAGTTTAAGCTCCTACAACACGTTTACGACAGGAACGTCGTTAACCAACTTGAAGAGCTGGTCCTTTTCGCCCTTGAGGAAGTGTCCGATGTTGTTGCACGGGAAGATCATGAGGTCGCGTAGCGACGAAGACGAATAGAACGCAGAGTGCGGCGTGATAATCACGTTGTCGCGGCCAACGAGCGGGTGGTTTGCCAGGTCGGGCGTCTCGTCATACAGAACATCGGCGCCAAACGCGCGAATCTGGCCAGAATCGAGAGCTTCGATAAGAGCGGGTTCGTCCATGCAGAGGCCACGGCCCAGGTTAATGACGATGGGCTTTTTCTTCATCTTGGCGAACTTCTCGGCGTCAAAGTAATGATAGTTCGTCTCGTTAAGATTCATATGATTGATAATGATGTCGGCCTCGGCCAAAACCTCGTCGATCTCGGCCTGCTCGACACCGTTTTGCCCAAAAAGGTTCTGGTCGATAAAGGGGTCGTTGGAGATGATGCGCTTGACAAGGCCCTTGGCTTTACGGGCGGTGCACTTGCCGATTTTGCCAAAACCAAAGATGCCGAGGGTCTGGTCTTCAAGACGAGGCACCTCGGGAGCCGCGGCGTAATCCCAACGGTGCTCCTGCTCAATCTGACCGATGTAGAACTTGAAGTTCTTGTTGAGCGCGTACATATAGGCGATGGCGCTTTCGGAGACATCCCAGGTGCAGTATTCGCCGACGGGGCAGACGCCCACGCCGCGCGCAGTTGCCTCGTCCATGTCTACGTTGTCATAGCCGGTGGCGTTGATGGCGATGACCTTGAGGTTGGGAGCGTGCTCGAACGCTTCCTTGTCCACCTTGATGAAGGCAGTGAGCAGAGCGTCGGCATCGGCAAGATGCTCGTAGAACTCCTCGCGTGCCTCATCGGTATACGCGTAAACCTCAACATCGATATCCTCACCCAGATGAGATTTGAGGGTCTCGGTTTCGAGGTCGTGCTGGGGCATCATGCTCTCGGCATAATCGCTGATCAAGATCTTCATGGGTGCTTCCTTTCCCCTTTGAGGGGCTTGTGGGTAAAAAGGGGCGCCGCAGCGCCGGAATCCAGCGGAGCGGCGCCCCATGAGAGGCTCGGACAAATACTGTCCAGGCGAAACGTTCGGACTACGGACGCTCGATCGGCTGGGTCAGGCAGTGCGGGCCGCCGCCGGCGTGCAGGATCTGGTCGAGCGGCACGTCGATGACCTCGATGCCCAGAGCGCGCATCTTGTCGTTGATGTGCTTGTTCTTCTCGATGGCAACGACCTTGTTGTTGCCGATGCACTGGACGTTGCAGCCGTGCTTGTACATATCCTCACTGGCGACGGGGATGAGCTCGAAGCCGCGGCGCTTGAGCATCTGCAGGAAGTTATAGGGCAGCTGGTCAATGCAAGCGAGCGCAACTTGGGGAGCGACGATGTTAAAGATCATGTCAAGGTGCAGGTTGTCGGGCGGGCAGGGAACGCCGACGACGGTATAGCCAAACTTCTCGAGCTGATGGCGGAGGCTGGCGACTCCCTGTTCATCGGTACGATCGACCATGCCCCAGGCGAGCGTATGCTCATCGATCATCCAGAAGTCGCCGCCCTCCATGCAACCTGCGTTAACGCGGGCGACGATGGGGACACCCATCTCCTTAAGCTTTGCCTCATAGGACTGGGCCTCGATCTGGCGGACCGGATGACGGAAGTGGCCCATGACGGCGCCTTCCTTGATCATGCAACCATAGTCGCGGGCAAAGGTCATGACCTCGTACTTGGGGTTGGCCTCGACCTCGACGACCTCGATGCCGTTATCCTTGTAGGCGTCAACGAGCATCTGCCATTCCTTGACCATGATGTCGTTCTGTTCGGTATCGCCCTTCTTCATCCATTCGGAGGTGATGACGTTGATGCCGTTGAAGGTGTAGTACTTCGGCGAGCACATCATGACCTTTTTGAGCGGATTGGTGGCGTTGGAGACGTAGATTTTCTCTTCAGACATGGCAGGTTCCTTTCTTTAAGACCTACATACCTTAGGTGGAATGCGCGCGGCGGGAAAAACGGAGGGGCTTGCCCGCCGCGCGAGGATTCCCGCGGGGGAGTAGCGCCTAGACCTAGAGCATCACGAGGACGCAGAGGAAGGCGCAGCAGGCGGCGAACAGGACGGCGACGATGGGGGCGATCTTCTTGACCCAGTCGCCGTAGCTCATGTGCGCCGCGGCCGTGCACGTCATGACGACGATGGAGCACGGGGTGATCATCTTGGCCAGGCCGAGCGCCATGAGGTAGATGATGACCATGATGTAGACGTCGACGCCGGCGAAGGTGGACAGCGTGCCCATGATGCCCATGGTGGCGGCGGCGAGGCCGGTGGAGCTGGGGATCAGGCAGGCGATGAGGAAGTAGCAGACCAGGGCGACGACGACGAAGGCGAAGGGCGGCAGGGAGGCCAGCGCGTTCTCGCACATGTTGAGGATGGACGGGGTGATCTGGCCGTTGTCCATGACGACCTGGATGCCGCGTGCCAGCGGCACGACGAAGGCGGTGGAGACCAGGCCGGAGGCGCCCTTGAGAATCGTATCGATGATAGTGTCGGCATCATAGTGCATGACTACGCCGATGAGGATGACCATGATCAGGGTGATCATCGAGAGCTCGGGGAAATACCAGTTTCCGAAGGCGGTGATGTCGGTGCCCAGGACGTTGCGCAGGCCCGGGGTTGCGGCGACCCATGCGACGAAGTCCTCGAAGAACGTCCACTCGGGGTTGAGGGAGGTCCAGGGGGTCAGACCGACGATCATAAAGACGAAGGTAAGTACGAACAGTGCGAGCGCGCCCTTCTGGCGACCGGTGAGGGTGAGGTCCTCGTCGTCGGCGGCGGGGAACTCCTTGAGATCCTGCTCGCGCCGGAAGAACTGGACGGACTTCTCGGGATGCGCCTTGATCTTGTCGGCGTAGCGGCAGATCAGGAGGATGACGAGGCCGGTGAAGATGACGAACATCGCGATGCGGGGAATCATGCCCTCGCCAGGGGAGATGCCGGCGATACCCGATGCGATGCCCGTGGAGAACGGGTTAATGATCGACGAGAGGCAGCCGATCTGGGTGCCGAGGACGACGATCATGATCGCGGTGACCGTATCGAGGCCGAGGGCCAGGATGACGGGCACGAACATCAGGAAGTAGACGATGCCTTCCTCATAGGCGCCTTCGAGCGCACCGAAGAACGCCATCAGGATAACGAGGATGGCGATCAGCGCATGCATGTTGTTCTGATTGGCGATAGTGATGCGCTTGATGGCCGTCTTGAGCGCGCAGGTGCGGTCCATCATCTCGAGTAAGCTGCCGAACAGCATGATGGTGAGGGAGATCGAAATGGCGCCGGAGACCGTGCCACCGCCGAGCATGCCGGTGATGGGGGCCATGAAGATGTCCCAGAGGCCCTGGGGGTTGTTCTCGACCACGTGGTAGGTGCCGGCGATGGCGTCGCCGCCCTCGGAGAGCTCGTAGGCTCCGCCGGGGACGAACCAGGTCAGGAGGGCGATGAAGGCGATGACGGCGAACAGGATCACATAGGTGTTCGGCATCTGGAATTTCTTCCTCGCCGGCTTTTCCTTGATTTCTTCAGCCATGGTGTATTTCCTTACGTGAGGCGCCGCGGCCCGGAGGGGCGGGCCGCGGCGTGCGGTCGGTCCGTGGCGCGGTTAGACGCGCGGGATGTAGAGGTTGCCGAGGGTCGCGGCCATGATGGCCTTGATGGTGTGCATGCGGTTCTCGGCCTCCTCGAAGCAGCGGGAGTGCTCGCTGTAGATCACGTCGTCGGTGCACTCCATGGCCTCGATGCCGTGCTCCTCCTTGATCTTGGCGGCGTACTCGGTCTCGGCGTTGTGGAAGGCCGGGAGGCAGTGCAGGAAGATCCAGTCGGGGTTCTCGATGTGGGAGACGAGCTCGGCGTTGACCTGGAACGGGGACATCAGGCGGACGCGCTCGGCGAACTGGGACTCCTCGCCCATGGCCGCCCAGACGTTGGTGTAGACGGCGTCGGCGCCGCGGACGGCGTCCACGGGGTCGTTGGTGACGCGGATGGTCGCGCCGGACTCGGCGGCGAACTTCTGCGCGAGGGCGACGATCTCGGGGTCGGGCTCGAGCTCCTTGGGGGTGGCGTTGACGTAGTTCACACCGAGGATGGCGGAGGTGATCATCAGGGAGTTCTGGACGTTGTTGCGACCCTGGCCGCAGTAGGCGAGCGTGAGGCCCTCGAGCCTGCCGAAGTGCTCCTTGATGGTCATGAAGTCGGCGAGCATCTGCGTGGGGTGCTCGCGGTCAGTGAGGCCGTTCCAGACGGGCACGCCGGAGTGCTCGGCGAGCTGCTCGACGTGCTCCTGCTTGAAGCCGCGGAACTCGATGGCGTCGAACATGGAGCCGAGCACCTTGGCGGTGTCGAGGACCGTCTCCTTCTTGCCCAGCTGGATGTCGCCCTTGCCCAGGTACTCGGGGTGGGCGCCCAGGTCGATGCAGGCGGTGGTGAAGGCTGCGCGGGTGCGGGTGGAGGTCTTCTCGAAGAGCAGCGCGACGTTCTTGCCCTCGAGGTAGCGGTGCGGGACGTTCTGCTTCTTGAGGTCCTTGAGGTGCTCGGCGAAGCCGATGAGCCACATGAGCTCGTCCCTGGTGTAGTCCCTCGTGGAGAGCAGGTGGCGACCCTGGAAAACCGAATCAGTCATAGTCATGTTTCCTTTCGTCGGTTCTTGCCTACCCCCGACGGACGCCCCGCACGTGGGCCCCTCCAGACAGGTCAGGCGTTTCGTTCGCCCCGGATGGGGCATCGATACCTGTAGTCGGGCGCCGGTGCAGCGGCACGCCGAAACCATGACTCAAAGTCTAGGAGCACCCAGATGCCGTGTGTTTGGTACCAACTCAAAGCCTTCCGGGGGTCTATTTGTTATTTTTTACAAATGAATTGTTATTCGTGAGCAATTGGCGGCTTGCAAGGCCAATTGTCCGAGCGTATTCGGAGTTGTTTTGTGAAAAATGACGATTCGAGTTAACTCGCACTATCTGCTGAGGAAAGTGAGGGAAAGGAATACGAGCAGCTCGCGGTCGTGTGAATCGCCCATGTCGAGGAGTGCTCGAATACGCCGCAACCGATATCGGACGGTGTTGGGGTGTTGGTGTAGGCGATCGGCGGTGTCGATGATGTCGCCGCTGCAGTGCACAAAGGCACGTGCCGTTTGGACCAGTTCGGTAGAGTTTTGTGTGTCGTAGCTTTCGATGCGGTGGCGAAAACCTTGCGCGGTGCGCTCGAACATGGGGTTGGTCTGCGCTGCATAGGAGAAGGCGCCCATGGACAGATCCGACCACTCAAGTCTGCGCGTTCCGCTCAGATGGGCTTCATTGAGAAGGATTGTTGCCTGACGAATGGAGATATCTGCCTCGCCGAGGGGCACCAGGTCGCCTATGCCGCAGTAGTTGACGCCAACTCCTCGAATGGCATTTTCTAGGTCACAGAAGACGCCCTCGTGCTGTTTATCGGTGGCATACGAGACGAAAACGAGCAGCGCATCGTGGTAGCGAAACGCGCATGCGTTTTGGACATCCTCGTGTCGCTGTCGAAACGAGTCCAGAAAATCGTTGAGGGTGTCTTGAATTGCGTACAGTGAGCAGCGATCATCTTTTTCGGCAGAGATGGCAATGCAGCGCATCGTCGATCCGGTAAGGCCCGCCAACTTGTTGATCTCTTGTCTTACTTGGGCTTTTGGCTTTCCCGATAGGAGCGTGTCGACTGCGTCGCTTTTGTCGGATGCGTCGAGATCGCGCTGCAAGAGGTTGAGCGACTCGAATGCGACGCGCTCATGGTAAGCGCCGGAATAGAGATATACCGGGACGCCCATGCGTACACTTGCTTGGGCGACTGCATCGGTAAAACATGGCGAGTACACACGTTTAACGGCAATGGCTGCGACACGCCTTTCAATCATGGCAATGAGCGACGCGTCGGATAGGTCGGGGTCTTCATAGCAAAAACCAAGATTGGTGAGAATGAACTCGCCGGGCATGTATGCGCTGTAGTCGTTGATTGAAGGAGGGCAGTCTAAGATACCAACGTTGTAGACGCGGTGCTCCCCGGCATCTTCGATGGGTGCGACTAAATCAATCCGCTCGAATGCCGGTAAGGCCAAAATGTCGGCAACGGTAATCATGGATGCCTCCGAACGACGCCGGGTTGCTTGAACTGCTTTGCGATATACGTGATCTTCTCATTGATACAGCATGAAGACGCGTGTATTGAAATAGTAGACCATTAATGCCTTACCGCATCGACGGGCAAACAGTTGCTTCGGCGCACGAGCGGGATGATATTAAGCTTTCATTCTGTTTTTGCGGCGAAGGGGAATGGTCGTCGCATACAGCATGCGATGCGCCGTTTACCACCGCAGGTTTGGCATGACCGTGCGGTGGGCATAATGGGTGACATCGAATGAAATCGAAAGGATCATTATGCCCGCGCTCATTACGCATCATCTGTTTGGCGAGGAAAGCATCGACCGTCTTCCGCAGGGCGTTATTACGTCCGACGAGGAGCGCATCGCCTTTATCCTGGGAAACCAAGGTCCCGACCCGTTTTTCTTCCACATGCTCACGCCGCGCATTTCCGACTGTATGTTGCTTGCTCAGGTCATGCACCGCTCGCGCATGTCGCGCCAGTTCTCGTGCCTGCGCGACGGCGTGTCGCACCTGCAGCCGCGCGATGCCAATCTGGGTCGCGCCTTTGCGCTGGGCCTGCTGTCGCACTATGTGCTCGACCGCAATGCCCACCCCTTTGTCTACGAGCAGCAGTTTGGCATTGTAGATTCCGATCCCGAGCTCGAGGCTTCGGGCAGCCAAGTACACGCCGTGCTCGAAAGCGACCTGGACGTGCTGATGCTGCAGCTCAAGCGCGACGGTGCCACGGTCGAGGACTATCCGCCGGCGGGCGAGATCGTCACCACCGACCGCATCAATCGCGTGGCCGGTGTGCTGATGAGCTACGTCGCCGGGCGCGTGTACGGTATCGACATCCCGGCGGGGGAGTACGCCGGCGCCGTCTCGGACATGCAGATGCTCTATCGCGCCATTGAGCCCGCCGGCTCGGTAAAGACGCGCGCGATTGCCCTGGTCGAGGGCTTGGTGCGCGACTACTCGCTCCTCGACGGCCTTGCTCATCGCGTGACGACGGAGCTGCCCGAGCGCACCGGCAACCTGGGCCACCTGACATGGAAGAATCCCTTTACCGATGAGGTCTCGACCGAGAGCTTCCCCGAGGTCTTTGAGCGCGCACTGGTCGATTACGAGCTCACCGTTGCTCGCTTTATCGAGACCGGCGACATGGAGGCCGTGACCAGTCACGTCAACTACAGCGGTCGCGTGCTCAATGCTGATGAGGAGTTCGACCGCGAGGAATAGGGCCCGTGCGTGTCCCTTTGCCGAATCCTTACCGGCGGTTCTGGACAATTGGGGTACGATGAATTAACTGCATATCGGGCAAATACGAAGGGTCCCTGTCCATGAAATACACCAAGCTCGAGCGTAACTGGGTTATGTACGATGTGGGCAATTCGGCCCTCGTGCTGCTCAATACCTCGGTGGTGCCCATTTACTTTAACGCCATCAATACCGGCGCTTCCTCGGCCGACCTGGTGGTCGCTTGGGGCAATGCGCAGACGATCGCCTCGCTGGTCATCGCCATGCTCATGCCCATTCTGGGCGCGCTTGCCGACTACGCCGGCAACAAGATCAAGTTCTTCTTGGGCTTCTTCCTCACGGGCCTGGTGCTTTGCCTGGCGCAGGCTATCCCAATGTCCGCCATGGCATTTTTGACCGTGTACGTGCTGTGCACCATCGGCCTTAACTCTTCTATGACGTTCTACGACGCCATGCTGCCCGACATTACCACCGACGAGCGCATGGACGCCGTGTCCAGCTCGGGCTATGCCTGGGGCTACATCGGTTCCACCGTGCCGTTCGTCATCTGCCTGGCGCTCATCATGGGTGGCCCCGCTCTTGGCGTCCCTACCATGCTGGCAACGCGTCTGTCGTTTATCATCACTGGTGCCTGGTGGCTCATCTTTACCCTGCCGCTCATTCGCACCTATAAGCAAAAGTACGGTCGCGAGCGCGGTCCCGAGGACACTATCGGCCACATCGTGGGCGGTGTGTTCTCCGAGGTCGGACACACCATGCGCGAGATCGCCCACAACAAGACCGTGCTGGTCTACATGATCGCGTTCTTTTTCTATATCGACGGTGTGCACACGGTCATTTCCATGGCCACCAGTTACGGATCGGCCTTGGGCATCGATTCGACGCAGCTGGTGCTTGCGCTGCTCGTTACGCAGTTCGTGGCCTTTCCGTCCGCCATCATCTACGGCAAGCTCGCCGGACGCGTGGGCACGCTCAACATGATCCTGGTGGCGGTCGCCGCCTACATGGGCATTGTACTGTTCGCCGCGTTCTTCCTAAAGACCGCCTTTGAGTTTTGGGTGCTTGCCATTATGGTCGGCCTGTTCCAGGGCGGCGTGCAGGCGCTTAGCCGTAGCTACTTTGGCCGCATTATCCCCAAGGAAAAGTCCAACGAGTACTACGGCTTCTTTGACATCTTTGGTCGTTATGCAAGCGTCATGGGCACTTTCCTAGTGTCGGTCGTCACCTCGCTGACCGGCAACCCGTCGCTGGGCGTCCTTTCCATTGGCGTGCTGCTGATCGTTGGCTTTATGCTGCTGGTCCGCCTGTCCCGCATGACTCGGGCGGCAGAGCATGCCGCATAGGAGCGAGCGGCTATTGTGCCTGTCCACGGTACTCTTTTGGGGTTATCCGCAATAAACATTGCGACTTGCGAGCAATGATTTGCCCAAGTGGGTATGATGGAATCAGCTAGGTCGCGGGGCGTCGCCTGTGTTTGGCGGCGTCCCGTTTTTGTGTTGCAGGGAGGGTAAGGCATGAACGCCACAGTCGTGATTCCAACGTATTGGGCGGGCGATGACGCTTGCGCAAACGCCCCTGGCACCTATGACCATTCGACGCGACTCAACGCCGACAATCCCGAACTCGACCGCTGCCTGGCCTCGCTTGAGCAGGTGCGTGACATCCCACGCATCATCCTTTTGGTGGTCTGTCCCGTTTCTGCCACAGCCGATGTGTCGCTGCGCGTGCACGAGATTGTCGACGCGCATCCCACGCTCAAGGTCACCGTTGTCACCAACACCCAGGCCTCGCGCATCGCAGACCGGGTTGCTCAGATCGCGCCCAAGGGTTCGGGCGAGTGCGTGAGCCTGCGAGGCTACGGTGCCATCCGCAATATGGGGCTAGCCTGCGCCGCTGTGCTGGGGCATGACGCGGTTATCTTCTTGGATGACGATGAGACTGTCATCGACGCCGACTTTATGAAGCGCGCGACCTATGCGTTGGGGCAGCAGACGCGTCAGGGCTTGCCGATCTTGGTCAAGAGCGGCTATTTCTACGATCGCGACGGCTCGCCGCTGGCTCCCACGGACAAGGCGGGCATCTGCCATCGTTGGTGGACCAAGCGCATCGAGTTCAACCGTTGGATGAAAAAGGCGCTTTCGGGCACCCGCATCTCGCGCTCCAACTACGTGTGCGGCGGCCTGATGGCCCTGCACGCCCGCGCCTTTACGCGTGTGGCCTTTGACCCGTTTATCACCCGCGGCGAGGACTTGGATTACCTCTTTAACATGCGCATGTTTGGCTACGACGTGTGGTTCGATAACGAGTGGACCGTGCGCCATCTGCCTCCGGAGTCCGAAAAGCGCTCACCGCGCTTTATGCAGGATGTATACCGTTGGTACTACGAACGGGCCAAGTTGACATTCGCTGCGCATCAAAAGGAGCTCATTCCCGTTACGGCGGCATCGCTCATGCCCTACCCGGGCCCGTGGATTTCGCGCGAGCTCGACGACCGCGTGCGCAAGACCGCTATGGTCCGCAGCGTGTTTACCCGCGAGCATGAGGGCTACCTGCGCATCTGGCGCCATGGTATCGACGAGGCAAAGGCCTATGCGCGCCAAAACGCTGCAAGCTACCTGCGTTTCCAGAGCTTTTGGCCCAAGATCATGGACGGGCTTTGGCGTGACGCACAACTGATCAGTATCCTGGAGGGGGCCGAATGATCGACCGCCGCGCCCAGCGCGATAGTTCAATATCAATCTTTCGCATCATTGCCGTTGCCTGCGCCATTTGTGTGCTGGTGTACTTTATTTTTGCCTTGGTGACCGGTATCGAGCCGATCGCCACGGTGATTGCCTGCGCGCTGCTGTGCATCTTTCTGTGCATCTTTATCTTTTTGACGCTCAATCCCGATTCGGTGCGCTCCCAGTACACCGAGGAGACGCTCTCGGTGGCCTCGGCCATGCTCGAGGACATTAAGGGCGGTCTGACGCAGGAGTCGGCGCGTTTGGTGTGCCGGCGCATTTTGCCCGAGACGCGCGCCATGACGGTGGCCATCACCGACGAGGACAACGTGCTTGCCTGCGCGGGCGAGTTTGAGGAAAAACTGCTGCCCGATACTCCCATCCACACGCTTGCCACACGCTACGTTATCGAACATGGCATCGTGCAGTCGTTCAACCGTATGGTGGATGTCGTGGGCTCGGACGGCTCGCACAACCAAGTCCCCGCCGGCATTATCGCCCCCATCAAGGTGGGCGATCGTACCGTCGGCACGCTCAAGTTCTACTACAAGACCCCGCGCGCCGTCGACCGTACCCAGTATGCGCTTGCCTCGGGCTTTGCCGAGATCTTGTCCACGCAGCTCGCCATCCACGAGCTCGAGGTGCAAAAGGAACTCACGGCGCGCGCCGAGGTGCGTGCGCTGCAGGCGCAGATTAACCCGCACTTCCTGTTCAACACGCTGAACACCATTGCATCGTTTACGCGCACCGACCCGCTGCGGGCCCGCGAACTGCTTCGTGAGTTCTCATCGTTCTATCGTGCCACGCTCGACAACTCGGGATCGCTTATTCCGGTCTCGCGCGAGGTCGCACAGACCAAGCGCTACCTTACCTTTGAGAAGGCCCGCTTTGGCGAGGACCGCGTGCTTGCGACGTTCGATGTGTCCGAGGACGTGGAAGATACGCTGGTGCCGGCGTTCGTGATCCAGCCGATTGTCGAGAACGCCGTGCGTCATGGTATGGGCGATGACGACGCCCTGAGGATCGACGTGACCGTTCACCAAGACGGCGAGGATGCAATCTTGATTGCCGTGGCCGATAATGGCGTGGGCATGGATGAGGGTACCGCCGCCAGACTGTTTGACGAGCGTTCTGCCCGTCCCGACGCCAGCTCTCCCCAGGGCGGCGGCGCCGGTGTGGCCATGCACAATATTTCGGAGCGCATCCATCGCTTTTATGGGCCGCACTCCTATACGCGTGTCGAATCGGCGCCGGGCAAGGGCACCAAAGTGCTCCTTCATCTTGATTTGTCAGAGAGCATCTTCGACATTCAAGAGTAAAATAAAAGGCTACGGGCTCAACGTCATGCGACGGATGCCCGGCGTAGTTAGTTGACGAAAGGTTTTATCCCTATGCTGCGTGCGATGATTGTGGATGATGAGGCGCCGGCTCGCTCGGAGCTTCGCTTCCTGCTCGAGCAAACGGGCAAGATCGGCACGATCACGGAGGCGTCGAGCGTCCGCTCCGCCATCGAGATGCTTATGGAAAGTCGCGTGGATGTCGTGTTTCTCGATATCTCGATGCCCGGTGCCTCGGGCCTGCAACTTGCCGAGGCGCTGCATAAGCTCAAAAATCCGCCGGCGATCGTGTTTGTGACTGCGTATAGTGACCATGCGGTCGAGGCATTCGACGTGGATGCCGTCGATTATCTGATGAAGCCGGTCGAGGAAGCTCGCTTGGATCGCGCGATCGAGAAGGTCATGCAACGCGCCAAGCCGGTTACGGACAGCAAGGTGACCATCGAGCGTATTCCGGTGGAAAAGGGCGGCCGCAAGGTGCTCATTCCCGTGGACGACATTCGCTTTATCATGGCCAAGGACGATTACTCCTGCATCTATACCGTCGATGATCGCTTTTTGTCGACGACCTCGCTGGCGCAGTTTGAGGCCAAGCTCTGCGACTTTGGCTTCTTCCGTGTTCACCGCCGCTATATCGTCAACTTGGCGTGCGTCACGGACGTGGAGACGGTGCCCTCGGGTGCCATCCAGCTGGGCATTACGGGCGTCGACGAACGCGTGCCGGTTTCGCGCCGCCGCGTCGTGCCGCTCAAGAAGGCCCTGAGTCTCTAGCACACTGGCCCCGCAGCCCTGTAGACCCATCGTCTGCGGAGCCGTGGGGCCTTTTTTGCATGTATCTGCCGAATCGTTTTTTGCGGAAGGGATCCCATGAACAGTGCAAGCGCCAAGCGCATCGACATCATCTCGGACACCCACGGCTATCTTTCGCCTGCGCTCCTGGATGAGCTTGAGGGCGCAGACCTGATTATCCACGCCGGCGACCTCACGTCAGAGATGGACTACGAGCACCTATGCACCATCGCCCCCGTGCGGGCCGTACTGGGCAACAACGATTACTACCGCGACTACGGTCCCGATGTAGACCGTCTTGCGCTCTTTACCTACGAAGGCCTCAAATTCGCCGTAGCCCACTACCGCGAAGACCTTCCGGTGGGATCCGTAGACGTAGCCATCAACGGCCACACCCACGTAACCAAAGAAGCCCAAGTGGGCCGTTGCTTAGTCCTCAACCCGGGCAGCGCCAGCTACCCCAGAGGCACCCGAGGCCCCACCATGGCCAGAATGCTAGTAAAAGACGGCAAGATCATAAGTACCAAGTTTATTGACCTAGAGTAACCACAACAAAAACGGGGGATGCAAATGCGTCCCCCGTTTCCATTTGAGCCAAAGGCAGAGCTTCAACAAAAACCTTAGACAACCCCGCCGCGGAGAACGGG
>CABQWP010000018.1 GCA_902467875.1 uncultured Collinsella sp. | reverse complement strand
CGGGTCCGCGGTATCGCTCCATGCTCCTATTAGGTCATGCGGCGGTCTCGGCTCGCCGCGGCCCGCGCGGGACATGTCAGGAAACGAGGGCAGCCCTGTGGGCGCCAGCGGAATGTGGGGTCACCGCGCGGTCCGCATCTGATGGTGTCGACGTCAATGGTATACGGGTGCATCATCGACGTCTTCAATACAGAAGATATCAGTGCGGAATGTTCCGGAGAGAAACCCCCGTCACGCCCCCGGATTCCCTGCGTTTACGGCCTTGAGGTCGGCGGGCGGAGAAGGACGTGGTTGATAGGGATACGTGTTCCTTTCGCTGCTTCGCGCTTTGCGCGAAAGGCGCGTTACTTTGGGATGGGTGGGGAACGTGGTTGTTACGGCAACTGATCCCCACCACAAATTATCCTTGGCATACTTGCGCGAATACCTGCCCGTGCTACACTTGCAATTGCTGTTTCAGGGCGGGGTGGAATTCCCCACTGGCGGTAAATCGGGCGGTGCCAAAGGGGTGCCGTGGCGCAGACGAGGCGTCTGCGACCGAGCCGATGAGTCCGCGACCCGTGCGTGTGTTGGTTCGCATGCCGGCTGAACTGGTGAGACCCCAGTACCAACGGTTAGAGTCCGGATGAAAGAGGCAGGTGATCTTATGTCTGAACAGTCGCAGCATATCCATTTTGAGAACACGAATAGGTGGAGCACCAAACAGCTCGTTACCATGGCGTTGATGTGCGCCTTGGGCGCCCTGTTTATGTACGTGCAGCTGCCCATCCTTCCTTCGGCGCCGTTTTTGACCTACGACCCGTCGCTGGTGCCGGCGATGGTGTGCGGATTTGCGTATGGCCCCGGTGCTGGTACCGCTGTTGCAGCCATGGCGATCGTTATCCATGCGCTCACTACGGGTGACTGGGTCGGCGCGCTTATGAATCTGGTTGCCACGCTGGGCTACATTCTGCCCGCGGCTATCGTCTACCAGAAGATGCATACCTATAAGGGTGCCGTGATTGGCCTGGTGCTCGGCGTTATTGCCGCTACGGCGTTGTCTATGGTCGCAAATCTTACCATTGGCGTATGGTTCTGGTATGGCTCGGTCGATGTGATCGCCCCGCTCATGATTCCTGCCGTGCTGCCGTTCAACCTTATCAAGACCGTGCTTAACTCGGTGTTGACGCTTGTGGTGTACAAGGCGGTCTCCAACCTCATCACGCCTAAAAAGGACCAGGTCAAAGGCCGCGCATGATTGAGTGTCGGGGCGTTTCCTTTAGCTATGACGGTGCCGCACCGGCACTCGACGGCGTCGATCTGAACATCGAGGATGGCGAGTTTTTCTGCATCCTCGGTGGCAATGGGTCGGGCAAGTCGACGTTTGCCAAGCATCTGAATGCACTGTTGCAGCCCGATGCGGGCACGGTACGCGTCAACGGCATGGATGCGTCCGACCCCGAGCTGGTCTACGACATTCGTTCGACCGCGGGCATGGTATTCCAGAATCCCGATGATCAGCTGGTAGCAACGCTTGTCGAAGATGACGTTGCGTTTGGTCCTGAAAACCTTGGCGTGCCATCGGCGCAAATTGCGCAGCGCGTACGCGAGGCACTGAAGGGCGTGGGCCTGGTGGGCTTTGAGCGCCACGAGACCCACGCGCTTTCGGGCGGCCAAAAGCAGCGCGTGGCGCTTGCCGGCGTGCTCGCCATGGAACCGCGCGTGCTCATATTGGACGAGGCTTCCTCGATGCTCGATCCGCGTGGACGCAAGGGCCTCATGAAGGCTTGCCGTGCGCTCCACGATCGTGGCATGACCATCGTGATGATTACGCACTTTATGGAAGAGGCTGCCGAGGCCGATCGTGTCGCGGTGTTTCGGGCGGGGCGCGTTGCCATGCTCGGTACGCCCGAGGAAATCTTGACGCGGGCGGACGAACTTGCGCAGCTCAACTTGGATATGCCGGCGTCGTGCTGTCTAGGTAGGGCACTTCGTGAGAAGGGCGTACCCGTTTGCGCGCAGGTGCGTGAGGCGGATATGGTTGCCGAGGTTGTGGAGACTTATGCCGAGCGAAGTGGGGCAGGCACCGTGGGGCAGTCTTCCGCATCCCAGTTGGAAATCGCTGACGGCACTGTTCCGGTAGACAACGAGGGCAACGCGTCGGAGCCCGTCATAGAGCTATCCCATGTTTCGTACAGTTATTCGCTGAGCGCCCGCGAGCGTCGCCGTTGGCACAAGCGCTCGGCCGCCGAGGGTTCATCGAACAAACAGGCTCTCTGGGGAAACGACCCCAGCAGCCCGTGGGCGCTGCGCGATGTATCGCTGACGGTGCGTCGCGGCGAATTCCTGGGCTTGGCAGGTCATACCGGTTCGGGTAAGTCGACGCTGGTCCAGCATCTCAACGGTTTGATTCGCCCCCAGGAGGGATCCGTTCGCGCGCTGGGGCTTGATCTGTCAAACAAGAAAGACGCCGCCGCGGTTAAGGCCAAGGTCGGCGTGGTGTTTCAATATCCTGAGCGTCAGCTGTTTGCCGAAACCGTGGCGCAGGACGTGGCGTTTGGTCCGCATAACCTTGGCTTGCCGCAAGATGAAGTCGACCGTCGTGTCGAGTCATCGCTCTCACGCGTGGGCCTCGACCTTTCCACGGTCGGCGGCAAGAGTCCCTTTGAGCTTTCGGGCGGTCAGCAACGACGTGTGGCATTCGCCGGCGTGCTCGCCATGGAGCCCGAAGTCTTGGTGCTCGATGAGCCCATGGCGGGGCTCGATCCGGCTGCGTGCAGGGATTTCCTTGAGCTTATCGATCGACTTCACCGCGATGGCCTGACCGTTGTCATGGTTTCGCATAGTATGGATGACCTGGCCAATTGCTGCGACCGCATCGTCGTAATGAACGAAGGTGCAGTGTTTGCCGAGGGAACCCCCGTGCAGGTGTTTGCGCATGCCGATGAGCTCAAGTCGATCGGCTTGGGCGTACCTGCTGCTCAGCGCATGGCGTTGGCGCTCGCGGAAGCGGGCGTGCCGCTGCGTCGCGGCGGGCTCTATACGGTTGAGTCGTTGGCCGACGAGTTGGTAGATTTGCTGATCGGTCGCTCGGACGGTCCTTCTAACGTCGCGGACATTGCTAAATCCAAGACGGTCGCGCGAGAGGAGGGCTGCTGATGGAGGCGTTTTCGTTTGGCAGTTACTATCCCGGCGATAGTGCAATCCACCGCTTGGACCCGCGAACCAAGTTGCTCTTGGGCTTTGTGTTTCTGATCACGACGCTCACGGTCAGTGGCTTCCGCGGACTGGCCCCGGTCGCAATTTTCGTTGTGCTGATCTATGCCGTGTCTCGGGTGCCGTTGCGCCGGGTCCTATCATCGATGGCGCCGCTGCTGGCAATCGTCGTCGTGGTCGCGGTGCTCAACTTGTTTACCGATCAGAGTGGGCGCATTCTGTGGCAGCTCGGCTTTTTGCAGATAAGCGAGGGCTCACTGCGTTCTGCGGCGTTTATGGCGTGCCGCCTGACCCTGATGATGGCCGGCATGAGCGCCATTACGCTCACCACCCCCACGCTCGACCTCACCGCGGGCTTTGAGCGTCTGCTCGCACCGTTTGCGCGCGTGGGGCTTCCGGCGCATGAGCTCGGCATGATCATGGGTATCGCGTTGCGCTTTATGCCGCAGTTCGCTACCGAGATGAAGCAGACGGCCGATGCGCAGGCGAGCCGCGGTGCGCGCGTGACGGGAGGCCCGCTCGGCGGCGTGCGTATGCTCGGCAGTGTGGCCATTCCGCTGTTCACGGGCGTGTTCCGTCATGCCGAAACGCTTTCGGCCGCCATGGATGCGCGTTGCTATCACGGCGAACAGGGACGCACGCGTCTGCATGCACTTACGTTTGGCCGCGGCGATGCATTGGCGGCGGTGGTGACGGCGTTGCTGCTCATCTGCGTCATCGTCATCAACCTTCAACTTGTTTAGGCGCGATTCGAGCGCAGGAAAGGGGTCCCTATGACCGACAACGACCGCACAGCTCAGCTTGAGCGCGCCTGTTCGTATCTCAGGCGCATTCCGGCGTGGTATCTGGCCACGACCGATGCAAGCGACGGGCATCAGCCTCGCGTGAGGCCGTTTTCGTTTGCCATGGTCGATGACGGTAAGCTGTGGTTTTGCACATCGCGCGACAAGGATGTGTGGGCGGAGCTGAGTGCGAATCCCAAGTTTGAGCTCTCGGGCTGGAAGCCGGGGGAATGTTGGATCGTATTGACCGGCGAAGCCGCACTTGAGGACGACGCAGTTGCGAGCGACAAGGTGCGTCAAGCGGGTTTTAAGCACATGGTGGGCATTGGCGAGGAACACGAGAGTGCCAACGACGGCCGCCTTGCTTTCTTTTCGGTCCGCAATATTGTCGCGCGCTTCTGTGATATCGACGGCAGCGAGGAGCGCCTGGAGCTCTAGCTCGCACAAACCAGGTTCCCAAACTAGCTAGTACAGGAGGAAACGTGGACGGATTGAATACGGTTTTGGAGTATCTGACGTCGGTGCCGGCATGGTATTTGGCGACGAGCGTGGACGGACAGCCACATGTGCGTCCGTTCTCGTTTGCACAGATTCAGGACGGCAAACTGTGGTTTGTAACGGCGCGCACCAAGGATGTGTGGCAGGAGCTGCTGCAAAATCAGCGCTTTGAGGCCACGAGTTGGTGGCCGGGCCATGGCTGGCTCATCTTGCGCGGGCGTGCCGGCTTGGATGACCGGGCTTTAGACGAAATGCGCGAAGCCGGGTGGAAGCATCTAGAGCACCTGGGCGAGCACTATGAGGGGCCTAACGACCCCACGCTCGTCTTCTTTAGCGTCGAGGATCCCGAGGCTTTTATCTGCAATCACGACGAATGGGTGCCGGTCGAGCTCTAGCCAGCTGGCGCATCCTAACAACTTGGTTTTCGCATGGGCGGGCCCCGTATTGCCCGGCGCCGTTAGGAGCGCCGGTCAATACGGGGCCCGCTCCATTTGTCAATTCCTTCAAGCGAATGTGTCGGGAATGTTTCAATGCATGAATATGCAAGCCATTTACGTATTCATGCATCTTTTGGTGCTAAAGTTTCAACCCACTTCATAACGACCACTGCGAAATGCGCATCGGTGCATAAATCGCAGACAAGGAGTCTGATATGTCATTGAAGGTTGGAATCGTCGGCGCGGCTGGATATGCCGGAGCCGAGCTCATTCGCCTCGTGCTCGGCCATCCCGAGTTTGAACTTGTTGCCATTACGTCCAACGCCGATGCCGGCCAGCCGCTGTCCGCGGTGTATCCGAGCTTTGCTGGCGTGAGCGATCTGGTTTTCACCACGCATGACGCCCCCGAGCTTAAGAGCTGCGATGCGGTTTTTCTTGCCGTGCCGCATACGGCTGCCATGGCGCAGGTGCCCGCCCTGCTTGCCGCGGGCGTCTCCTGCTTCGATCTTTCGGCCGACTACCGCCTGAACGACGCGTCCGTCTTTGAGACGTGGTATGCCGCCGAGCATACGAGCCCCGAGCTGCTCAAGACCCGTGCCTTTGGCCTACCCGAGCTATTCTGCCGGGACTTGGAGACCGCCGCATCCGACCATGCCGACGGCAAACCCGTGCTGGTCGCCTGCGCCGGTTGCTATCCCACCGCAACGAGCCTTGTTGCCGCTCCTGCCGTGCGTGCGGGCTGGGTGGCCGAGAACGGTCCCGTGATTGTCGATGCCATCAGCGGTGTGACGGGTGCCGGCAAGTCTTGCAACGCTCGTACGCATTTTTGCAGCGCCGACGAGAATTTGGAGGCCTACGGCGTGGGCAAGCATCGCCACACGCCCGAGATTGAGCAAATCCTTGGCCTGACCGATCGCGTCGTCTTTACCCCGCACCTGGCACCGCTCAAGCGTGGCCTGCTCTCCACGGTGACGATGCCGCTTACGCCGCAGGCTATCGACTCCCTGGCTCTTGAGGATGTTGTCGACTATTACAAGCAGTTCTACGCTGGACGCACCTTTGTGCGTGTGCTCGACGCCGGCCAGCAGCCCAAGACGGCTTCGGTCGTCGGCACCAACGCCGCCCAGATCGGCCTCGCGCTCAACAAGCGCGCGGGCGTGCTGGTGGCGACGGGCGCCATCGACAATCTGTGCAAGGGCGCTGCGGGCCAAGCAGTCCAGTGCGCCAATATCGTCTTTGGCTTTGACGAGCGACGAGGCTTGCCCACAGTGGCGTGCCCGGTGTAGCACATTCGATTGTTAACGATTTGGTAGTCGGGCATCGAGTGGGGCGCCACTCTTAAGCTGGTCTCATGATTACGACTGGCATGGCGCACCAACCGATGTCCGTTTTTTGTTTGACATAAGGAGTCATAAAGACGATGAATACCGAGCTGTTTGATATCAAGATTCGCGCCGTCGAGGGTGGCGTTACGGCTGCGGCTGGTTTTAAAGCTGCGGGCATCCACGCTGGGTTCCGCAAGAACCCCGAGCGTCTGGATTACGCGCTCGTCGTGCCCGATAAACCCTGTCCCGGTGCTGGCGTGTTTACCACCAATCGCTTTTGCGCGGCGCCCGTGCAGGTGAGCCGTGCCAACTTGGGCGGTGCCGACAAGGGCTATGGCGTCATCGCCGGCGTTTCGGTCAACTCTGGCAATGCCAACGCCGCCACGGGTGAGACCGGCCTTGCATGCGCGCGCGAGACGTGCAGCATCGCATCGCAGGTCATCGGCTGCGAACCCCAGCAGATTCTGGTTGCCTCCACGGGTGTGATTGGCCAGATTCTGCCGATCGACACGTTTGAGACCGCCATTCCTGCTGCCTACGAGGCGCTCTCCGCCCACGGTGGCGCCGATGCCGCTCGCGCCATCATGACGACTGACACGCACTCCAAGGAGTACGCCGTGTCCTATGTCAGCGAGGCTGCGGGTCATGCGGGCAATGTCTATACGGTAGGCGGAATGTGCAAGGGCTCGGGCATGATCATGCCCAACATGGCCACCATGATCGCAGTTATCACCACCGATGCCCCCGTCGAGCCTGCGGCACTTCATGCCCTGCTGCTCTCGACCGTCAAGCAGACCTTTAACAAGGTAACGGTCGATTCCGACACCTCGACCAACGACACCTGCATCATGCTTGCCTCCGGCGCCGCTGCCGCAGATGCCGAGCCTATCGTCGAGGGCTCCGATGCCTTCGACGAGTTGGCATTTGCCGTGCACGAGGTGTGCGAGAGCCTGGCGCGCAATATCGCCGCCGATGGTGAGGGCGCATCCAAGCTTGTTACGGTCAACGTTAACGGCGCCGTGAACGACGAGGAAGCCGATATCGCCGCCCGTGCCGTTGCCAACTCGCCGCTCGTTAAGACCTGCATCGCCGGCCACGACTGCAACTGGGGTCGCGTTGCCATGGCGCTTGGCAAGTGCGGCGTGAAGTTTAATCAGGAAGACGTTTCCATCGACATGATGGGCATGCCTGTCTGTCGCGACGGTCTGACTGTTCCCTTTGACGAGGACGAGGCTCTACGACGTTTCGAGGCGTCCGAGATCGTGGTCTCGGCCGACCTGGGCGCAGGCGACGCGGCAACGACCGTGTGGACCTGCGACCTCACGCACGAGTACATCTCCATCAACGGCGACTACCGTTCCTAGATTCCAGGCACGCTGCGCATCTTGCCGCGATTGCGGACAGCGGAGCACGGCGCGATAACGATACGAAAGACGAGGCACATTATGAAATTCGCACGCGATTGTCGTTCGAGCGAATCCAACGAAGCAACCGCGCAGCTGCTGTTCGAAGCGCTGCCGTGGATTAAGAACCTGACCGGCAAGACGGTTGTTATCAAATATGGCGGAGCCGCCATGGTTGATGAGCAGCTGCGCCGCGACGTGATGAGCGACATCGTTTTGCTCAAGATCATCGGTATGCGCCCCGTCATCGTGCACGGCGGCGGCAAGGCTATCAACGAGGCGCTGAGCCATTACGATATTCCCGTCGAGTTTAAGAACGGCCAGCGCGTGACCACGCCGGCGACTATGGATATCGTGCGCGAGGTGCTGGGCGGCAAGGTTAACCAGGAGCTGGTTGCTGCCATCAACCACCACGGCAACCTGGCCGTGGGCGTGTCGGGCAGCGATGCCGGCACGCTCATCGCCGAGTCGCTCGACCCCGAGCTCGGTCGCGTGGGCAAAGTGACGCACGTCAACACCGACTATATCGAGCGCTTACTCGATAGCGAGTACATCCCCGTCATCGCTACCGTCGCGGCGGGGGAGGACGGCGGTTTCTTCAACATCAACGCCGATACCGCCGCCGGTGCCGTTGCCGCGGCGCTCCACGCGCATAAGGCGATCTTTTTGACCGATGTCGATGGCCTGTACAAGGACTTTAGCGACAAGGACTCGCTTATCTCCAACCTAACACTCGACGAGGTTAACGAAATGCTCTACGGCGACGAGGTCGATAAGGGCATGATTCCCAAGCTGCGTGCGGCTGTCGATGCGCTTACCGCTGGCGTGTTCCGAGCCCACATCATTAACGGTACTACGCCGCATTCGCTGCTCCTGGAGCTGCTGACCGATGCCGGCGTCGGCACCGTGATCCATTCCACCGAGACGGCTTACGAGTTCGATACGCATCCGCATCCGCTTTCGACGTTTGCTGCGCGTCTGACCGAAAACCTTGACGAGGTCGAGAAACTTCAGACGGTCTAGCTGACCCGCAGCCGCCCCATTCCTGCACCCATAGCCCCGCGCCGGCTGGCGCCCAACGAAAGGCATCCCATGTCACTTGCAGCTCAGCAATCGCTTGAATCCCATTACGTTATGCATACCTTTGGCCGCTCTCCGGTCGAGTTTGTCGAGGGTCACGGCATGAAGCTCACCGGCGACGATGGCCGTGAGTACCTCGACTTTCTTGCCGGCATCGGCGTGTGCAGCCTAGGTCATGGCGACCTGGCTGTGCTCTCGGCGCTCGAGGCACAGACCAAAAAGCTCATGCATGTCTCCAATTACTTCTACATCGAGCAGCGCGGACAGGTCGCGGCGCTGCTGTCCAAGCTTGCTAACGACGACGTAGATGGTGCGCGCGTGCTTGCCGATGCCATTGTCGCCGGCGATGAGACCACGGCAGCTGCTCTTGGTGCCCCGGCTGCGGATGAGCAGGTTTGGGAGACCTTCTTTGCCAACTCTGGCGCCGAGGCCAACGAGGGCTCGATGAAGCTCGCGCGCCTGTACGCCAAGCGTGCCGGTAATGGCGGCAACACCATCGTGTGCATGCGCGGCGGGTTCCACGGCCGTACGCTCGAGACCATTGCCGCCACCATGCAGGATTGGCTGCAGGACAGCTTCCGCCCGCTGCCGGGTGGCTTTGTGGCCTGCACGCCCAACGATGTCGATGAACTGCGTGCGATCTTTAAGCAGCTGGGCAGTGAAATTTGCGCCGTGATGCTCGAGCCGATCCAAGGTGAGAGTGGCGTGCACCCTATGACCGAGGAGTTTATGGCGGCAGCGCACGACCTGGCACACGAAGTGGGCGCCGTGCTTATCGCCGACGAGGTCCAGTGCGGTATCTTCCGCACGGGTAAGCCGTTTGCGTTCCAGACTTATGGCGTGGAGCCTGACATTATGAGCCTTGCCAAGGGCATTGCTGATGGCGTGCCCATGGGTGCCGTCGTGGCAAAGAAGGAGATTGCCGACGTGTTTAAGCCGGGCGACCACGGCTCGACCTTTGGCGGTAGCTGCTTGGCCGTCGCGGCGTGCGCCGCGACGCTTTCCGCGCTTGTGCACGGCGACTACGCTGAGCATGCCGCCAAGGTGGGCGCCTATATGGAGCAGGCGCTGGCTAAGCTTCCACATGTGGTAGAGGTGCGTGGCCGTGGCCTGATGCTCGGCTGCGATTTGGATGATGCCGCGGGCGACGCGCATGATATTGTTGCCCGCGCGCTGGCTGCCGGTGCCGTGATTAACGCTACGGGTGCCCATACGCTGCGTTTCTTGCCGCCGCTCGTCTGCGAGGAAGCCGACGTGGACAGTTTGGTCGAGATTCTGTCGGACGTTTTGGGCTAACGCAGCGCAATACCTCAATTTGGACCGGGTTCCGGACTGCGGGCGTGTCCTATGTGGCATGATTCAGCGGTCTGGAGCCCGTTTTGCCTTAGATTCGCTAAGGCAGGGAGACCTGCTGGTCAAAAAACATCAAATATGAGTACTGTTACCGATTTGGTAGCAGCAATTTTGGACTAATAAGGCCAGATAGCAAGTCGAAATGGCGATGAAAGCACGATTTTGATTCAACTGTTAGCCCTTATAATGGACATATGTTGCGTAACTTAAGCAAATACTGTCTATTTATATGTTGCAAACAAAGTAGCAGTACTCATTTTTGCCATTTTTTGACCACGGCCTTTGTGACAGACGTGCTGGCGGGTTCGAATCCCATGCGCTGGGCCTGAAAAAGGAAAGGCCTCCATCGCCGGAGGCCTAACAATTCAGTGGTGGGCGATGAGGGATGTCCGCGTGCGGCTGGCGCCGCCCGCGCCCCGCTTCGTCGCTCCGCTCCTCGCGTGCTGCGCTGGAAAACGCTTGCGCGTTTCCTCAGCTCCGCACCCTGTCGGGTTCGAATCCCATGCACTGGGCCCAAAAAAGAAAGGCTCCCATTGCTGGGAGCCTATCAAATCAGTGGTGGGCGATGAGGGATTCGAACCCCCAGCCTTGTGCGTGTAAAGCACCTGCGCTAACCGTTGCGCCAATCGCCCGTGCGGAGAGAGTATAGCAAAACAATCGCCTCATTCACCTCATATCCATTAAAGGTAACTCGCGCGTGTCACAGCGGAGCTGATTCAGTTGAGATTGCCTGAACATTCCGCCCCTCTTTACGCCCTCGGGTATACTCAAAAGCTACTGATTCGATTTGATGCCCAGCAACAGCAGAGGGGATAGTATATGTGCGGTTTTGTCGGTTTTGTCGGTGGGACGGATAACCAATCCGAGGTGCTCACCAAGATGATGGACCGCATCGTCCATCGCGGTCCCGACATGGGCGGTCAGTTTATCGACGGCCGCGTTGCCCTCGGCTTCCGCCGCTTGTCGATCCTCGACCTGACCGAGGCCGGCGCTCAGCCCATGGCCAATGAGGACGGCAGCGTCGTCATTGTCTTCAACGGTGAGATCTACAACTTCCAAGAACTCCGTTCCGAGCTCGAAGCCAAGGGCTACAAGTTCCATTGCGGCGCCGACACCGAGAGCCTCCTGCACGGCTACGAGGAGTGGGGCGAGGCCGTCCTCGATCGCCTGCGCGGTATGTACGCCTTCGTCATCTGGGACAAAAAGAAGAACAAGCTTTTTGGCGCCCGCGACATCTTTGGCATCAAGCCGCTCTACTACTATCCCATGGCCGATGCGGGCGACGGCGCTCCGGGCGTGCTCTTTGGCTCCGAGATCAAGAGCTTCCTGGACTACCCGCACTTCCACAAGGCGGTCAACAAAAAGGCCTTGCGTCCGTACATGACGCTGCAGTATTCGGCAACCGAGGAGACCTTCTTCGAGGGTGTCTACAAGCTGCCGCCGGCGCACTACTTTACCGTCGATATCCCGACCGGCAAGATGAACATCGAGCGCTACTGGGATTGCGATTACTCTGCCGTCGAGAAGCCGTTCGAAGAGTATGTCGATGAGCTGGACGAGGTCGTGCACGAGAGCGTCGAGGCCCATCGCATCGCCGACGTCAAGGTCGCGTCGTTCCTCTCCGGTGGCGTCGACTCCAGCTACATCGCCGCTTGCCTCATGCCCGACAAGACCTTCTCGGTGGGCTTTGACTACAAGAACTTCAACGAGACCAACTACGCCAAGGAGCTTTCCGATAAGCTCGGCGTCGAGAACGTCCGCAAGATGATTACCGCCGACGAGTTCTTCGGTGCGCTTGAGGATATCCAGTATCACATGGACGAGCCGCAGTCCAACCTGTCTTCCGTGCCGCTGTGGTTCTTGGCCGAGATGGCCCGCAAGGACGTCACCGTCGTGCTTTCGGGCGAAGGCGCCGACGAGCTCTTTGGCGGCTACGCCTACTACGAGGACACGGTCCCGGTCCGCAAGTACAAAAAGATGGTGCCGCTGCCCATCCGTCGCGCGCTCGGTAACCTGGCGCTGCATATGCCGTACTTCAAGGGACATAACTTCCTGGTCAAGGGTGCCGAGATCCCCGAGAAGACGTTCCTGGGACAGGCTCTGGTATGGCCGGAGCGCGAGGTCGACGGCGTGCTCAAGCCCGAGTACAACACCGGCGATGGCGCCTTCGAGCTTGCCGCTCCCATCTATGCGCGCGTGAAGGGTCAGCCCGAGCTGGTCAAGAAGCAGTACCTGGACATGAACATGTGGCTCCCGGGCGACATTCTGCTCAAGGCCGACAAGATGTGCATGGCACACTCACTGGAGCTGCGCGTGCCCTTCCTGGACCGCAAAGTCATGGAGTTCGCCGAGCACATTCCCGACCGCTACCGCATCAACGAGAACGGCAACAAACAGGTACTCCGCCACGCTGCCAACAAGTCGCTGCCCGATGAGTGGGCCACCCGTCCCAAGGTGGGCTTCCCGGTGCCGATTGTCTACTGGCTGCGCGAGCAAAAGTGGTACGACTATGTCAAGGAGTACTTCACCGCGCCGTGGGCAAGCGAGTTCTTCGATACCGACGAACTCATGCACCTGCTCGATCTGCACTTTGCGGGCAAGGGCGATTTCCAGCGCAAGATCTATACGCCGCTCGTGTTCTTGGTGTGGTACAAGCGCTTCTTTATCGACGAGGACCAGCCCGCTGTTCAGGCTGCCTAGCCTCGGCTGAACGAACGCCTGCGCGTAACGGCTCCTCCGGGAGCCGTTTTTGCGTGGGTGCGTTTCAGTTACTATAAAACCGTCCCTGCCAAATGGCTGAGAAAGGTGAAAGATGCACCATTCGGATTCCGCGACCGTGACCACGGTCGATACGCTTGCCAAGCTTCTCGATGTGTGCGGCGAGCTGCGCGCATCAGAGCAGGTTGACGAGCGTGCCGTGACCGGCTGCTCGTTTGATTCGCGCGCGGTCTCGGCAGGTGACGTGTTCTTCTGCAAAGGTGCTGCCTTTAAGCCCGCGTTTTTGAGCATGGCGCTCGATGCGGGCGCCGTCGCATTTGTGTGCGAGGAGTCGCTGGTCGAGTCTCTGGAGCCGCTGGCGCAGGAGAGCGGTGCTGCGATGCTGGTTGTTGATAGCGTGCGCACGGCCATGGCCCTGCTGCCGCCGGAGGTCTACAACCGCCCCGACCACGACGTTAAGATCGTGGGCATCACCGGTACCAAGGGAAAGACCACGGCCGCTTTTATGCTCCAGTCCATCATCAAAGCAGCGGGCGAGTCCTGCGGCATGATCGGCTCGGTGAGTACCGACGATGGCATCGAGTGCTATGAGAGCACCAATACTACGCCCGAGGCCCCCGAGGTCTGGCGCCATATCGCCAACTGCCGCACGTCCGGTCGCCAGTCCATGGTCATGGAGGTCTCGAGCCAGGCGCTCAAGTACCAACGCGTCGAGAATCTGCCGTTTGACGTGGCGTGCTTCCTCAACATCGGCCGCGACCACATCTCGCCGATCGAGCACCCCACGTTTGAGGATTATTTTGAGAGCAAACTCAGGATCTTTGACCAGGCAAAGACCGCCGTGGTGAATCTAGGCACCGAAGAGGTTGACCGTGTGCTAGAGGCAGCGTCGACGGCCGAGCGCTTGGTGACCGTTGGCGTCGAGCATCCCGAGGCAAGCCTGTGGGCGAGCGATGTCCGCATGCTCGGCTTTAACATCGAGTTCAACTTGCACGGCATGAGCGCCGACGAGTCCGAGGCGGGGGAGAAGGTCCTGCTGGGTATCGCGGGCGACTTTAACGTGGAGAACGCGCTGGTCGCTATCGCCGCTGCGCGCGAGATCGGCATCGGTATCGAGGCTATCAAGAAGGGCCTCTCAAAACTGCGTGTGCCGGGCCGTATGGAGGTCGTGGAGTCGAAGGACGGCCGCGTGATTTGTGTCGTCGACTACGCGCACAACCAGCTTTCGTTCCGCTCGCTTTTCTCGTCGGTCAAGCGCGCGTTTCCCGCTAGTCCGGTCATTGCGGTGTTTGGCGCTGCCGGCGGCAAGGCGCAGGAGCGCCGCGAGCAGCTTCCGCGCGAGGCCGCACCGTATTCCGACCTGATGATCTTTGCCAATGAGGACCCGGCTCACGAGGACCCGATGAAGGTCTGTCGCGAGCTTGCCGAACATGTTCCCGACGATACGCCGAACAAGATCATCCTCGATCGCGAAGCCGCTGTGCATGCGGCGTTCAAGGCGGCGCGCGAGGAGTACGTCAACCCCGATGCTCCCACCATTGTCTTGCTGCTGGCAAAGGGTGACGAGGAGCTCATGCACGTGGGCGACGAGTTCGTGCCCATCGAGAGCGACCTTTCGCTGGCCAATCGCCTGATCGATGTTGCCCAGTTTGACTAATGAACCATGATGGCGGCGGCGCCCTGAGTGCGCTGTCGCCATAAGCGTGTTCCCTCAATCAAAACATGCCGTCCAAGTCCAAACCCTTCTACGTAAACGGAGTAACCATGTCCCACAATACCCTGCCGACCGTCGCCGAGCTTTCGGGCGAGATGCGCGAGCGCTTGGCCAAGGTCAAGTACGTCTTTACCGACCTGGATGCCACGATGCTTGCACCCGGCTCGTGCGTGCTGCGCGACAACGACGGCAACCCCTCGACCAAACTCGTCGAGGCCGTCGTGGCGCTCGCTCGCGCTGGTATTCAGGTGGTTCCCACCTCGGGCCGCAACCGTACCATGATCCACGAGGACGCGCGCGTGCTCGGCCTCAACTCCTACATCGGCGAGATGGGCGGCCTGGTCATGTACGACCTCAAAGCCAACGATTGGGAGTATCTGACCGGCGACATGCCCTACGACCCCTCTTGCGGCCTCACGCCGCACCAGGTGATCGAGCAGACCGGCGTGTGCGAGAAGATCCTCGCCCGCTGGCCGCACAAGATCGAGTATCACAACGACATGTCGACCGGCTACAAGTACCGTGAGGTCACCGTCGGCATGCGCGGCGATGTGCCCGACGATGAGGTTCAGGCCATCCTGGACGAGGCCGGCTGCGGTCTGATCTGGGCTTGCAACGGCCATCTGACGCATCTGTCCAAGCCGACGACGCTCGAGCTCGATCGCGTCGAGGACGGTCGCGCATTCAATATCAACCCCGCGGGCCTCAACAAAGGCGTCGCCATTGCGCGCTTCTGCGAGCACCTGGGGATCGAGCGCGAGGAGACACTCGCGCTCGGCGACTCCGAGTCCGACTTCTACATGGCCGATCACGTGGGCACGTTCTGCTTGGTCGAGAATGGCCTGACGAGCGCCGGCGCGCCCGAGTTCCTGGCTGCTTGCGAGAATGCTTTCGTTACGCGAGGCAAAATTGTCGACGGTTGGGCGGCGACGGCAGAGCTGCTGGTCGCGGCGCGTTCGTAGCGCGCCGCCGCCGCACTTGGACATGTCTTTTCGAGAGAGACTGGTGAGGTAATGTCCGATATCGAGAATCCGGCAGGCGACACGCGCCCGATTGGCGTGTTCGATTCTGGTTTGGGCGGTCTGACGGTTGCGCGCGCCATCGCGACGGCGCTGCCGCACGAGTCCGTCTACTACTTTGGCGACACCAAGCGCTGCCCCTACGGCACCCGTACCGAGGATGAGGTGCGCTCGTTTGCGTTGCAGGCGGGTCGTTGGCTTTCGAAGCACGACGTCAAGATTATGGTCATCGCCTGCAACACGGCGACCGCTGCGGCCTTGCGTCTGGCCCAGCAGGTGCTCGACGTTCCCGTGATCGGCGTGATCGCGCCGGGTGCCCGTGCGGCAATCAACAGCACCCGCTCGCGTCGCGTGGGCGTGCTCGCCACCAACCTCACCATTCGCTCGGGCGCCTACACGCGCGCCATTCAGGACCTGGATGCCGGCGTCGATGTATACGGCTGTCCTGCCTCGAGCTTTGTCGAGGTTGTCGAACACGAGCTCGCCTCGGGTGCACATCTGCAGGAACAGTGGCTTGAGAACGAGGATATCTTCGATACGCCTGCCGTGCGTGCGCTGGTGGGTGCCACGGTTGAGCCGCTGCGCGACCACGGTATCGATACCGTGGTACTCGGCTGTACGCATTTTCCGCTGTTGGTGGGACCTATCCGGCATGCGCTGGGGCCTGGGGTGCGCGTCGTGAGTTCCGCCGAGGAGACCACGCGCGAGCTGACCGATATCCTCACGCGCCGCGAGCAGCTGGCGGGCGACGCCGCCGAGCCGCAGCATCGTTTTGCCACGACGGCCGATAACATTGCCGAGTTTGCGGTGGCGGGTAGCTTTATCTTTGGTCAGCCGCTCAAGAGCATCGAACATATCGATATCGATGAGCTGAAATAGATGTAAGGCAGCCGTCAAGGCCTTCGCCACATCTTTTGCCGAAAGGATATTTCTATGGAGTACATGCAGGTCAACCGCGCTAACGGTCGCGCCGCCAACGAGTTGCGCCCCGTTAAGCTCACCCGTGGCGTCATGAAGCACGCTCACGGCTCGTGTTTGGCCGAGTTCGGTGACACGCGCGTGCTGTGCGCCGCCACTATCGAGGAGGGCGTGCCGGGCTGGCGAAAGGGAGCTAAGGCCGGCTGGGTGACCGCGGAATACGCCATGCTGCCGGCGTCGACCGGCAAGCGCTGCAAGCGCGAGCACGCCAACCGCAAGGGCCGCTCCATGGAGATCGAGCGCCTCATTGGCCGCAGCCTGCGTACCGTCGTCAACATGAAGGCGCTCGGCGAGTACACCGTCACCGTCGACTGCGATGTGATTCAGGCCGATGGCGGCACGCGTACAGCGAGCATCACCGGCGCCTGGGTGGCGCTGCACGACGCCCTCGCCATGTGGGTCGAGGCGGGCAAGATCGAGCGCATCCCGCTTATCGGCCAGGTGGCTGCCATCTCCATGGGCGTTGTCGACGGCAATACGCTGCTCGACCTAGATTATTCCGAGGACAGTCACGCCGAGGTCGACATGAACCTTGTCGCCACCGATACCGGTGAGATGATCGAGCTCCAGGGCACCGGCGAGCAGGCACCCTTCGACCGCAAGCGCCTCAATGCCCTGCTCGATTTGGGCGACAAGGGCATTGCCGAGCTCATCGAGCTCCAGCGCCAAGCCCTCGCCTAACCTGCCAAAAAGGGACAGGTTTATTTTGGCAGGTTTTATCTGCGGAAACGCTGAACTGTAAGGCTGCTGCCGCGCGAGGGGAGGGGCTTGAGAGCCTAATTACCTTTTGTGTGGCGTTGTTATAAGAACAAGGAGGCCACTCATGGCACTTGAGAAGATTGACATCGACACCCTCGACCCGGCGGCGACCATCGTCGTGGCAACCGGAAACGCTCATAAGCTCACCGAGATCGAGGCCATTTTGGGCAAGGTCATGCCCGAGGTGCGCTTTGTGGCGCTCGGCCAGCTGGGTGATTTTGAGGATCCCGAGGAAAACGGCACGACGTTTTTGGAGAACGCCATCATCAAGGCCCAAGCCGCGGTTGAGGAGACGGGCCTTATGGCCATTGCCGACGATTCGGGCTTGGTCGTCGACGCGCTGGACGGTGAGCCCGGTGTGTATAGCGCGCGCTATGCGGGCGTGCACGGCGACGATGCCGCCAACAACGCCAAGCTTCTCGTTAACCTGGAAGGCGTGGCAGATGAGGACCGCACCGCGCGCTTTATGAGCGTCGTCGCGCTCATCGACACGGACGGTCTGGTCACCTATGGCGAGGGCGCCTGCGAGGGCGTTATCGCGCACGAGGGCCGCGGCGACCATGGTTTTGGCTATGACCCGCTGTTCCTGCCGGTCGACACGCCGGGCAAGACCATGGCCGAGCTGACGGCTGACGAGAAGAACGCCATCAGCCATCGATTCCATGCGCTCGAGCACCTATCCGCCAAACTGACGGGCGAGGAGTAGGCCGTGCGTGCGGTGGTGCAGCGCGTACTCAACGCCGGCGTGACGGTCGACGGCGAGTGCGTGGGCCGCATTGGACGCGGCTACCTGGTGCTGCTGGGTGTGGGCCATGGCGATACGCGTGCCGAGGCCGATAAGCTGTGGGGCAAGCTCCGCGGGCTGCGCATCAACGAGGACGAGAACGGCAAGACCAACTTGGCGCTTGCCGATGTCGACGGTGAGGTGCTCGTGGTGTCGCAGTTCACGCTGTTCGCTGACTGCCGCCACGGTCGCCGCCCATCGTTTACGGATGCCGGCGCGCCCGATGTTGCCAACGAGCTCTACGAGTACTTCCTGACGCTCGTTCGCCAAGATGTCGAACACGTGGCGCACGGCATTTTTGGCGCCGATATGAAAGTCGACTTGGTCAACGACGGCCCATTCACCATCGTCTTGGACACCGATAACCTTTAGGTTACGCGGTTTTACCAAACCGCGTAACAACTGGTCATGCGAGATTGTCGTCTGGTACGTATTCGAGACCGGGCTTTTTTAGCTACTTGCGTATGGCCACAACAGGGTGCTATAGTATTAGAGTTTTGTCTATCTTAGGGGTATTATCCCCTTTTTGAATTGCACCTTCTGGAGGCCCTGTTCATGGAAGAGATGGAAGTCAATCACGTCGACGACATCCACGAGAAGCTGACCGATATGGTGGGCGATCGCGTCAAGGTTAAGGCCAACATGGGCCGTACCCGCGTCGTCGAGCGCATGGGCACCATCAAGAGCGTCCACCCGGCCGTCTTCATTGTCGAGGTTGACGAGCGTCGTGGCCGCAAGTCGCGTCAGTCCTACCAGTATATCGATGTGCTCACCGGTCAGGTCGAGCTGTTCGACCCCGAGAGCGGCGAGCATATCTTTACCCCGCTCGGCAATCAGCTCGAGGAGCATTAACGGTGACCGATCGGTCCCTGACTCTTTCCGCGCCGGCAAAGATTAACCTCTACCTGGGGGTTCATACCGAGCGCGATGACCGCGGCTACCACAGGGTCGATTCCCTGATGGCGGCCGTCGGTCTTTCCGATACCGTGACGGTCACGCCGGCGCAGGCGCTGACCGTCCAGACGGTTCCGGCATCAGATTTTCCCATGCAAAAGAATACGGCGTATCGGGTTGCGGTTGCTATGGCCGAGCATTATGGTCGCGAGGCAAACATCTGCGTGACGATTGAGAAGCGCATTCCATTGTGCGCCGGCTTGGGCGGCCCCTCGACGGATGCGGCCGCGGTCATTGTCGCCTTGGCAGAGCTCTGGGGCATTGATCGCACCGACCCAGCGCTCGACGATATTGCGCGGGGCATTGGTGCTGACGTCCCGTTCTTTTTGCACGCGAGTCCTGCGTTCTACGTAGGTGGGGGAGACGTGCTAGCAACTGAGTACCCCGCGCTGCCCGCGACGCCCGTCGTGCTGGTCAAGCCGCGCGAGGCAAGCGTTTCGACAATTGAAGCCTATCGACGTTTTGACGAGGCCCCGGTGCCTGCGGACAAGCCCGGCGCGATAGCTTCTGCCTTGCGTGCTGGTGATGCCGAGACGGCATATGCACTCATCCATAACAATCTGGGTGTCATTTCCGCACAGATGGAGTCGCAGATTCAAACGGTCCTCGACTGGCTGCGTAAACAGGACGGAACCGTTGCTGTAGATGTGTGCGGATCGGGTGCCTGCTCGTTTGCCATTTGCGACACCGCTGCCACGGTCGAAAGGCTTGCCGATGCTGCCCAGCAAAATGGCTGGTGGGCCTGCGCGACTGAGTTTATTCCCAACACGGTTCAAATCGACGCGCCAAAGAAATAAAAATTTCTCTAGCACGCGGCGAAAATCTTTGTTACTATAGTCGAGCTAACGGGTTGTGGCTCAGTTTGGTAGAGCACTGCGTTCGGGACGCAGGGGTCGCTGGTTCAAATCCAGTCAACCCGACCAGAGCATGAGGAGGGACCGCTTCTTGCGGTCCCTTTTTTTAGCTAGTGTTGTGATACCGCGATACCCGCGGTATACTCATTCGAGCTTGTCTCGCTGTATTGTGGAGGTCTACATGTTTGGACTGAGGGCTCCTGAGCTCATCATTATTCTCGTCGTTGTCCTGATTATCTTCGGGCCCAAGAACCTGCCGAAGCTCGGCAAGTCCCTCGGCTCTACCGTCAAGAATATCCGCGAGGGTATGGAGGGCGATGATAAGGCCGAGACCAAGCAGGCCGAGGAGGTCGTGGTCGAGCAGTCCGAGGAGGACAAGGAGATCGCTGAGCTCGAGGCCAAGCTCGCTGCTGCCAAGAAGAAGCAGGCAGAGGACAGCGACGCGGACGCAGAGTAGTCCCATCCCTTTGGGGTGAGCACCTGACCGGCTTGCCCGCAGGCTAGCCGGTCTTTTTCGTTTTGTTGACAGTTGATTGTTTGATCAGAGTTGGGGAGATATCCGTATGGACGCAAGCCAGATCGTACTGACCGCTGAGGGCCGCCAGAAGCTCGTCGAGGAGCTCGCCTGGCGTGAGGGCGATTACGCCAAGGAGATCGTCGAGGACATCAAGGAAGCCCGCGCGTTCGGCGACCTTTCGGAGAACTCCGAGTACGATGCCGCCAAGGACAAGCAGGCCCAGAATGCTGCTCGTATCGCCGAGATCCAGGCCATTCTTGCCAACGCTCAGGTTGCTGCCACCACGGGCGATCTGACCGTCTCCATCGGTTCCACCGTTTCGCTGATTGATCCCAACGGCGAGGTCATGGAAGTCACGCTCGTTGGTACCACCGAGACCAACTCGCTCGAGCACAAGATTTCCAACGAGTCTCCGGTCGGTCACGCCATCATCGGTCACGGCGAGGGCGACTCCGTCGAGGTCGTTACGCCTTCCGGCAAGACTCGCGTCTACACCATCGCCAAGATCGCACGCTAGACCACGGTCCCGCGTAAAGGTATGTTTTCGCTCCCTGGGACCGAATCCTGGGGAGCGTTTTAGTTTGAGGAGCTAACTTATGGCAGAGAACCAGAACGCCGCCGATCAGGCATCGACGCTCAACGACGAGCGCGCCACCCGCCTGGCCAAGCGCGCCGCCCTGTTCGAGGCGGGCCAGAACCCCTATCCCGAGCACTCTGAGCTTGAGGACTACGTCGCCGATATCGAGACTAAGTACGCCGATCTTGCCGATGGTGAGGACACCGAGGATGTCGTGAAGATCGCCGGCCGTGTGGTCGCCAAGCGCGGTCAGGGCAAGATCATGTTCATCGTCGTGCGCGATGCGACTGCCGAGATTCAACTGTTCTGCCGCATCAACGACATGGACGAGGCTGCCTGGAATACGCTCAAGGCCCTCGACCTGGGCGACATCCTGGGCGTGACCGGCGTGGTCGTGCGCACCCAGCGCGGCCAGCTTTCCGTTGCCCCTAAGAGCGCGACCCTGCTTTCCAAGGCCGTTCGTCCGCTGCCCGAGAAGTTCCACGGTCTTTCCGACAAGGAGACCCGCTATCGCCAGCGCTATGTTGACCTGATCGCCAACGACGACGTTCGCGAGACCTTCCGTAAGCGTTCGCAGATTCTCTCCACCTTCCGTCGCTTTATGGAGTCCGACGGCTACATGGAGGTCGAGACCCCCATCCTGCAGACCATCCAGGGCGGCGCTACTGCCAAGCCGTTCATTACCCACTTCAACGCGCTCGATCAGGAGTGCTACCTGCGTATTGCCACCGAGCTGCACCTCAAGCGCTGCATCGTCGGTGGTTTTGAGCGCGTGTTCGAGATCGGCCGCATCTTCCGTAACGAGGGCATGGACCTTACCCACAACCCCGAGTTCACCACGATGGAGGCCTACCGTGCCTTCTCCGACCTCGAGGGCATGAAGGCACTCGCCCAAGGTGTCATCAAGGCTGCCAACAAGGCCATCGGCAACCCCGAGGTCATCGAGTACCAGGGCCAGACCATCGACCTTTCTGGTGAGTGGGCCAGCCGTCCCATGACCGACATCGTCTCCGACGTGCTCGGCAAGCAGGTCACCATCGACACGCCGGTCGAGGAGCTTGCTGCCGCCGCGCGCGAGAAGGGCCTGGAGATCAAGCCCGAGTGGACTGCTGGCAAGATCATCGCCGAGATTTACGATGAGCTGGGCGAGGACACCATCGTCAACCCGACGTTCGTGTGCGATTACCCCATCGAGGTCAGCCCGCTTGCCAAGCGTTTTGAGGACGACCCGCGCCTGACGCACCGCTTTGAGCTGGTTATTGCCGGTCACGAGTACGCCAACGCGTTCTCCGAGCTCAATGACCCGGTCGACCAGGCCGAGCGCTTTGCCGCCCAGATGGCCGAGAAGGTCGGCGGTGACGACGAGGCCATGGAGTACGACGAGGACTACGTGCGCGCCCTCGAGTACGGTATGCCTCCCGCGGGCGGCATTGGCATTGGTATCGACCGCGTGGTCATGCTGCTCACCAACCAGGCTTCTATCCGCGACGTGCTGCTGTTCCCGCACATGAAGCCTGAGAAGGGTTTCCAGTCCGGTGCCGCTGCCGCCAAGGCTGCCGAGGCCGGCAACGCCGCGAGCCCGTTCGTTAAGTCGCTTAAGCCCACGCTCGATTACTCCAAGATCGCCGTTGAGCCGCTGTTTGAGGAGTTCGTCGACTTTGATACCTTCTCCAAGAGCGACTTCCGCGCTGTGAAGGTCAAGGCATGCGAGGCCGTCAAGAAGTCCAAGAAGCTGCTGAACTTTACGCTCGACGACGGCACCGGCACCGACCGCACCATCCTCTCCGGTATTCACGCTTATTACGAGCCCGAGGACCTGGTTGGCAAGACCTTGCTCGCCATCACCAACCTGCCTCCGCGCAAGATGATGGGTATTCCCAGCTGCGGCATGCTGATCAGCGCTGTCCACGAGGAGGAGGGCGAGGAGCGCCTCAACCTGATCCAGCTCGACGCCTCCATCCCCGCCGGCGCAAAGATGTACTAGGGGTTACGCGGTTCTACGAACCGCGTAACGGCTCGACGCTGCGCGGGCCGCATTTGGACAATCTGACGTTCAACTTCAAGGGCGCGACCAAAAGGTCAGCGCCCTTTCGTTTCACGTCACCTTGTCACAAATGCGACCCGCTCGCTGGCGTTGCCAAAACATCGATGTAGTCATTGGGGACGTTCTTAAACGACTAGTCATTCAAGAACGTCCCCAATGACTACCCAATGGCTATTGCGAATATGGCTCGCATGACAGCCGTCTCTTTTATGTTTCCTTTAGCCGTCGCTGTTTAGGATGGGGGTTAGTCGATAGGAAGGGAGCACCGGGATGGACGACGCGAGCGAGCGCGCAATCGAAGAGGACATGCTCGATCAGTTCAACTACTTTGATGATGAGGACGAGGAGCTGATCGACCGTCGCGAGCCAGCGCCGCTTGATTCCTTTGATCTGGTCGATGAAGAGCCCGACGAGGACGAGGGCGAATCGGCGGAGCCCTCACAGCCTTCGCGCCTTAACTCGCTGCTTTCGAGAGCCCCCATGCACCACGGCGTTCGTGCCGGCGCGCTCCATATGAAAACTGACTGGCACCAGATCGTGACGGCAGGCGATGAGCTTGCCGTCGATGCGCCGCTCACCGATAAATCATCCATCATCTGCCGCACCGGCATGCTTATGCTGGCAAGCGGAACGGGTGCCTGGCGCGTGCGCGATACCATGAATCGTGTTGCCGCCGTACTCGGTGTCACCATCCACGTTGACTTAAGTCTTCTGTCGTTTGAGTGCACCTGCATCGAAGATGGTCACTGCTTTAATGAGGTCGTCAGCTTGCCCACAACGGGCGTCAATACCCATCGCATTTGGATGATGGAGAGTTTCTTAAAGGAAATCGAGACGTATGGGCGCCGGTTTACCGTGCACGAATACCACGAGATGCTCAAGACCGTTGAGAGTTCAAAACCCGATTACTCTCCCTGGCAACAGGGCCTTGCGGCAGCTTGTGCTTGCGGCGCCTTCGTCTTTTTGCTCGGCGGCGGCCCTATCGAGATGGCCTGCGCGTTTGTGGGCGCGGGTGTCGGCAACTTTGCCCGCTCCCATATTCTCAAGCAAGGCCTTGGTCAGTTCAGCGCGCTGACGACCGGCGTTGCGCTCGCTTGCGTTTCGTATCTGCTGGCATTGCTCGGCCTTGGCCAGGTCATACCGGGGGCAATGTCGCACCAAGAAGGCTATATCGGCGCCATGCTCTTTGTGATTCCCGGCTTTCCGCTCATTACGGCGGGCCTCGACATCGCCAAGCTCGACATGCGAAGCGGTATCGAGCGCCTTTCATATGCCGTATCGATTATTGTGATGGCGACGCTCGTAGGTTGGATGGTTGCCGAGTGTGTTGGCCTGGCGCCGGACGACTTTGCCCCACTGGGCCTTTCGCCGCTTGCCCTTACGCTCCTGCGCGTGGTGATGAGCTTCGTTGGCGTATTCGGCTTCTCGGTGATGTTCAACAGCCCGGTAAAGATGGCCGCGGCAGCTGGGTTGATCGGCGCCGTGTCCAATACCCTGCGTCTGACCCTTGTCGATGCGCCGACGATGATTCCCTTCCTGGGCCTCAGCACGGGAATGCCTCCCGAGGCAGCAGCGTTTATCGGCGCGCTGGTATCGGGTCTGCTGGCAAGCTTGGCCGAAGTCAAGCTCACCTACCCGCGCATCGCCCTCACGGTGCCTTCGATTGTCATTATGGTGCCGGGCTTGTATCTGTATCGCTCGATGTATTACATGTGCACCTTCGACACGGTCAATATGCTCGGCTGGTTTGTGCGCGCAGTGCTCATCGTAGCGTTTCTGCCCGTTGGACTGGGTGTGGCGCGTACGCTCACCGACCCTCGCTGGCGCCACACCAGCTAATTGGTACAAGGGGGACAGGTTACTTTGCACCAAATGAGTTGCGGTGAAATAGGGACTGAATTGCTGCTTAAAGGGTCAAAACAGTCCGTATTCCACCGCAACTTATGGGGTCGGGGGATTATCGGTGCCCTGCATCTTCATAAACTCAACGCTTACGAAGCGCATGCGTTTCGTGCTAGGCTGGTTCCACCACATAAGTAGTCGCAGACGCGCGTACCACGGGCGGGCGAGATGAAGTTCCAACAGCTCCATCTTGCCCGCCCGTTTTTGTTGCGTGGCGCCGCGGTACAACACAGAGAGGAATCTGCCCTTTATGCCTATCAACAAACGAGAGAGCCTGCTGTTCACCTTTATCATGTGCTTTTGCATGGTGCTCTGGATGAGCATCTACAACGTTGCCCTGCAGCACGGGGCCATCAACGGCGAGGTCGTTGCCACTGCGTGGCTCGGCTTCCCCGTTGCCTACATTTTTGCCATGTGCTGCGACTGGTTCGTCGCCAGCCCGCTCGCCAAGGGTTTCGCCTTTAAGTACTTGGTCACGCCGGGCAAGAGCTCGCCACTTGCCATGACGCTCGCCGTCAGCTCCTGCATGGTCGTTCCCATGGTCATCATCATGTCGCTGTACGGTGCCTGTGAGGGTCTGACGCACATGCCCGGCGGCATCCTTGCGAACCTGTATTCCGTGCCCGCGATCTGGATGATCAACATCCCGCATAATTTTGTGATGGCGCTGCCGTGGAACCTTTTGGTAGCCGGTCCGATTTCCCGCTTCGTCTTCCGTCGCGCCTTCCCTGTGGGGACGGTTTTCGAGGAGGAGCATGCCGAGCTCTTGGAGCAGGCTATGGCTCCTGAGTGCGAGTAGCTCGCTTAGGGATCTGCTGAGCGCGGGCGACTTGCTTGGTTGGAGCCCTAAGCGTGGATAGCTCTCTCGGCGACATCGCGGGCGTGAGCGGTGCGCATGACCGGAGGGCCCGTGCTGCTCCGTTGCCCGACGTGCTAGCGCGCAGAACAATCTGTTGGTGCATTCGGCGGCTGCTGAAGCGTTTCGGCAGCCGCTTTTTATACGGAGTTTAAATACAACAGTCTGTTGTATTACGTAGAGTGGTATATCTCTAGCGGGAAAAATGCGAGAGACGGAGCATTATGGCGTTGCTAGTAGGACTGGACGTAGGGTCGACGACGACCAAAGTTTACGCGATGCACGAGGATATGACCGAGGCGTGGTGGGGATATCGCCGCCACGGGGCGTGTCAGACAGCGAGCGTGCGCGCCATGCTCGGCGAGCTCGCCGAGCGCTTTCCCCATGAGTCACTGCGCGTTGCGGTGACCGGCTCGGGTGCGCGCGATATCGCGACCGCGCTGGGCGCCTCGTACGTTCAGGAGGTGGTCGCCAACGCGCTCGCGATCAGCAGGTTCTATCCGCAGACGCGCTGCGCCATCGAGCTGGGCGGCCAAGACGCCAAGATGATCTTCTTCCGCACCAACGATAAGGGAGACATCGAGGTTGCCGACATGCGCATGAACGGCTCGTGCGCAGGCGGTACCGGTGCATTTATCGACGAGATGGCAAAGCTCATGGGGGTCGGCACCGAATCGGGCGAGTTCGAGCAGCTCGCAAGCCGGGGAACGACCGTCCACGAGGTCTCGGGCCGCTGCGGCGTGTACGCAAAGACCGATATCCAGCCGCTGCTCAACGAGGGCATTCCTACCACCGACCTGGCGCTTTCGGCGCTTCACGCGGTCGCCCGCCAAACGATCGGCGGTCTGGCCCAGGGTATCGACATCGAGCCGCCGGTAATCTTCGAGGGCGGTACGCTCGCCTACAACCCCACACTGGTCCGCGTGTTCCGGGAGCAACTGAATCTATCGGACGATCAGGTTATCGTCCCGCGCGATCCGCAGATCATGGTCGCGCGCGGTGCCGCCCTGTCGCTGACCGACATGTTCGCATCGTCCCAACCGATCGACCTTCCCGACGCTTTTGTCCGGCTGGATAAGCTCGAGACGGTCGCGCCCGCAAGCGGGGAGGGACGTCTTGCCCAGCCCTTTTTTGCCACACCTGCCGAGCAGGCGGATTTTACGGCACGCCATGGCAAAGAGACGCCGGCAAAGGGTCCGGATGCGTATGCGCCCGGAGAGACGGTGCGTGTGGCGCTCGGTATCGATTCGGGGAGCACGACGACCAAGTTCGCCCTGGTCGATGAGGCGGGTGAGCTTGTCGATTCGTTCTACGCGTCTAATAACGGCAGACCGCTCGACGTCGCCCAACAGGGTCTTGTCAGCTTGAAGAACCGCTGGGAGACAGCGGGAGTCACGCTTGCGATCGATGCCGTGGGCACCACGGGATACGGCGAGGAGCTTTTCGCGCGCGCGTTCCACGCCGACTACCATACGGTCGAGACGGTCGCGCACGCCCGCGCCGCGTGCGCATGCGTTCCCGATGCGACCTTCGTGCTCGACATCGGCGGACAGGATATGAAGGCCATCTGGCTCAACCACGGCGTGCTGACCGATATCGTCGTCAACGAGGCGTGCTCTGCGGGCTGCGGCTCGTTCCTCGAGGGTTTTGCCAAAAACCTCGGAATAGCCGTTGAGGATATCGCGACCGAGGCATTTTCGTCCAAAGCCCCCGCCGTTCTCGGCAGCCGCTGCACGGTGTTCATGAACAGCAGCGTCGTTTCCGAGCAGCGGCGCGGTAAGGGTCCGGGCGACATCATGGCCGGTCTCTGCCGTTCGATTATCGAGAACGTGTTCACCAAGGTCATTCGCGTTTCAAATCTCAACCGTCTGGGCGACAAAGTCGTCGTCCAGGGCGGCACGTTCCGAAACGACGCGGTGCTGCGCGCATTCGAGCAGTATCTGGGCAAACCCGTCACGCGTGCGCCCCACCCGGGGCTGATGGGCGCTATCGGTATCGCCCTGCTCGCGCGCGAGGAATGCCGCAAGGGCGACGCCGGCACGTCGTTTATCGGGCTCGATGCCGTGGAGCGCTTCGAGCATCGCGAGTTCGGCGGCGTTACCTGCCGTCGGTGCAACAACCGCTGCCAGCGCGCGGTCGTGGCATTTGGCGACGGCTCGCTTTACGTCACGGGCAATCGCTGCCCGCGCGGCGGCGCCATCTCATGGGATGAGCTCGTGCGCGAGGTCCCCGCGGCGGAGGAGCTGCGTCCGCAGGGTGCTTGCGAGGCACAGGCACCCGGCACGGGGCGCGACCGGACCGCGGCTGCCCCCAATCTCTTTGTCGACCGCGAGAAGCTGCTGTTCGAGTCGTACCCCACGGTTCCCGTCAGCGGGGGGCGCGATGTCACGATCGGCATTCCCCGTGTGCTCGAGTTCTGGGACACCATGCCGTTCTGGTCGACGTTCTTCAGCACGCTCGGCTTTAAGGTGCGCGTCTCGGGACGCAGCACCAAGGCGATGTACGAGCGCGGTCTGGCGCACGTCACATCCGACACCGTGTGCTTCCCGGCCAAGCTCGTCCACGGGCACATCCGCAATCTCGTCGACGCCGGCGTCGACCGCATCTTCATGCCCATCATCACGACGGTGCCCACCGAAAACACCGCCTCTACCAGCGAGTGGATGTGCGCCGTCGTAAAGGGATACCCCTACGTGATGCGCAATTCCGATAACCCGGAGGAGCGTTTCGGCGTTCCGTTCGATACGCCGCTGTTCCACTGGTACGACGAGGGCGACCGAAACCGCCAGCTCAAGGCGTGGTGCAAGGAGACCTTCGATATCGATGCCGACCTGGTTGCCAAGGCGACCGAGCAGGCGGACCGCGCGCAGCAGACGTTTGAGAACCAGCTGCAGCTGCGCGGCAGGCAGGTGCTCGAGAACGTGCGCGAGGACGGCGGCTACGCGGTGGTGATCGCTTCGCGCCCGTACCACAACGACCCGCTGGTCAACCACGGGCTGCCCAAGCTCTTCTCTGAGCGCGGCATCCCCGTGCTGACGCCCGATGCGGTGCCGGGGGTCTGCAACGTCGATCTTTCCAACAGCCGCATCGACATCGTGAACAACTACCATGCGCGCATGCTGTCGTGCGCGGTCATCGTCGCATCGACGCCCGAGCTCGAGCTCGTGCAGATGGGCAGCTTCGGCTGCGGCCACGATGCGTATCTCACCGACGAGATCGCGCGCATGATGGGCGAGATGGGCTCCAAGGTTCCGATGATGATCAAGCTCGATGAGAGCGACGTCGCCGGTCCCATGGGCATTCGCGTGCGTTCGTTTATCGAGTCGGTCAACCGTCGTCGCGCGGAGGAGCGTGCCGAGGGCGCCCGGGTGCACGCGGTCCATCCGCTCGACGACCCGTATAAGGTCAAGTACACCAAGCGCGACCGGCACGACAAGATCGCGCTGGTCCCCAACACCTCCCATGCGTTCTGCAGGCTCATGACCGCGGCGATGCGCAATCAGGGCGTGCGCGCCGAGGCCCTTGATATCGGGCGCGAGGATGCCATCCGCCTGGGCAAACGCTATGTGCACAACGACATCTGCTTCCCCGCGCAAATCGTGATCGGCGAGGCGCTCGCGGCACTCAAGAGCGGTAAGTACGACCCGCACGACGTCGCCGTGGTGACTGGCAAGTATATCGGCGACTGCCGCTTGACGCACTACATGCCCCTGCTGCGCCGCGCGCTCGACGACGCGGGATACGACTATGTCCCGGTGCTCACCAACGACGACGTCGATGCCCACAATGCGCATCCGGGCTTCAAGCTCGGCCTTGGCCCGAGCATCCAGATCGCCTACGGTCTTCCCATGATCGATGCCCTCGAGGCCATGCTTAGGCGCATCCGTCCCTACGAGCTCGAGAAGGGCGCGGCGGACGCTGCGTTCGACCGCGCGCTCGATGAGGTTATCGAGGGCATGGAGCGCTCCGGGCTGAGAGGCCAGGCGACGGGCTTCAAACGCGCGCTTGCGATCATGGACGCCGTTCCGTACGACCGCTCGAACCCGCATCCGACCGTTCTCATCGTGGGCGAGTACCTGCTCAATTTCCATCTCGGCGCCAACCACGAGATCGAGCGCTACCTCGAGGACAACGGGCTCGAGGTCATCGAGGCGCGCATGACCGACGTGATCCGCAAGACCTATTTCTACAAGCATGCGCAGTCGCGCGAGTTCCACGTCGATCTGTCGCTGCCCGAAAAGGCCTGGTACGCCACGGCGGACAACCTGTTCGAGCTCGCGCACGACCGTTGCGACCGCCTGGGCGCGGCGAGCCCGCTCTACGAGCCGCCGACGCGCATGCCCGAGCTCGTGCGCGCGAGCGATAAGATCCTGCACCATACGTTCGATGCGGGCGAGGGCGTGCTGATTCCGGCGGAGATCCTCGAGCACGCCAAGCGCGGCTGCCGCAACTTCGTGATCCTGCAGCCGTTCGGGTGTCTGCCCAACCATGTCGTGGGGCGCGGGCTCATCCATGCGCTCAAGGAGCAGTATCCCACGGCGCAGTTCCTGCCGCTCGACTACGATCCCGACGTGAGCTTCGCCAACGTGGAGAACCGTCTTCAGATGCTCATCATGAACGCCAAGGCGCAGGGGTGCGGTGAGGCGCATGGCGAGACCGCGTAAGGACGCCGATGCGCCCGATGCGCGCACCCGTATCATCGAGGCGTTTTGGGAGCTCATCGAGAACAACAGCATCTTCGAGCTGTCGGTTGGCGAGGTGACCCGCGCCGCCCAGTGCAATCGCGGAACGTTTTACTACTATTTTCACGATTTCGATGAACTCGTCGCCATCGCCATGACCCAGCTGCTGCAGGATAACGAGCTTATCACCGATGCCCTCTGGCATTTTTCGAGCGAGGGCGACCTTTCGGCGTTCGACCGGCGCGACGTCCGCTGCCTGCTGCGGCGCATCGTCATCACCATGAGGGCGGGTGCCGCCGAGCAGGTCGTGCAGGGCATCCATACGATCATCATCGACCGCGTGAGAGAGATCGTCCACCCCGACGGAGAAGAGCTCAAGGCAGATTCGAGCTTTGCGGTGGGCTTTCTGGTCTCGGGCATCATGGGCTTTGTGATGGCGGTCGGCTTTGCCCGGGAGGGCGGCGAGGAGATAGACCTCGAGCAGCTGGGGGACAGCGCGTGCGCGTACCTGAGGGCGGTCGCCATGCAGACGGTTGAAACGGTCGCGCAAGTCGAGGGCGTCGATACATCCGAGCTGCTCGAACGCGTCTCCAAGGAGGCCGATGCCTATCGCGCATCGCGTGCGACGAGTCCCGACGTGGTGAAAGACGTCTAGGGTTTCTCTTGCGGGGCGCCCGTCGCGCATCGCGCGGTGAGTCCCGCGATGCGGTCATAACCTGCATTCATGTGAGCCGGGTTTATAGATATTCCTCCAGCTGTTAACATATACTCCATATGGGTAAAGAGACCAAAGCGCTGCCGCGGGGCGGCGCTTTGCGTTTGAAAAAACTAGCTCGTCTAAGAGGAACTAGCATGTTAGACCGTTTTACCGATCGTGCGCGTAAGGTCATGTCCATGGCCAAGCAAGAAGCGCTCGATCTTCATTCAAATAAGGTGGGCACCGAGCACCTGCTGCTCGCGCTTGCCAAGGAGGACGAGGGCATTGCCGCCGAGGCGCTGCGTTCGCTCGACATCTCCTATGATGACATCATGGATACTCTCAAAGAGGTCCAGACCACGGTTCCCGAGCCCAGTGAGGAGACCGAGGCGGCCAAGCTCGCCTTTACGCCGCTCGTCATTAGCGTGATGGAGCGTTCATTCCGCGTGGCGCGCGAGAACAACCAGACCTACGTGTCGACCGAGCACTTGCTGATCGGTATCGTCGAAGAGGGCAACGGCATGGCCATGGACATCCTCATGCGCCTGGGTGTGTCGTCCGCCTCCATCAAAAAGGCTATCGAGAAACTCACCGCCAAGGACCAGGACAAGAAGCGTCCGCTCGCCGGCGCCGGTGCTGGTCGTCCCGGTGCGGGCCTGCCGTTCTTTAGCGGCTCGGATACCTCTCAGCCAAAAGGGGGGGGGGCCGACTGGTTCATG
>CABQWP010000017.1 GCA_902467875.1 uncultured Collinsella sp. | reverse complement strand
CGACCAGGCTACCAAACCGCGGTGTGGGGGGCCCCCCCGCCGTAGGCGCTCACGTAGAGCTTGCCGCGGCTGAGGCAGTTGGACAGGCTCTTAAAATACTGCGGGCCCTCGTAGCCGGCGCGCATGTTCTGGTAGATCGACAGATCCGAGAACGTCTCGTTCATGATGGCGATGACCGTGGGCTTCTCGCTGTCGAATTGGTCCTTTGCGGCGGCGCGCTCGTCGCTCTTGGCCGCGTCGGACTTGTCGTAGGCCTTGGCGTACTTTTTGAGCGTGGCCTTGGCATCGTCGACGGAGTAATCGGCGGGCTTGGGCGGCTTGATGGACTGCGCTGCGCTAATGAAAGCGGGCATGTAGCCCTCGCGCCAGTAGCTCTCGAGCGGGCGCCAGGTGTAGACGGTGATGCCGAGGGTGTTGTAGTAGTCGATAAGCGTGACGTGCGCGGTCACGCCGCCCAGGCACAGCACGGCGACGAGCAGGTTGGTGAGCAGCATGCGCTTGGCATTGACGGCGCCCTTCTGGCGATGCGGCGCCACGATGCCAGCGTACTCGCACAGCAGCATCGAGATGGCGGTAAAGCCCATGGACAGCACGCAGAACAGCGAGATCGAGAAGGTGTAGCCGTTGCCGGCGACCGCGGCGGCGGTGGAAATGGCCGAAAGGTCGCCCGGCTGGATGGGCATGGATTTAAACGTAATGACGAAGAACTCGGCAATGCCCAGGACAAAGAGGGCAAAGGCCAGGACCGCGGGAGCTGCACCGTGGCGCTGGAACAGGAAGAACAGGCCGCTCATGAGCGCGGTGATGATGGCCCACTCAAGCAGGATACACAGGGGGTAGACCCAGGTAAAGTCGTGGTTGGACGAGACCTCCATGCCCAGCAGCGCAAAGACGCCGGCGAGTAGCAAGCACAGGACGGCCGCGACGAGCGGTTTGCCCACGAAGGCGCCGCGCAGGCGGGCAAGCTTGCCGGTGGGGGCGGGGGCATCGGTAGCAGCGAACGCAAAGACGCGCGGGGCGATGCGGTCGCGGGCGATGCTGGTCCAAGCGCATCCGGTGAGGATGGCGTTGGTCAGAATGAGCATCACAAAGGCGAGCGGCTCGTTTTGGGCGACGAGGCCAATGGCGCCCCAAATGGTCAAAAAGAGCTGGAACAGACCGAAGGCGACGCTCCACCCAAGAGCGCTTTTGGTAACGGTGCCCGACTGAGCGCGAATGGCCTTGGCCTCGCGCAAGACAAGGTAGACGGTCGCCGCAAGACCGACGAGCGAGATGGCGGCAGCGAACATGCTGAGACTCCTCACAAACTTAAAACCTACGAAAGCGGGGGTTTACCCGATTGTTACCAAGATATGCGCTGCAATTGGTGACTGCGCACAACAACCAGCCATATTAACGCGCGCGTGTGGCGGTGTGGCGCAATGTAGTGGCGACCTGCGCGATAATGGACGGGAATTACACGGAAACGTAAAGGCTTCTTAAAGAATTAGCGAGGATGAGGCGATGAACGAGCAGGTTTGCACCAAGGCTGTGGATACGTACGGCTATCCGGTCGAGACCACGGGCAACGCGGTGCTGGACACGTTGGAGCATCGCTCGTCTACGCGTGCCTTTGCGCGTGATGACGACGACCGTCCCGTGGCGGTGACCGACGAGCAGCGGGCGGCGATTTTGCATGCGGCGAGCCGTGCGCCGTCGGCAGGCGCCATGATGATGTATTCCATCGTGAGCATCCGCGAGCAGGCTACGCTCGATCGCCTGGTCGACCTGTGCGACCACCAGCCCATGATCGCCAAGGCGCCCTGGGCACTAATATTTGTGGTCGATTATGCCAAGTGGATCGATCTGTTTGAGCACGTGGGCTGCTTTGAGCCCGAGTTTGTCGAGCGTACGGGTAAGGCGCCCCGCCGCGCGCCGGGTTTGGGCGACTTTGCCATCGCGGCCCAGGACGCCGTGATCGCCGCGCAAAACGCCGTGGTTGCCGCCGAGGCCCTGGGGCTGGGGAGCTGCTACATCGGTGATATCGTCGAGAATGCCGAGGAAGTTGCCGAGCTGCTCGATCTGCCGCCCTATACCATGCCGCTATCGATGCTTATCATCGGCACGCCCCGTAAGGAGCGTCCGGCAATCGCGCACCCCGTGGTGAACCTGGTGCACGAGGAGCGCTACTGCCGTGCGGATGCCGCGACCATGGACGCGCAGGTGGCCGAGATGGACGCGATGTTCCGTCCGCATGCCCGCGAGGTGGGGGAGCGCGTCGTGGATATCTACACCCGCAAGCACACGAGCCCCTTTATGGCCGAGATGAGCCGCTCCATGGAGTGGTGGTTCAAAAATTGGCTCGGAAAATGACGAATGTGACAAGGGGACGGTCCCTTTGTCACATTCCATATCGACGCGGTAGTCTAAAGACTGTATAAATCTTTATCTAGCTGGGAAAACAGTGCATTAAAACATGGGCCGATTACCTATAATCCCTTCGAACGTTAAAGTTGGGAGGAAACCGGCTTATGGAACAGAAGGCCAAGGAGGCAGCCTCACACGCTGCGATTCCTGTGAGCATCTCGGCGATGCTCGTCACGTTAGGCGTGGTGTACGGCGATATCGGCACCAGCCCTATGTATGTAACCAAGGCGCTCGTTGCCGGCAACGGCGGTATCGGAAGCGTGACGGAGGAGTTCGTACTCGGCGCGCTCTCCCTTGTCGTGTGGACGGTCACGCTGCTGACCACCATCAAGTATGTGCTCATCTCGCTGCGCGCCGATAACCATGGTGAGGGCGGCATCTTTGCCCTGTACAGTCTGGTCAAGCGCTGCGGCAAGTGGCTTATCATCCCCGCCATGCTGGGTGGCGCCGCGCTGCTCGCCGACGGCATCCTGACGCCGGCCGTTACCGTTACCACGGCCATCGAGGGCCTGCGCACCATCCCGGCGGTTCATGCCGTGCTGGGCGATGACCAGGGCCGCGTCGTCGCCATTACGCTCGCCATCATCATCGTGCTCTTCTTGGTACAGCGCATCGGTACGGCCAAGATCGGTCACGCCTTTGGCCCCATCATGACGCTGTGGTTCCTGTTCCTGGGCGGCACGGGTCTGTTCTTTGTCTTCCAGCACCCCGCCGTGCTGCTGTGCCTCAACCCGGTGCGTGGCATCGCCTTTTTGCTGAGCCCCAACAACCACGCGGGCATCATGATTCTGGGCAGCTGCTTCCTCGCCACCACCGGTGCCGAGGCGCTCTACTCCGACATGGGCCACGTCGGCCGCGGCAATATCTACGCCACCTGGCCGTTCGTTAAGTGCTGCCTGCTGCTTTCCTATATGGGCCAGGGCGCTTGGCTTATGAACAACGCTGCCAACCCCGAGCTCATGGGCATTGCCGACCTCAACCCGTTCTACCAGATGCTCGCCCCGGGCCTGCGCCCGTTTGCCGTAGGCCTTTCCACCGTTGCGGCCATCATTGCCTCGCAAGCGCTCATCACCGGCGCGTTTTCGCTGGTGTCCGAGGCCAGCCGTCTGGACCTCATGCCGCACATGCAGGTCTTCTATCCTGCCGAGACCAAGGGCCAGCTCTACATCCCCATGGTCAACAACGTCATGCTTGTCGGCTGCGTCATCGTGGTGCTGCTGTTCCAGAACTCGGCGCATATGGAAGCCGCGTACGGCCTTGCCATTACGCTGACTATGATGTGCACCACGCTGCTGCTCTTCTTCTACCTGCACGAGGAGCGCAAGCTCAAGGTTGCTCCGTGGATCTTCGCGGCCTTCTTCCTTTTGCTCGAAGGCTTCTTCTTCGTGAGCTCGCTCACCAAGTTCTTCCACGGCGGCTACTTCACCATCCTCATGGCTGCACTCATCATGGGCATTATGGTGTGCTGGTACAACGGCACGGCGGTCGAGCAGCGCCAGTTTACGCTGCTGCCGCTGCGCAGCTACCTGCCGCAGCTCAAGCGCCTGCGCGACGACGACCGTTACGAGCGCATGAGCGACAACGTCGTGTACCTGACCAAGGACACCCATACCGACTACATCGACCGCGATATCGTCTATTCGATCTTGGACAAGCATCCCAAGCGCGCCCGCGCCTGGTGGTTCGTGAATGTCGAGACCATGGACGAGCCGCATACCTTTGCCTATTCGGTCGAGACGTTCGGCACCGACTACGTGTTCCGCGTGCATCTGTACCTGGGCTACAAGATCAACCAGCGCGTCAATGCCTACCTGCGTCAGGTTGTTCAGGACCTGGCTGCCACCGGCGAGCTGCCGCCGCAGACGCATGACTACTCGGTCTACAAGGATCCGGGTAACATCGGCACGTTCAAGTTCGTCCTGATCCGTAAGCTTCTGGCGCCCGAAAGCGATGTGGAGCCCAGCGAGCGTACGGCCATTACGCTCAAGTACATCATCCGCCGCGCCGCCGGCACGCCCGCGCGTTGGTACGGCCTGGAGAACTCCAACGTGAGCTTTGAGTACGTGCCGCTGTTCACCAAGTTCAAGGCCGTGAACAAGATGCAGCGCTTGGCCCCCAACGAGCGGCCGTAGTCGACACTCGAGATTTGTCTACGAACGGGCGGGCTTGTAATGACGGGGATTGAGTCCTGGGAGGAAACCATGGATGCAAAGGTGCTTGACGGTTGCGATCTTGCTGCCGACCTGGTGCGTGAAGCGCGCGTCGACGCCGCCGAAGATCGGTTCTTTACGAATCGTGCCAACATGGACATGGCCGATCGTGTGATTTCGGTCGTGGTGACGGTGTTTGCCGTGGCGTGCGTTTGCGCGCTGCTCGCGCACGTGCTGTTTGTCTAACGATCGCAGGCTGCAAAGGCTATACACTTGGAACCACCACAAGGGGAAACCACCACAAAGGTGCCTGTCCCCTTTGTGGTGGTTTTTGTTTTTGAGAGAGGGGCGGGGCGCTGATGGACGTCCGTACGGACGGCGATATTGCCGATAGCTTTTGGTGGCGGCGCACAACGCTGACGCGCCGCACTCCTCTGTATGACGCCTGCGTATCGGTGGGGCTGCTGGTCGCGGCGACGATTGTGGGCGCGCTGCTCGACCATCCGGGTCTCGCGCCGAGCATCATGATCGTCTATGTGTTCGCCGTTCAGCTGTGCGCATTCTTTACCTGGAGTCGCCTGTATTGCTTGCTGAGCTCGGCTGCCGCCGTGGCGCTCTACAACTTCTTGTTTGTCGACCCGCGCTACTCGCTGTCGCTTATCGACCGCGGCTATCCCGGCATGTTCTTCATCATGTTTGTGGTCTCGCTTGTGTCGAGCTCGATTGCCTTGGCCCTGCGTCGCGCTTTGGCACAGGCTGCCGCCAGCGACCGCCGCACGCATATGGTGCTCGAGACCAATCGCATGTTGCAGCGCTGCGCCGACGAGCAGCAGATCGTTCACGCCATGGCCACGCAGCTGGCGCGTCTTTCGGGCTGTCCGGTCGTGTGGTACAGCGCCGACGCCGAGGGCGATGACCTGCTGCCGCGTGCGACATACACGGCCGTGGGCGATGCCGCGCCGGTGCACGAGCTGGCGCCGCAGATGCCACCGCGGCTCTCGGCGTCCGCCTATGTGGGAACGCCGCTCGATGCTACGTTCGGCGGCTCGGCGTTTTATGGCATCTACCTGACGGTTCGCACAGGCGACGGCTTCGCGCGCTCGGGCGACCCCGCCTCGGTGGTGGGCGTGCTGGCTATCGTTGCCGAGCCCGACGTGCTGACGCACGAGGAGCGGACACTTGCCGATGCTATCGTGAGCGAAGGCGAGCTGGCGCTCGATCGCGCCCGCGCCATGGAGGCCCGCGAGGAGGCGGCGGTGCTTGCCAAAAATGAGCAGCTGCGCGCCAACCTGCTGCGCTCCATCTCGCACGACCTGCGCACGCCGCTCACCAGTATTTCGGGTAATGCCGATGTGCTGCTCGACCAGGGCTCGACCGGCACCGCCGTGCTCGACGCCCAAACGCGCCGCGGCCTGCTCTTGTCCATTCGCTCGGATGCGCAATGGCTCAACGCCACCGTCGAGAACCTGCTCGCCATCACCAAGCTCGAGGGCGGCGGTATGCGCCTGTCGACCACGCTCGAGCTCATGGACGATATCGTCGAGGAGGCGCTGCGCCACGTGAACCCTGCCGTGCGCGAGCATGACCTTAAGGTGGTGGCGTGCGATGAGCCGGCGCTCGTCAACGTCGATGCGCGCCTGATGGTGCAGCTGGTGGTCAATCTGGTGAACAACGCCATCACCTATACGCCCGCAGGCTCGCATATCATGATTTCGATTAGCGTCGACGATGGACGCGTGGCGTGCTCGGTGGCCGATGACGGCCCGGGCATTGCGCCCGAGGACCGCGAGCGAATCTTTGAGTCGTTCTACACCGCCAACCACGGTCTTGCCGACAGCCATCGCAGCGTGGGCCTGGGTCTTTCGCTCTGCCGCTCCATTGCGCTGGCGCATGGCGGTAGCATAGAGGTTGCCGCGGCGGACCCGCACGGCTCGGTCTTTACGATTGAGCTTCCCGTCGCCGACGTTTCGTTTGATAAGGAGTAGCGCTGTGCCGAACTCTGCCGTAAAACCGCTCATCTTGGTCGTTGAGGACGATCCCGCCGTCCGCAACCTTATTGTTGCCGCGCTCGAGGCGCACGGCTTGCGTCATATGGCCGTGGAGACCGCCCATGCCGCCATCGCCGCCGCCTCATCGCAGGCACCGAGCATTGTGCTGCTCGATCTGGGCCTGCCCGATATGGACGGCGTCAAGGTGGTGGAGTCGGTGCGCGCATGGTCGGGCATGCCGATTATCGTGGTCTCGGCGCGCAGCGAGGATGCGGACAAAATCCGCGCGCTCGATGCCGGTGCCGACGACTATCTGACCAAGCCGTTTTCGGTCGAGGAACTGCTTGCACGCATTCGCACGACGCTCAGGCGCCTTTCGTATGCGCAAACGGGTGGTGTTGCCTCCGAGGGCTCGTTCGATACCGGTGAGCTGCATATCGACTTTGATGCCGGCATTGCCACGATGGATGGCGAGGAGCTGCATCTGACGCCGATTGAGTACAAGCTCTTGTGCCTGCTGGCACATAACGCCGACAAGGTACTAACGCACCAGTTTATCCTGCACGAGATTTGGGGCACGGCAACTAAGAGCGACCTGGCGAGCCTGCGCGTCTTTATGGGCACGCTGCGCAAGAAGATCGAGTCCGACCCCGCGCATCCGCGCTATATCCAGACGCACGTGGGTATCGGCTATCGCCTGGTCACCCAAGGCTAGATCGCCAACCACCATCCCAATATGAGTTGCGGTGAAATACGGTCTAAATTTGCCTAATTCCAGGCAAAACAGTCCGTATTCCACCGCAACTTTGTTATTTGCCCTTGGGCTTGCTGGCGTAGAACTTCTTCTTTTTGGACTTGCCGGCAGGGTAGGGTTTGCCGGCAAAATTGGACTTGCCGTTGCCGGTCTGCGCGTGCGCGGGCACTGCCGCGCGAGGCTTGCGGGCCTCGGGGTTGCGCAGCTCCTCGACACGCTCGGCAATCTCCTCGGCGCTAAAGCCGACCTCGGCCATGGCGTCCTCAATGGGCAGGCGGCGCACGATATAGCAGTGGTGCACCTTCTGGTTGCGCGCGAAATCCTCGGGGATGGTCTGCGCCGTAATGTCCTCCAACACCACGCCCGCGCGGGCGAGCTTGCGTGTCTCGGGGCGGAAGCCGCGCAGGTTGCAGCTAAAGATGGCATGTCCGCCCTGTGCAAGCAGGCGCGATACGCCGGCCAAAAGCTCAACATGGTCGCGCTGGACATCCCAGGTGCGGTGGCCCATCTTGGACGAGTTGGAAAACGTGGGAGGATCGACAAAAATCAGGTCCCAGCGGTTGCGCGTCTGGCGCTGGTCGCGAATCCAGGCGAGCACGTCGTCGCGCACAAAATGATGCTGCGGACCAACAAAGCCGTTCTGGCGCATATTGCGCTCGGCCCAGTCCAGGTAGGTGTTGGAAAGGTCGACCGTCACAGTTTCCTCGACGCCGCCGTCTGCCGCATAGCAGGTGGCGGTGCCGGTATAGGCGAACAGATTGAGGAAGCGGCGTGCCTGTTTGGCGTGTTCGCGCACCAGGTTGCGGGTGACGCGGTGATCCAGGAAGATGCCCACATCCAGGTAGTCGTCAAAGTTGACGGCAAAGGTGAGCCCGCCTTCTTCGATGAGCGGCAGACGCCGGCGCGCGATGTTGGCGCGCTCGCCCGATCCGCCCTTGCCGGCGCCCTGCTTGCCGTACTGCGAGCCGCCGCGCGAACGCATGCGGGCCTTGGCGTGCACATGCTCGGCCGGAACATCAAGGATGCGCGGCGCGATGGCCAAGATGTCGAGCATGCGGGCCTGGGCCAGCGCGGGATCGATGGTCTTGGGCGCGGCGTATTCGGCGATGACGAGCCAGCGGCCCGGCGTCTGCGGGCAACCCTCGTACAGGTCGATGGCAGCGGAGTAGTCGGGCAGGTCGGCATCGTAGACGCGATAGCAGCTCACGCCCTCGCGCTTGGCCCACTTGCGGCGCAGACGGGCATTCTTGCGCAGGCGGTTGGCGAACTGCTCGGACTCCGGGATGAGCACGGGCAGCGGCTTGCCGTCGCCCAAGTCGAGCGTGGCGGCAGGTTCGGGCATGGAGGAAGCGGCGGCTTCGTCGTTGGCTTCGTTGGCATCCGCAACCTCGGCCTCGGCATCCGCGCTGGTCGCAGCCTCAAACGCTGCAGCGGCGTGGTCGAGTGAGGGCCAAACCTCAAGAGCCGCCTCCTCGTTATTGGGCATGACGGCGATCGAGCGCTCGGGCTCGGCGTGGAGCGCGCGGGCCAGCAAGCCGTCGCGGGTGAGAGCGGCGACCGGCGCCGAAGCGAGCTCGGGGGCGCGGCGCAGCTCGCCGATGAGCGTCATGGCATCGTGCATGAGCGAAAGCGGGGTCTCGGTCGTGTCCGCGACCAGGGCGGCACCGGCGACGGCGCCCGCATGGTCCAGCACGGTGGCGGGCTTGGCGGCACAAAAGTCGACAAAACGCTTGTAGCCGGCGCACTTGACCATGCGCTCGGCAGTCTTGCGGGCGGCGGGGTCGATGTCTACGGCCACGATGCGCGCCTGGCGCTCGCGCGCTGCCGCCTCGCGCTCGCGCGCCTCGGCAAGCAGCTGCTCCCACAGGACAGCGTCGTGCAGCTGCCAGCCCTCAAAGCCCCAGCGCTCGCGTGCGGCGCCCGGGGCGCGGTCGGTCAGAATGTTCACGGCCTCCAGCAGCAGACCGCCGCCGGCGCACGAGGCATCGATCAGCGTGGGAAGGGCTTCGTTTTCGTAATCGTCGGCCGTCAGCTCGCGCTCGCATAGTGCGGTCCAGCCGACCTGCGCCAGCACCAGGGCGGCGTAGTCGGGGCGCAACACGTGTGCGCCCTCGCCGGCACGAGTCGCAGCGGGCGGCAGACGCTTGAACAGCGGGTCGCCCGAAAGGTCCAGGCTGATGCTCGCGCGGCGCTGACGCAGCGAAAGCAACAGGTGAACATCGGGGTCGGCGGCATCGACGTCGGCGCGACGGCCCGTGGTCTCGGCCAGACGGTCGCACAGCGCGTCTTTGGCGCGCAGGGCCGAGAAGCGCGTGTTGCGCAGCTGCTCGGTCACGCCGCGGGCGGTGATGGCGATGGTGGCGCCGGGGAGGATGATGGTCTCCCAGGCGATGTCGTAAACGCTATCGTACAGTTCATCGGCATCCTGCGCCTCAAAGCGCCCGAGTACCACGAACACACGGCTCGCCAGGCGCGACCACAGACAGGCGCGGTAGCCTTCTTCGAGCTCGCCCTCAAATGTAGCGCGGCCCTTCAGCCGGCGAACATGCGAAAGCCCGAGGCGTTTAAGCTCATCGGCGAGTGCGGACTCAAAGCCCTCGGGGCAGCTTGCGTAAAATTCCATGGGTGACCTCTCTGGTTGCGTCGCTCCATTATATGATGGATGTTTCGTTTGCCCTTATCCTCGAAAGGAACCCATATGATTGATGCGTGTCCCGAACCCGCTGTGCTCTTTTTTGACGTGGACGGCACGCTAACGTCGTTCGATCCCGACGATATGACCGATAAGGACTTTTCGGCGGTTCGCCCCTCGCAGGCGGTGATCGAGGCGTTTCATCGTCTGCGCGACGCAGGGCACAAGGCGTTTATCTGCACGGGTCGTCCCTTGTGGCTGATTGCCGATGGCCTGCGTGCTTTGGAGCCTGCGGGTGTCGTTGCCATGGCGGGCGCCACGCTCGAGGTCGAGGGTCGCGTGGTGCATGAGGACTGCTTTGACGAGGACGTTATCGAGGAGCTTGCGCGCCGTATGGCCGCGGCAGGGATTGAGGCCTTTTTCGAGACCAACGTGGCTACTTTTGCCCTGGAACCCGCGGGTGTTGAGCAGTCGTCTCTGATCGGCACTTCTGTGGTGCACAACGCCGAGGAGATGCGCGTCGACGGCAGTCTGCGCGTGGGCAAGGTGTGCATCGTCGCGAGCTACCTGGCTCGCGTAGCCAACGATGACGGCTTTATCGATCGCGAGTTTGAGCTGTGCAACACCGGTGGCCAGAATCGCGAGCTGAGCCCCAAGGGCATTGACAAGGGCGTGGGCGTGGCGCGAGCGCTGGAATACCTGGGTCGCACCGGCAACGCGCGCACCTTTGGCTTTGGCGATTCCGGCAACGATCTGGGTATGCTCGCCGCTGTCGAGACGGCCGTGGCCATGGGCAACGCTATGCCCGAGGTCAAGGCGCTCGCCGACTACGTGACTGATGATGTCGCACACGACGGCACCGTCACAGCGATGCAGCATTTCGGCCTCATCTAATGAATCCCACGTTCTGACGTTTGCTCAAACTGCGACTCTTTGCTTTTGCATGCTCAATCGATTTATCAATCCAAACACTGAGGTGTTTATACCGTTCGCCGAGAAGATAAAAAACCGCAGCTCACGCCTTGATAAACGTAGGTAAAGTGTTTAGCAGTTTAACGCCCATGTGCAAGCGAAAGGAATCAGGCAGATGGCAATCAAGGTGTTCGCTGACGGTGCAAACCTCGAGGGCATGCTCGACATGTACGAGAACGGCAACGTTCAGGGTTTCACGACCAACCCGTCCCTTATGAAGAAGGGCGGCGTGACGGATTACCGCGCGTTTGCCAAGGAGGTCCTGGCCCACATCACCGATGTGTCCGTCTCGTTTGAGGTCTTTGCCGACGACGTCGAGACCATGGAGGTCGAGGCGCGCGAGATCGCTACCTGGGCCGAGAACGTCTACGTCAAGATTCCGTGCGTGACCACCAAGGGCGAGTCCACCGCCGAGCTGGTCCGCAAGCTTTCGGCCGATGGCATCAAGGTCAACGTCACCACTATCTTTACGCCCGAGCAGGTCGACGAGATGGTCGAGGCCGTTGACGCCGAGACGCCGTCCATCATCTCGCTCTTTGCCGGCCGTATCGCCGATACCGGCGTCGACCCCATTCCGTTTGTGACGGAGTCGGTCAAGAAGGCCGCCGCCAAGCCCAACTGTGAGGTCCTGTGGGCGTCCACGCGCGAGCTCATCAATATTTACCAGGCCGAGGCCTGCGGTTGCCAGATCATCACGGTGCCCAACGGCATCCTGGCCAAGCGCAAGAACATCGGCCGTGACCCGTACGAGGTCTCGCTCGACACCGTGCGCGGCTTTGCCAAGGATATCGCCGCTTTGGGCTTCCATATTCTGCCGTAACGCGAACACTGGCTACGCCGCGGGCTGCTCGCCCCGGCCTTTCCTTTCCCTATCGCTCACGCGCTTCGCGAGGGTCGCGCCAGGCAAAGGAAAGGCCGGGGCTGCCGACACGAGCTTGCCAGCAAGTTGGCGCTTGGTTTCCATATCCTGCCGTGGGCAAAGGTACCCCCGCCTGCGCCGTGCAAAATTGAGAGTATTCAGCAAGGTAAAGGCTTTTACCAGTTGGGTGAAGCACGGAACAGCCCCCGTTTTGGCTCTGACGACGCTAAAACGGGGGCTGTTTTTTGCTTTTTCGCCTCTGAGGGGCATCCGGAACGGTGGAATTTGCAGAATACTCGCGATTTTGCACGTCACTACAGGGGGTACCCCTGCTTTGGCGGTTTACTTCCCCTGTACCATGGTGAGCGAGATCTTCTTGCGGTCGCGATCGACCTTTTCGACCCACACCTTGACCGTGTCACCGACGCGCACCACGTCGCTCGGGTGCTTGACAAAGCGGTTGGCCAGCTTGGAGATGTGTACGAGGCCGTCCTGGTGCACGCCCACGTCGACGAAGGCGCCAAAGTCCACAACGTTGCGCACCGTGCCCTTGAGTTCCATGCCGGGCTCCAGGTCGTCGATGGAAAGCGCTGAGCGGCTAAAGACCACCTCGGGTGCGTCGTCGCGCGGGTCGCGACCGGGCTTCTTGAGCTCGTTGACGATGTCGATGAGCGTCAGGGTGCCGCAGTCCAGGTCGCTTGCCAGCGCCGAGATACTGCCCAGGCGGCGCTCGATGTCGGGCACGCCGCCACGGCTGAGCTCGCTGGCTTTAACGCCGGCGCGTTCCAGGACGGACGTGGCCACCTCGTAGCTTTCGGGGTGGACGCTCGTCGCGTCGAGCGGGTTCTTACCGCCGCTGATGCGCAGGAAACCCGCGGCGTTGAGGTATGCCTTGGGTCCCAGCTTGGGGACCTTCTTGAGCTGGCGGCGATCGGTAAAGGCGCCGTTTTCCTCGCGGTAGGCCACGATGTTCTTGGCCACGCTCGGCGTGATGCCCGATACGTATCCCAGCAGGCTTGCGCTCGCGGTGTTTACGTCGACGCCCACGCGATTGACGACGTCTTCCACCACGTGGCCCAGGGTACGCGAGAGCTCGGTCTGGTCAAGGTCATGCTGGTACTGGCCCACGCCGATGGACTGGGGCGGAATCTTGACGAGCTCTGCCAGCGGGTCTTGCAGGCGGCGGCCCAGGCTCATGGCGCCGCGCACAGTGACGTCCAGATCGGGGTATTCCTGACTGGCGAGCTCGGAGGCGGAGTACACCGATGCGCCGGCCTCGTTGACGATGGTGTATCGCAGCCCAGGCGCCTGCTCGGCAATGAACTCCGAGACGACTTCCTCGGTCTCGCGGCTGGCGGTACCGTTGCCGATGACGATGGTGTTGACGCCGTCCTTCTTGACGAGGCGGGCGAGCTCGCGCTTGGTGCCGGCGACGTCGTGGCGCGGCTTGGTGGGGTAGACCACGCTGTGGTCGAGCAGCTTGCCGGTCTCGTCCATGACGGCGACCTTGCAGCCGGTGCGGTAGCCCGGATCGAGCGCGAGCACGCGGGCGCCGCGCACGGGGCGTGCCGAGAGCAGGCCCTCGAGATTCTTGGCAAAGATATTGATGGCCTCGGTCTGCGCGCGGACGGTGAGCTTGGCGCGGGCCTCGCGCTCCAGCGAGGGGGCCATGAGGCGCTTGTAACCGTCGGCGATGGCGGCGTCAAAGACGGGCGCGAAGACGCCCTGGCGTCGGGGCCAACGGCTGCCGAGGCGTGCCGTGGCGGCAGCGCCGTCGACGTTCACGCGCACGCGGAGCTTGCCCTCGCGCTCACCGCGGTCGATAGCCAGCACGCGGTGGTTGGGTATACGGCGCAGCGGCTCATCATAGCTGTAGTACGGCTCGTAGGGGGTCTTCTCGGCGGGGTCGGTGGCCTCGACGACGATGTCGGCGGTGTTTTGCGTAAAGGCGCGCAGGTCGGCGACGTTCTCGGGGTCCTCGGCCACCGTCTCGGCCACGATGTCTGCCGCGCCGGCGAGCGCCTTCTCGGGCGTGTCGAAGCCGGCCTCCTCGTTGACGTAGGCTGCGGCGGCGTCGAGTGCGCTGCCCTTGGCGGATGCCTGCATGATGATCATGTTGGCGAGCGGCTCCAGGCCTGCCTCGCGGGCCTTCTGCGCGCGGGTCATACGCTTTTTGCGGTAGGGCTTGTAGAGGTCCTCGACACGCTGGAGCTGCGTGGCCTCGCGAATCTGCTGCTCGAGTTCGGGCGTGAGTTTGCCTTGGGCATCGATGAGCGGAATGACGTCCTCTTTGCGCTGTTCAAGATTGCGCAGGTAGGACAGGCGCTCGTCGAGTGCGCGCAGGGCGACGTCGTCCATGCCGCCCGTTGCTTCCTTGCGGTAGCGCGAGATAAAGGGGATGGTGTTGCCCTCGTCGATGAGCTTGACGGCCGCCTCAATGTTGGCGGCCTTAAGGTTGAGCTCGCGGGCGAGCTGGGCGATAAGATCCATGGGACTCCTTGCGTTTAAGGTGCGTTTGCGACACAGGGCTACCAAGGATACCACCCGTCCCAAAAGGCTGTTTTGGGGCCGCGCCACGAAAACGGCCTATCTACTACGTTTTACCCGTAGGGGCTGACCATGCCTGGTTTTTCCGAAAATCGGCAAGTCGTCTACCTGCGGTTTTTATTTCGCGAAATTTGGCATGGTTAAGGGCGATCGGTTAAACGTAGTAGATAGGCCCATTTCGTGGCGAACGAATCAGACTGAGGCGCAAAATGGCCCCCGCCCCAGAAAAATCGTCGGCAAGGTAGCAAAAAGCCCCGCGGGCAGGAGGCTGCTCGCGGGGCAAAGAAGAGGGGCTTGTTGGTGGCGGACCGAAGGGTTCGGCATGGGGTTTCTGCCGCGGCCCGCCCTAAAGCGTTACAGCTCGACGAGCTGGCCGGTCTCGGCGGCCTCCTTGATAGCGTTAAGCAGCGTGAGCGTCTTGACGTTATCGGCGGGGGTCACGACGGGCTCGACCTCGCGGCGGACAACCTTCACAAAGTGCTTGAGCTGCATCTTGTGCGGCAGTGCCGGGTCGACGGCCGGAATCTCCATCTGCAGCGGCTTGTGCCAGTTAGAGGCGCCGTCGTAGGAGAACTGGTGCAGGCGGGGCAGCGACAGGGCGCCCTTAGTGCCGCCGATAAAGTAGGCGTCGGCGTCGAAGGGGCGGTACTGCGGATCCTCGCGAGCGGTGGCCTCCCAGTTCCAGGGGCTGGCGGTGGCGTCGGAGATGGTCATGCTTGCGAGCGCGCCATCGGCAAAACGGACGTTGACCACGGCGGAGTCCTCGGTCTCAAAACCGCGGGCGGCGCTGGACTGCATACCCTGGACGGCAACGGGCTCGCCCAGCAGGTAGCGGAGCAGGTCGACGTCGTGCACCAGGTTGACCAGGATCGGGCCGGCACCCTTCTTGCGGCGCCACTCGACATCGAAATACTCGTCGTTCTTATAGATCATGTAGTGGAAGCTCGACACGGTGAGCTTGCCCAGCTCGCCGGACTCGATGATCTCCTTGGCCTTGTTGACGAAGGGGTTGTGGCGACGGTGCTGACCCACGAGCACGGGCACGCCGGCGGTCTCGGCCTCGGCGGCAAAGGCCTGGGCATCCTCCAGGTCGTTGGAGATCGGCTTTTCGACCAGCGGCACGATGTTGCGCTTCACAGCCTCGCGGGCAACGCCCAGGTGCAGGTCGTTGGGGGTGGCGATGATGACGGCCTCGGGCTTGACCTCGTCCATCATCTGGGCGGGATCGGTGTAAAACGGCACGCCGGCGGCCTCGGCCGTGGCGCGGGCGCCCTCAAAGGCGTCGGCGATGGCGACGAGCTCGGCCTCGGGCTCTTCGGTGACAAAGCGGATGTGGTTGCGGCCCATGGCGCCGGCGCCGATAACGGCAATGCGGACGGGGTTGAGCTCAGACATTTCGACTCCTTAATACTGGTGACCGGTGGAATGCGACAAAGGGGCCGTCCCTTTGTCGCATCGGTAAAACTAGGCAGACTTCTTCTTGCTGTCGGAGACCATCATGTAGACGGTGAGCACGACGGCGATGGCGGCGATCACAATGGCGCCGTAGAAGGACTGCTGGTAGGCGGCGCTGCCGGCCTCGGCGTGATACAGCACGGCGGTGATGGGCTGGCTGATCCAGGTGGAAGCGGCATAGCCCAAAAACATGATGCCGTAGTTGACACCGATGTTGCTGGTGCCAAAGGCGCCACCGGTGAGCGGCGGGTAGATGACGAGCAGGGCGCCAAAGCTAAAGCCGAGCAGGGCGAGCGCAACAAAGAACATGGCCTGCGTAAAGCTCATCGACATGATGACGAGTGCGACGATGGTGACGACAAGGCTGATGAGCAGCGACTTATAGGCGCCGAGCTTGTCGATGATCTGGCCAAAGGACAGACGGCCAACCAGGTTGGCGCAGGTGTTGACGGAGACCACCACACCGCCGAGGGCGACGGCCGCGGCGCTCGTGGGGTCGGCGAAGAGCTGGACGGCGGCGATGGAGGCAACCTTGCCCACGAGCAGGGTGCCCGCGGTGGCGGCAAAGGCGAAGGTGACGATGAGGACCCAGAAGCGCGGGGTCTTGACCATCTCGCCCGGGGTGAGGTCACCGAAGGTGCCGGCATGTGCGCCACCCTTGGGGGCCTCGAAGCCCTCGGGCAGCCAACCGGCCTCGGGGGCCTTCAGGAACAGGGCGGAGGCGGCAATCGTCACAAAGAAAATGACGCCGAGCGCCTTAAGGGCGCCAAAGATGCCCAGGCTCGGGATGAGCAGCGAGGCGAGCACCGGGGACAGCACGGCGGGGCCGGCGGTCGAAGCGGCCAGGGTGATGCCGGAGGCGAGACCCTTCTTGTCGATGAACCACTTTTGGCCGGTGGTGAGCGCCGGGTTGTAGCCCAGGCCGTTGCCGATGGCGGCGACGAGCGAGAACCACAGGTAGAACTGCCACGGCTCGGTGACGGTACCGGACATGAACCAGCCCAGGCCGTAGCACACGGCGGCGGCGATCACGACGTTGCGCGGGCCGATCTTATCGGAGATGCGGCCGGCGAAGATGCCCGTCACGGCCATGATGGTCTGAAAGACCGGGAAGGCCCAGGTAAGAGCGCTGGACCACTCGGGGTAGACGGCGAGCAGGTTCTTGCTCACGACGGAATACAGCGCGATGGAGCTGATGAAGAACATGGTGACGCACGCGGCGGAAAGCACGACGGCGCGACCCTTGTTGGAGTTGGTGGAAGCCATTGGACTCTTTCTAATCGATACGGGGGAGGAGCGGGCGTGTCCGCGGGCCTCCCTGTTAGGTTGGTTTACTGGTCAGTCGGCTTTGCGACGCCGGACTCATCGGACCAAAGCTCGACACCCTTGTTCTTGAGGTAGTTGTCGGCATAGGCGCGACGGCCGCCGGGCTTGGCGGTGAGGTCGCCCATCATGTTGGAGAAGCCGCCGTCGACCTTGATGGCGTCGCCGGTGGTAAAGTCCGAGCGTTTGGACGCCAGGAACATGACGGCGTTGGCGATATCGCTGACCTCGCCGATGCGACGTGTGGCGATCAGGCGGCTGCGGCTCTTTTCGACCTCGGGGTCGGCGTAGAAGTTGGCCGACATCGGGGTCTTAACGAAGCAGGGCTCGACGCAGTTGGATCGCACGCCGTAGGGGCCCCACTCGGCGGCGAGCATCTTGGACATCATGTTGACGCCGGCCTTGGTGGAGCTGTACACGCCCGAGAACGTCTCGGGGGAGTGGCTGGCAACGGTCGAGATGTGCACCAGGCGGCCCTGGCCGGCCTTGATCATCTCGCGACCAAAGCGCTGCGAGGTGATGAAGTAGCCGGTGAGGTTGACGTTGAGCACCTGCTCCCAGTCGCTCAGAGGCAGGTCTTCCATGGCTGCGAAGCGCAGGATACCGGCGGTGTTGACGAGAACGTCGACGCGGCCGAAGTCGGCGATGGTGGCGTCGACGGCGGCCTGAACCTCGGCCTCGTCGGTGGCGTTCATCTTGTAGCCCTCGGCGTGGATGCCAAACTCGGCGGCGAGGTCGGCGGCTGCGGCCTTGACCTTTTCCTCGTCCAGATCGAGCAGGACGACGTTGGCGCCGTTGCGGGCGAACTCGCGACAGATCTCGACGCCCATACCGCCGAGTGCGCCGGTCACGGCGCAGACATCGCCCTCGAGCTTAAGCCAATTGCTCATAGGAACTTCCCTTCTTGTGCCTCCCGGTGGGTCGTTCCCATTAATTGACCCACGTGGTTTTCGCTGGTTATCGTATGCTTTGCATTTGCGCAGGTGAATTGCATATTTGTTAGAATGGCGTTAACCGTAGGTTTACACTGTGCAATGTAGTTTATGCTTAACCGAGCGCGTGACCTGCGAAAACAACCCTCTGTGGCGCCATGTGGCCACGGGCGCGAAAACGGGAGATTGACGTGTACGATCGACGACTTGAGGCCATATCGGCCGCCGCGGAGCTGGGAAGCTTCTCGCGTGCGGCGGCAAAATTGCGCGTGTCGACTCCGGCACTCGTCAAGCAGGTGTCGGGCTTCGAGGCCGAGTTCGGCATCACGCTGTTCGAGCGCTCGCATTCGGGCGTCAAAGTGACGCCGGCGGGTGCGTTACTGGTAGACGACGCGCGTTCGATCATGCGGCAGTCCGAGGACGCGCTGCGCCGTGCCCGACGTGCAGCGGGCGATGGCGGGGCCGTGCGCCTGGGCGTGTCGATGATGTGCCCGGGGCGCCAAACGCTGTCGATGTGGTCGGGCGTACACGAGCTGGAACCGTCGCTGCGATTTGAGATCGTGCCGGTAAGCGATCTCTATGACGAGCGCGAATCCGTCATGCGCAGCTTGGGCCGCGAGGTCGATGTGGTGCAGTCGAGTTTTTCGACCCCGCGCTGGGGCGACACCTGCCAAAAGCTCCGCATTGTCAACGTGCCGTTTTATATCGACCTACCGCGCACGAGCCCGCTGGCGCGCAAGACGCGCATCACGGTCGCCGACTTGGAGGGCATGCGTCTGCGCGTGCTGCGTCACGGCAACGACGCCATGGACAGCCTGCGCATCGACCTGTTAGCCGACGGCGGCGTGGACGTGATCGATGTGGATAGCTTCGACTTTGCGCTCTTTAACGAGGCGGAGGAAAAGGGCGACGCGGTGCTCACCTGCGGAGCGTGGTCGGGGGTGCACCCGGCCTTTGTGGGCGTGCCGTTCCTGTGCGGTCGCGAAGTACCGGTCTTTCTGCACTACCCGCTCGAGCCCACCCTCCAAGTCCAAAAATTCGTCAACGCCATGGCACAACTCCTCAAGTAGCCAAAAGAGTCCCGTCCCAAATTAGCTACCCTTTGCTACGGGTTTAGCGGTCCTCGCGTTGCGGCCCGGCTGCCTCGGCTGTCTTTACGCGGTTCTTGTCGATGTACATGTTTTTGTCGGCCTGGGAAAAGAGCTCACGCATCGTAGGCGGTTCATCAAAATCACTGGAAAGCGCGTAGCCCACCGCATAGCTGATAGGCATGTCGGGGTGAGCCCCGGAATACTCGTTCACGTTCGCGCGAACCCGAGCGAGACAGGACTCCACGGCAGCTCGATCGGTATCTCGCAGCACCGCGATAAACTCATCGCCGCCGTCGCGACCCACAAAGCACGTCTCCGACGCCACACTTCCCAGTTGTTGGGCAAAAGAGCGAATGTATTCATCGCCCTTCTCGTGGCCGAAGCTGTTATTGACCGTATGCAGATTGTTAAGGTCGAAGACGCACACCGCAACGGGCACCTCCGCGGAGACAGGCTGCTCCTGCCCCAAGACCTCCTCGCACTTGTTCTTGTTGGGCAGTCCTGTGGCTTCGTCGAGATAGACTTTGTTCTGCAGTTCGCGATTGAGCGCGGCAGTTCGCACCGCGCGAACAAGTTCGACCGCAAAGGTCGCCACCAAGCCCATGATGTCGATGATCACCAGGCCCTCGAGATAGTTGAGCGCCGACGCCTTCTCCTGAGAGTAGTCCTCTGCGAGTCGCGTAGCATCGTCGCAAATGCCAAAGAACTCCTCGCTCATGGAGATGATATCGGTGTTCTCGTAGCCGACTTCGCGCACACGGGTAATCTCGGTGCGAAGCTCGTCAAAATAGCTCGCGAGTTCGGTCATCTTTGCCTGGTACTCATCGTCATCGAGACGGACGAGGTTGAGGTCGTCACTTCCGTAACGCAAACCGTTGATGTATGAATCCACGGCTTTGAGCAGGTCATCTTGAGGCTGGCCCGCATCCTCGAGCTTAACGATTCGCTGCGTGGTACCGCGCACCAGACCGGCGTAGTTGACCACACGCGCCGTGCCCTGGATATCGGAGACGAGCAGCATAACATTGATGAAGAAGAAAATGAGAACTGCCGTGAGCACCATCATGAGCAGGCGCACCGCCTGGCCGGCCTTCTTGGCGACAGAAGTATTCACAAGTTCACTCCCCTAAATATTCACAAGTTCACTCCCCTAAATGACAAAAGAACAGGTAGCACGCAGTGTGCTGAAATTCATGGGTGGTTAACTCTACCATATGGGCCAGCAGCCTCAAACTGCAGCAGACGCTCGTCCAAATTGGCGTGACGCTTGTCTTGTTGTTCTTGACCTGGCCGCGCTATCGAACATGTTTCTGGTCTTGGATCACCATGGGAAAGCTCATCCCGTTTTGTGCGTCCAGAGTGGGATGCGGCTTCCCAAAGGTGCCGTTAGGGGAAACCACATCCCGGTTTATGCCCTTGAAATGGGATGCCGTTTCCCGGAGGGGGTCCAGCGGGAAACGGCATCCCATTTTGGGCCCGAAAAGTGGGATACGGTTTCCGGCCGGCATGAAAAAAGCCTCCGCAGCTCGTGTGGCTGCGGAGGCTTTATTCGTTGCGGCGCATTGTGTTTGGGTCGTTGAGATGAGTCGATTTGCCCCGAAAGAGGAGGGCATTGACCTTAGGGTCATGCCCGACGAATGAGCGGCAAATCGGCCATCTCGGCGAGCCGAACTACTCCAGCTCAAACGCTCCGGTATAGAGCTGATAGTAGTATCCGCGCTTGGCGATCAGCTCGTCGTGGTTGCCGCGCTCGATGATGCGGCCGTGGTCCAGACAGATGATTGCGTCGGAGTTGCGCACGGTGGACAGGCGGTGCGCGATGACAAACGTCGTGCGGCCTTCCATGAGCTTGTCCATGCCGGCTTGCACGATGGCCTCGGTGCGGGTATCGATGCTCGACGTGGCCTCGTCCAGGATCATCGCCGGCGGATCGGCGACGGCGGCGCGTGCGATCGAGATCAGCTGGCGCTGGCCCTGCGACAGCTGGGCGCCGTTGCCGGTGAGCATCGTGTCGTAGCCGTCGGGCAGGCGGGTGATAAAGTCGTCCGCGCCGGCGAGCTTTGCTGCCGCGATGCACTCCTCGTCGGTGGCATCCAGATTGCCGTAGCGGATGTTATCCATCACGGTGCCGGTGAACAGGTTTACGTCCTGCAGCACCACGCCCAGCGAGCGGCGCAGATCGGCCTTGCGGATCTTGTTGACGTTGATGCCGTCGTAGCGGATCTTGCCGTCGGCGATGTCATAGAAGCGGTTGATGAGGTTGGTGATGGTCGTCTTGCCCGCACCGGTGGCACCGACAAACGCGACCTTCTGGCCCGGCTTGGCAAACACGGACACGCCGTGCAGTACCTCGTGGTCGGGCGTGTAGCCAAAGTCGACGTTGTCCATGACCAGGTCGCCGCGCAGCGGTACGTACTCGATCTCGCCGGTTGCGCGGTGCGGATGCTTCCACGCCCACATGCCGGTGTGGTGGTCGGCCTCCTCGAGCTGCCAAGTGTCGGGGTTGACCTGCGCGTTGACAAGCGTCACGTAGCCCTCGTCGGCCTCGGGCTCCTCGTCGAGCAGCTCAAAGATGCGCTCGGCGCCGGCAAGGCCCATGACCACGGCGTTGATCTGCTGCGAGATCTGGCCGATCTGGCCGCAGAACTGCTTGGTCATGTTGAGGAACGGTATCACGACGGCGATGGAAAGCGCCGTGCCCGAGATGCTCAGGTTAGGCACGCCCAGCGCCAGGAAGATGCCGCCGGCCAGCGCGACCAGCACGTAGAGCAGGTTGCCCAGGTTCATAAGGACGGGCATGAGGATGTTGGCGTACATGTTGGCCTTCTGCGAGACCTCGAAGAGCTTCTCGTTGCGCTCATCGAAATCGGTCTCGGCGGCGGACTCGTGGCAAAACGCCTTGACGACCTTCTGACCGTTCATGACCTCCTCGATATGACCTTCGACCACGCCGAGCTCGGTCTGCTGTGCAATGAAGAAGCGCGCGGAGTTGGAGCCGAGCAGCTTGGTCATAAAGGTCATAAAGGCGACGCCGGCAATGATGACCAGGCACATCCAAACGCTGTAGTACAGCATGATGAAGAACACCGTGACGATAACGATGATCGTCATGAGCAGGTTGGGCAGCGACTGGCTGATCATTTGGCGCAGCGTGTCGATGTCGTTGGTGTAGTGGCTCATGATGTCGCCGCGCTGATGCGTGTCGAAGTAGCGGATCGGCAGGTCCTGCATGCGGTTGAACATCTTCTCGCGCAGCTTCTCGAGCGAGCCCTGCGTGATGACGGCCATGGCGCGGTTCCAGAAGAGCGAAGACGCGACGCCCACGGCGTAGATGCAGCCGAGGGTAGTCACAAGCTTCAGAATTTTGGGCTGCGCGGCCGTCCAGTCGCCCGACTGCCATGATTCGCTGATGACCTGCAGCGCGCTCTGGAGAAACGTCGCGCCGATGGAGTTGATGACGGCGCAGAGCACCACGCCGGCGACGACGAGGGGCAAAAGCACCGGGTAGAAGCCAAAGAGCATTCTGATGAGGCGCGTCATGGCGCCGCCCTTGCGGTTGCGTACGCGCTCGGCGGTAGTGGCCTTACTCATGTGCCTCGCCTCCTTCCTGGGTCTGGGCTTGCGATGCAGATGCCTCGGTGCCGGCTGCAGCGGTCTCGCCCGCGTCCTCGCCCTCGGCGCTCATCTTGTTCTGCGAGGTAAAGGTCTCGCGGTAGATCTCGCTCGTCTTGAGCAGCTCGTCGTGGTTGCCGATGTCCTTGATGCGGCCGCCCTCCATGACGATGATGCGATCGGCATCCTGCACGGAGCTAATACGCTGGGCAATGATGAGCTTGGTCGTGTTGGGCAGATAACTCGCCAGGCCCTCGCGGATCTTGGCGTCGGTCTTGGTGTCGACGGCGCTCGTGGAGTCATCCAGGATCAAGATCTTGGGGCGACGCAGCAGGGCACGCGCAATGCACAGGCGCTGCTTCTGGCCGCCGGAAACGTTGGAGCCGCCCTGCTCAATCCAGGTGTCGTAGCCCTTGGGGAAGCCGTCGACAAACTCGTCGGCGCAGGCCAGATGTGCTGCCTCGCGGACTTCCTCGTCGGTGGCGTTCGGGTCGCCCCAGCGCAGGTTTTCGGCGATGGTGCCGCTAAACAGCACGTTTTTCTGCAGCACCATGGCTACCTGGTGGCGCAGCGCGTCCAGATCGTAGTTGCGTACGTTCACGCCGCCGACGCGCACGGTGCCTTCGGTGACATCGTACAGGCGGGCGATCAGATTCACGAGCGTCGACTTGGCCGAGCCGGTGCCGCCGATAATACCGATGGTCTCGCCGCTCTTAATATGCAGGTCGATATCGTCGAGCGCCTGGCGCTTCGCGTGCTCGGAGTACTTAAAGCTCACGTGGTCAAAGTCGATGGAGCCGTCGGCAACCTCGAGCACGGGCTCGGTCGGGTTGGCGATTGTGGGCTCGGCGGCAAGCACCTCGGTAATGCGGTGTGCCGACTCGTCGGCCATGGTCACCATGACAAAGATCATCGACAGCTGCATTAGACTCATCAGAATCTGGAAGCCATAGGTAAAGATGGAGGAGAGCTGGCCCACGTCGAACAAGGTGCCCTGGCTCGTGATGATGAGCTCGGAGCCCAGGTAGATGATGACGACGAACGCGCCGTTGACGCAAATGTTCATCATGGGGTTATTGAAGGCGAGCAGCTTTTCGGCGCGGGTGAAGTCCATCTGGACGTCGCGCGCGGCGGTGGCGAACTTCTCTTTCTCGTAGTCCTGGCGCACGTAACTCTTGACCACGCGCATGCCGGTGACGTTTTCCTCGACGGACTCGTTGAGCGCGTCGTACTTGCGGAACACGCGGGCAAAGATCGGGCGCACCTTATAGATGATAAAGAACAGGCCAAAGCCCAGCAGCGGAATGATGACCAGGTAGACCATGGCGACGCTGCCGCCCATGGCGTAGGCCATGGCAAAGGCAAAGACCAACACCAGCGGCGCGCGCACGGCGATGCGGATGAGCATCATAAAGGCCTGCTGCACGTTGTTGATGTCGGTGGTGAGGCGGGTGACGAGCGAGGAGCTCGAGAACTCATCGATGTTGGCAAAGCTGAACGTCTGGATCTTGTAGAACAGGTCGTGACGCAGGTTCTTGGCGAAGCCGCAGCTCGCATGACTGCAGGTGACGCCGGCAGCGGCACCAAAAGCGAGCGACGTCAGTGCGATGAGCACCAAAAAGCCTGCGGTGGGAAGCATCTGGGCGACGGTGGCACCGTCTTTGATGGCGTCGATCATGTCGGCGGTGATAAACGGGATCATCATTTCGCAGAGCACCTCGCCAAGCACCAGCAGCGGCGTGGCGATCGTGACCTTCTTGTAATCGCGGATGCTTCCCATGAGGGTTTTAATCATCCAGTTCCTCCCAGGTTACTCGGATTTTTTCGAGCATCTCGGCGAGCTGTTCGCGCTCGTCGTGCGTAAGGGCGCTAAAGGCCTGTTCCCTAAAGCGAATGCGGGCTGCCTGCTCAACACGGGCCTTTTCCCATCCCGCTTCGGTCAGGCGGATGGTGAGCTGCCGACGGTCTTTGGGATTGCGACTGCGCTCGATAAGACCGCCCAGTTCGAGCTTGGACAGAATCTCGGAAAGGGACCCTGGCTTGAGGTCGAAGTGCATGCCGAGCTCCTGTTGGGACAGCTCGCCGGTCGGCTGCTTGGCGAGTAGGCAGACAATAGGCGCCTTGCCAGATATGCCGCCGCCGTGAAAATGCATGTAATGGCCGCAAAAGCCCAGGCCGCTCAGGATGCGCTTGGCGAGTTTGTCTTCGGCGCTGACCGCTTCGGGTATGTCTACCGGTTGCGACGGGTCACCGCCGGGCTCATGCGGAAGGACGAGTGGTTCAACACACATATCTAAGCTTCGCTCCTTTCTTTAGTTAGGTAGTGGAATTGTTTTGTGCCTAACCAATTTAGGAGCGTGAGAAATCAATGTCAAGGTACCAAACTTATTAAGTTACGGCGTTTTGCCAAACGCCGTAACCGCTCGACGCTGCAAACGCTCCCTGCGCTACACTTAGTCGCACTGTGGCGCTGCTGCGCCGTGCCCGAACCAAGGGAGACCCTCATGAAGAACACTCAGCTGCTGTTGATCAACGATATGTGCGGCTACGGCAAGGTCGCGCTTTCCGCCATGCTGCCGGTGCTGTCGCATATGGGCTATCGCATCCACAACCTGCCGACGGCCCTTGTTTCCGATACGCTCAACTACCCCAAGTTCTACATCCACGACACCACGGAGTACGTGCGTCAGAGTCTTGCCATCTGGGAGGAGCTCGGCTTTGAGTTCGACGCCATCTCGACCGGCTTTATCGTGACCGAGGAAGAGACGCGCATCATCTCGGACTTTTGCCACCGCCGCGCGCAAAAGGGCACCAAGGTGTTCGTCGATCCCATCATGGGCGACAACGGCAAGCTCTATGCCGGTGTGCCCGAGTCCACGATTGGCCTTATGCGGCACCTGCTGGAGTGCGCAGACTACGCGGTGCCCAACTACACCGAGGCCTGTCTGCTCGCCGATACGCCTATTGCAGAGCAGATCACGCCCGATGAGGCCCGCGCCCTTGTGGACGCCGTGCGCGAGCTGGGTGCCAAGTCGGTGGTCATTACGAGCGCCGTGGTCAATGGCACGAACGCGGTTATCGGTTACGACCATGTGGCGGGGGAGTACTTCACGATTCCCTTTGAGCTCATTCCGGCCTATTTCCCGGGCACGGGCGACACGTTCTCGGCGGTGCTCGTCGGCCGCGTTATGGCCGGTTGGAGCCTGCAGCGTGCGACGAGCGATGCCATGCGCGTGGTAGCGGAGCTTATCGAGCGCAATGCCGACCAGGAGGATAAGTCCGCCGGCCTTCCCATCGAGGCCTGCCTGGATGTGATTGACCATGAGTAATGCTGATGAGGGCGGCGTCAAGCCTGCGGGCGAGAACAAGCCGCTCGGCGCGCCGCGTGGCAAGCGTCCGCGTATCCGCGTGAGCTGCGTGGACCAGCTGGGTGCGTGCCGCTGCCACCATGGTCACAAGCCGGGCGACGTCTTTGACTTCGACCGAGACCGCGGCAAGATGTGCGCTATGGCCTGCCATGTGGGCTTTCCCTATATCGATATCCTGCGCTATGGCGGAACCGTGCCTGGCAACGAGCCCGGCACGGCAAAGTTCTGCTGCCCCGAGGTCGATACGCTGAACGTCTGGCTTGCCGAGATCGTCGACGAGTAGTCGAGCGCAATGTGACAAAGGGACAGTTCTTTTGTCACATTCGCCGGTGGTGCCCCTTCTACTATGCTTGTAATCTCAAATCTCTGCATTTCATCCGATTTTAGGTTCTAAAAATTCTGCGTTTCATCGATAATCAAGCGTATAAAACTTTGCATTTCATTTGATGGCACTGAGGGGAGAGCCTATGCTGCGCAGGAAAATAGCGGCAGAGCTGGAGCGTTGGCTGAAGTCTGCCGAGCAAAAGGCCTTATTCATTACAGGTTCTCGCCAGATCGGCAAAAGCTATTCGATTCGCGCATTTGGCAAAGCCAACCATGCAACCTACATCGAGCTTAACCTCATGGAAAATCGCCAGGCAAAAGATGCTCTTCTCGAGGCGCGGGATGCCGATGATTTCATCAGCAGGGTGACGCTTCTTTCGGGAAAGTCGATTGCACCAGGCAAAACGCTCGTGTTTATCGATGAGGTCCAAGAGGCCCCCGACATCATGACGATGGCAAAGTTCCTTGTTGAGGACGGGAGGTGCCGCTGGGCGTTTTCGGGGTCAATGCTTGGGACCCAGTTCAAGGGCGTCAGGTCCTATCCCGTGGGGTATGTCCACGAGCTTAGGATGTTCCCGCTCGATTTTGAGGAGTTTTGCTGGGCAACCGGGGTGAGCGAGGGGGCTCTCCAAACGATACGTGACGCGTGTATCAGCGAGAGGCCCATTCCTGATTACATTCATGACGCGATGATGGCAAACTTCAGGACCTATACCGTTGTCGGCGGAATGCCGGAGGTCGTGCAGCGTTTCCTTGACACGCAGGGCGACCTTGCCTCTGTTCGTCAGCTACAGTCCGAGCTCAACGAACAGTACCGGCGGGATATCTTCAAGTATGCAAGCGGGCGAGCCCTTCAGGTACAGAGCATCTACGATCAGCTCCCTATTATGCTCGAGGGCGAAAACAAGCGCTTCGTGCTCAATTCCATTGATCCCAAGGCTCACTACGAGAAGTATCGGCGAGATTTTGTATGGCTTGTCGATGCCGGCGTTGCTCTCAAAGCCGATATCGTAACCGAGCCAAAATCGCCCCTGCTCAAGACGGTGCGGCCATCGCAGTTCAAGCTATATCAATCGGATACGGGCATGTTGATGGCGCGCTACCCCGTTGGAGTCGCCCAAGCGGCGTATCTTGATAGCAAGGAGCCCAACCTGGGCGGCATTTACGAAAACGTGGTGGCCCAGCAGCTGGCTGCCCAAAATCGCCAGCTTTACTACTATCAGACAAAAAAGCGCGGTGAAGTGGACTTTGTGGTCGACGGGCCGGATGGGACGGCTGTTCCGATCGAGGTTAAATCGGGCTCCTATTACCACGCGCACGCTGCGCTCGGTCATGTGCTTGATACGGCTGAATATGGCGTAAGGCTCGGGATTGTTTTCTCGAGAGGCAACGTTGAGCGCAACGGAGCGGTTCTCTATTTGCCGCTATATGCGACCTGGGCCCTTTCGGATGTTTTGGGCGACTCCTGTGCCGAGGGGATAAAGCTGGAGGTCAAGCCGGTCTAGGGCCAGTCCCGGATGTGACAAAGGGACAGTCCCTTTGCCACATTCATGAGCGTGGATTTTCTCCCGTTTAGGGCGCCCTTGAACGCTCAAAGCGGGAGAAAATCCACGCTCATTTTTCATGCGGGAGATTATCCACGCTCGTTTCGCGCCGAAGGCGTGGCCCGCGGCCTCGCTTGCCTACAGTTGCTCGAGCATAGCGGTGCAACCGGCGAGCACGTCGCGGTAGGTGGCGTCGAAATTGCCGGTGTACCAGGGGTCGGCCACGTCGCCGGGGCGATCGGTCCAATCGAGCAGGCGCGAGATCTTGCCATCGGGGTCCTTCCCAAAAATTCGGTACAGGCCGCGGGCGTTCTCGTCGTCCATATAGACAATGTGGTCCCAGTCGCCATACTCCGTGCGACGCACCTGACGGGCACGGTGTGCAACGACGGGAATCCCGACTTCGCGCAGCTTGGCGACCGTGCCATGATGCGGCGGGTTGCCGATCTCCTCAGTTGAGGTCGCTGCGGAATCGATGACAAACTCCGCCTCGCGCCCAGCGCGGCGTACGAGCTCGGTAAACACCGACTCAGCCATCGTCGAGCGGCAGATGTTGCCGTGGCAGATAAACAGTACACGTTGCATATGCGGTTTCCTTTCGATCGCCATCATCGAGCTCGAGTATCGCATCTACGCCTGCGCCATCGCCCTCTTGCGTTCCCAGCGAGCCAACTTAATCGTCACCAGCGTAAGCACCCAGGCCACAAGCGAGAACGCGGCACCCACTGCGCCTACATATGCAATGCCAACGCTGCTTACCACGGCGCCGCCCACTGCGGTGCCAAACGAGATGCCGACGTTAAACGCCATGGGCTCAACCGAACTTGCGAGTACCATCGACTTGGGATGGCGGCTGCGTGCCACGTCCATAAAGTGCGTGATGCACGACACCGAGAACAGGTACATGAGCAGCGCCAGGCTAAAGACAAAGACCAGCGCGAGCGGCATGGTGCCGCCCACAGCAAACAGTCCGAGTAACGCTGCAGCCTGCAGCACAAACGTCACGAGTAGCGCCTTCATGCCAAAGCGCGCATCGATCCATCCGCCCAGGATGTTCGAGATCAGGCAGAACACGCCGTAGGCCATAAGCGTGGTACTGGCTTCGACCGTGCCCATGCCCAGCACCTGCTCCAGATAGGGCGTCACGTAGCCGTAGAACACATAGACCGACCCCACGCCAAACAAGAAGATGAGCATGCCGGTGATGATGCTCGGCTCGCGCAGCAGACCCGCCTGCTCGCGAAAGGTGGCAGGCTCGTCGGTTTGCCCAGCGCGCGGCATAAACGTCACGAGCGCTCCGCAGATCAAAACGGCAAAGGCCAGCGTGCCGTACATGGCCACGTGCCAATCGAGCGTGTCGGCCACAAATTTGCCAATCGAGGTCACAAAGACCATCGCCACGGAAAACGCACCGTACACTACCGAGATGGCAAGCGAAGTTTGCTGCGGGGACAGAAGCTCAGGGATGTACGTCACGCCTACGGCGAGCAGCGCGCCTGAGACGGATCCCAAGACAATGCGCGAGATAAAGAGCACTTGGAAGTTGGGTGCTAGCGCCATAACCAAATTGCCGAGCACAAAGACGATGCTGTAGCACACGAGCAGCTGGTAGCGGCGGAACCGCCCCGTGCTGAGCGCAAGCACCGGCGTCGCGATAGCGTAGACAAGTGCGAAAACGCTGATGAGCTGGCCTGCGGTGGCAAGTGATATGCCGAGTTCCGTCGCCAAGTCACTTTCGATGCCGATGACCACGAACTCGGAGCAGCCGAGCGAGAACCCCAACAGCACGAGCAGTGCCAGGCAGAGCTTGGTGCGCGCGGGGGAGAGCGCGGCGGCGGTTGACTTACTTTTAGGCGTGGTTGCGGCGGTCAAGGTTGTCACTCCAATGGCGCATGAATAAGCGGGATTCAATCCCTGCAACTCTAACAGAATGTGACAAAGGGACAGTCTCTTTGTCACATTCGCGGCGTGGCTGCCGCCTAAACCGTCACAACATTCGATGAAAATCTCGAAAACGAGGAAAAACGTCGAATGTTGTGACGGTTTTCGTGTCCGGCGCGGGTGAGCTTCGGTGCCGTCTGGGGGTATAAGACTAGCGAGTGTTTATTTGCGAGGCCTAAGGGGCGCCCCGTATGGATATCGATAACTTTGAATGGTGGTATAGCGAGGGCGAGGCTCCGGACGAGGAGTGGGACGAGCCCGCGTCGCGTGACGTGTCGAGCGACGAGGACGAGACCGGCAACGATGCCGCTGTCGAGCCTGATGCCGCCTCCGATGCCGCCGAGCCCCTGACCTTTGAGCAGGCTTGGGCCCAAGCCGAGGCCGACGAGGCTAAGGCCGATGCCACGGCCACACTCGATGAGCCGGCGGACATGTCCATCTCGCCGGCCAAGACCCCGCAGCCGCGCCACACCATCGACCCCGGCAGTACGGCATCTTTCAGCATTCTCGACGTGCCCGCGCAAGGCGCCCAGGCGCCTGCGCCCACACATCGCCCCGACCTGGCTCGTGAGGAAGACGCGGGCCGCCGTTCTCCGCTCGGCCCCATCCTTATCGCCTTCATGGCCGGCGTTATCGCATGCTCGGTAATTGGAAACGTCTGGAGCCATGTTGAACAACAGCGAAAAGACGCCGCCAAGGTCGAGATGTCTATCGAGCAATCGCTCGGCCGCACGCGCTCGGTACATGTGTCGGTCGAGGTCAAGGACGGCGCGACGTGGGACACCGCGCGCGGCGACAGCCAAATGCTCATCTACATCGTGGGGCGCACGCTCAAAGGGCAGACGATTGACGAGTATCAATACGTCAATTCCGCTGGTGACGGCATCGAACTTAAGCCCGGCGACTACGAGCTCACCGTCGATGAACCGCCCGTCGCCACCGACGGCACGCGCTTCCGCGCCTCAAAGCGCATGGTCCCCGTGAGCTTTAACTCACAGGCGCCCGACGCGGTCGACACCACACCGCAGGGCGGGTTCGACCTTTACGTGGATACCCAGTAGGCGCTCGCCGCTCATTCCGCTATGGCTACTCAATAATCGCCTGCCGTCCCGTCCCGTCGCCAAGAGTGGGACAATAGCCCTCGACACTATTGTTTACTTTTGGAGGAAGTAGCATGTCTACCGTCACTACCATCAAGCGCGGCGGCCTCACCGCGGCCATCGATTCCATGGGCGCCCAGCTCACGAGCCTTGCCCTCAACGGCAACGAGTATCTGTGGCAGGGCGACCCCGCCTTTTGGGGCAAGCACGCGCCCATCCTGTTCCCCATTGTGGGCTCGCTGCGCAACAACACGGCAACGTCTGCGGCCGGTACCTGCGAGATGCCGCGCCACGGACTCGCGCGCATTGTCGAGCACAAGCTGGTCGAGGTTTCGGAGGACGGCTCCTCGGTAACGTACGAGATTACCGATACGCCCGAGTCGCTCAAGGCGTTCCCGTTCCACTTTAAGCTCAACATGACCTATGCCTTGACCGGCGACGCCACCCTCACGCAGACCTTTGCCGTCACCAACACCGGCGACGTGGACCTGCCGTTCTCGGTGGGCGGCCACCCCGCATTTAACGTGCCCGCCCCCGGTGCCGAGGACGAGGCGTTCGAGGATTACGAGTTGGCGTTTACCGAGGCTTGGACCAACGAGGCTCCCATCATCACGCCCGACGGTCTTATAACGTTCGAGGGCAGCTACAAGGCGCCCGATAACTCGGACGTGCTGCCCATCACGCACCGCAGCTTCGATAACGATGCCATCATGTTCACCGATACTCCGGGCTCCACGCTCACACTGCGCGGCCGCAAGTCGGGCCACGGCGTCAAGATCGACTTTGAGGGCTTTAAGTACATCGGCGTGTGGTCTGCCGCCAACGACGCTCCGTTTGTGGCGCTCGAACCCTGGACCGGCCACACCACCATGGACACCGAGGACGATGTCTTTGAGCACAAGGTCAACACCATTACGCTGGCGCCGGGCGAGACGGACGTCCGCAGCTTTAGCGTCACTTTGCTCTAGAGGTTCCGCCGTTCTGGCCAACGGGGGGGGGGGGGTAACAGGATA